>JBGTSH010000211.1:0-18188 GCA_041940405.1 Polyangiaceae bacterium
CGGCGGGCAGGGCGGGAGCGTGGGCTTCGGACCGCCGCCTCCTGTCGTTGAGCCGCCGCCCCCGATGCCGCCGGCCGCGCTCCCGATGTCGCCCGGCGTTCTCTCGGGACCGTCGGCGATGCCCCAAGGCTCGGGCGCCAGTGGGATCCTCGTCGGCTTCCTCGTGACGTTCCAGAACGAGCCCAACGGCGTCTTCTGGCCAATCCGAAGCGGCAGGACGCAGCTCGGTCGCGCCGGCTCCGACAAGGTCGACATCGGGATCAACGACGCGAGCGCTTCGTCGAAGCACGCGAGCGTCTCGGCCGATCCGTCGACGGGTCAGGCGTACGTGCAGGACGACGGCTCGCGCAACGGCACGTTCCTCAACGAGCAGAAGCTTCCGCCCGGCGAGCAGCGCCAGCTGCACGACAACGATCGGCTCCGCCTCGGGAGCACGACGCTCGTCATCAAGCTGCTCGTGTCCTGATCATTCAGGACCGATGCAGATCTTGAGACCCTCGACGACCTCGCACACCGAGCTGGCGCAGTCGTTGTCGGTGATGCACTTCTGCGAGTCGAGGCACTTCGTCGTGCAGACGCCGCCGCCGCAGTCGATATCGGTCTCGGTGCCATCCAGCATGCCGTTTTCACACAGCGGCTTGGCAGCGGGGATGATGCACTCGAAATAGGTGATCGGGACAGGAGACGCGTTCTTCAGCTCGCCCTCGAGCGGCGGATAGTAGATGCGCGCTCGAATGACGCCCGTTTGGTCGATGCCGCCCGGGTTGAAGTCGATCTCGGCGTGCGGAAGGATCGCTTCGTACTCGGGGCACTTCGTGATCGAGAGGCGGTCGAAGTTGAACGCCGCCGGGTTGGATGCGCACTGCACCGCGAGCGTCTCGGTGTCCTTGCCGCCGGTCATCGAGAACGTCCCGCCCTTGACCACGTCCTCGGTCGGAACGCTGCCGTCGGGCACCTCGTCACCGATGATGGTGATCGAGAAGTCGTATTTGGCCTTGAAGGTGATCGAGCCGCAGTCGGTCCCGTCGGCGTTCTGGATCGTGAACTTCAGCGGCTCCGTCGCCTCTTCGATCGGCACCTCGAGGCTGAGCGGCGGCTCGAAGACGACGATGCCGCCTGCGTTCAGGAAGCAGTTGTCGAGCGTCTCACGCTTCTGGAAGATGCCCACCGGGACGGCGTCCGCGGAGCCGCAGCGGGTCTGGATGTCCTCGAAGTACGCCGCGTAGCAGTTGTTCGGATCGCTCACCCACCCGCAGAGGTCGTCGAACTGCGTCGACGACTCGCAGCCATAGAGGAGCGCCAACGAGAGCGGCAGAGCGCCCCCGGCCAGCCACAAGGTACGAACAAGAAAGCGGCGCTTAGGCATGCTCTTAGTATCCGCGCGCGGGTTTCAGGTTTCCAGCCTTGTCGGTCAAAACTCGCTGTAGCCGCCCGCCATCACGTAGACGTCGTCGACGCCGGCGTAGGTGAAGCTGCCCCAGCAGACGAGCCGGTACTTGATGGCGAACCGCAGAGCTTCCGACAGGCTCGTCTTCGGCGCCAGAACGGCGAGGTTGCCGCGCCGCACGCCCCACCATCCGGGGCCGTGCTGGAGGAGCGAGTCGTGAAGGTCCTTTGCGGCGCCGTTGCGGTCTTTGAGGATCGCGAGACGGAGCCGCACTGCCGCGTTCCCGCCTTCGTCGTCGTCGGCCGCGAACTCGAACCACCAGAGGTCGTCGCGCGCTCGCTTCGGCTTTCGATCGATCCCGCGGGCCGCGAAGAAGCGCGTCAGGTCCTCTTGGTCCAAGGGACCGGTGACCATGCGCATGTCGATGTCCTTGCAGGTCGACGGGTTGAGCTTGAACTTGCCGAACGTGACCGACGGGTTCGCGTCACCCTCCGGGGTGAGGAGGTAGTCGTCGAGATCGATGTCCGACACGTCGGGGTATTCGACCGCGGCGTCGAGGCCAACGCAGCCCGTCAGCGAAAGGGCCGCGGCACACACGAGAGACGCCAGAAGAGGCCGACTTTTCGCACGCTGCATCGCCCGTCTACGATATTTCAAGGCCCCGCCGCCGGGCAAACTCCCGGAGACGGCCCCCGAAAGTTGGCGCCTGTCTCAACGTCCCTTACCCTCAATCCAAGCATTAAGCCTATGGCTGCCAATTCACCCCCCCGGCCCCCCTCACTGCGTGAGGGGGGAGCATTGGTTGCGTTGCTCTCGGTCGCCATGCTCTCGCTGGCCTGCGGTGGATCGCCCACCGCGCCGCGTGACGACGAGGTGTTCTACCTCCACGGCGGCGGCGTCATCGACAAGGACAAGAGCTGGGAGGTCTACTTTCCCAAGCTCGACCGGGACAAGACGACGACCATGCCGCGCCTGATCGGCGTCGGCGTGCTCGATGGCGACGTACGCTTCGCGCGTCCGATCGACTGGACCGTGCGCGACGCCGACTACACCCCCGAGAAGCGGTTCATCTCGTACCAGTCTCCGCGCCAGTTCAGCTTCTCGATCTTCGAGCGTGTTGATCCCGATCGCGACACGTGGTCCGAGGTTGCGAAGCGCTTCGAGGAGGAGACCAAGGCGCAGGGCGCCGTGATGCTCGCGAATCGCCAGCCGGTCGGCACCGCCAACGCGCAGGGTCGCGCCTATTTGATGCGCACCACCGTCAAGGCGAAGCCCAAGCCCTTCGAGGCCTTCTCCACCGAGATCCTCGTCCGCAGCGATCAGCGCGTGCTCCTCGTCCAAATCGTCCACCGCGGTCACATCGATCCGATCGGCGAAGAGGTCTCGTCGGCGCTCTCGTCGATGGTCGTGTACTAGCGATCTCGGGCGCCGTGCCCTGGATCCGCGCAGCCGCATCGCACGCCGTGCTCACCGCGGCCGCGTCGCGTGGCCTATCGCGTGATGTGGTCATGGCTCGGGCTCGCGTCGCCGAGCTCCCCGAAGCCGGCGCGTCGACGATCCCGCTCGAGCTGCACTTTGCGCTGATCGAGACGTGCGTGCGCCTCCTCGATGACGCGGGCTTCGTCGTCGACATCGCCGAGCACGTCCCGGTGTCGGCCTATGACGTTGCCGGCTTCGCGATGGGCTCGGCTGCGGATCTCGGCGAGGCCGCCTTGGTCGCTGCACGCTACCAGCGGCTTTACACTGCAGCGAGCGCGTTCGAGCTCGAGCGCACCGCCGAGGGCTTACGGATCTGGATGCACCCATCGGGTCCGCTTCCGCTCGCGGCGCGGTGCGCCACCGAGAGCTCGGTCGGCCAATGGCTCGCCGTCTCGCGCCGCCTGTGCGGCGTGCGCGTCGTCCCGGAGTACGTCGGCTTTCGGCACCCCAAGCCGCCGAGAACCAGCCGGCATACCGAGTTCTTCGGCGCGGCAGTCCGATGGGAGGCGCCTCTCGCCGAGATGCGCTTTCGAGCCGCCGACATGAGCCTGCCGGTGAAGGGTCGAGATCCTGCTTTGCACGCGTTCCTGATTCGCGCGGCGGACGCAGCGCTCGAGCAGCACCGCCCGCCGGACACCTTCGTGGACCGCGTGCGTCGGGTCGTCTCGGAGCTGCTCCCCTCCGGTGCGCTGGACATCGACCGCGTAGCCGCCCGGCTCGGGACGACGGCGCGCACCCTCCGGCGCCGCCTCGCCGAGCAGCAGACCAGCTTCTCCGATGTGCGCGACGAGGTCCGCCGCAGCCTTGCCGAGAGCTACCTGGCCGAGCGCTCCCTCGGCATCGAGGAGATCGCGTTCCTGCTCGACTTCGCCGACGAACGCGCGTTTCGAAGGTCGTTTCAGCGCTGGACGGGAAAGTCCCCCGCGCGGTTTCGCGCGGACCTGCCCTCGTAGCTGGCCCCGCGGGTCCGCCCTTTGGCCGGTTCGGTCCGCGCCCCGTCGCGCCGGGGTTCCTACCGTCGGCTCCATGAACGACAAAGCTTCCCGCCGGCGCTCGCGCCTCGGCGCTCTCCACGCACTCGTCCTTGCAGCATCGGCGCTCGGCACCGGGGCGTGCCGCGACATCGAGGCCATCGAGCCCGCGCCCGAGCTCGGCAGCCTCGGCGCCGCCGATCGGGCGAGGGTCGAGCTCGGCAGACGACTCTTCTTCGACACCGGTCTCTCCGGCGATGGCACCGTCGCCTGCGCGAGCTGTCACCTCATCGCCGAAGGCGGTGACGACGGCCGCTCCGTTTCGGTCGGCGTTGCCGAGCAGACCGGCAGACGCAACGCCCCGACGGTCCTCAACGCGAGCCTCAAGGAACACCTATTCTGGGACGGCCGAGCCGGCTCGCTCGAGCAGCAGGCGCTCGGACCGCTTCGCGCCGAGAACGAGATGGGCGCGACCGACGAGGCCGTGCTCGCGTACCTCGGTGCCGACCCGACCTACGTCGCCGACTTCGATGCTGCCTTCGGTGCGGACGGGATCTCGATGACCACCGTCGTGCTCGCGCTCGCCGCGTTCGAGCGCCAGCTGGTCACGCCGAGTCGCGTCGATGATTTCCTGAACGGGGACGAGAGCGCGCTCGACGAACGCGAACGACGCGGCATGGATTTCTTCCGGGGCAACTGCGCCTTCTGCCACGACGGCCCCGGCGTCGGGGGCCGCCGCTTCGAGAAGCTCGGAGATCAGGTCCCTTGGCCCGCCGAGCGGACCACCGATCTCGGGCGCTTCGAGATCACCGGCGACGAAGATGACAAGCTTGTCTTCGCCGTTCCTCAGCTACGCAATGTCGCCCGCACCGCCCCCTACTTTCACGACGGCAGCGTGGAGACCCTGGAAGAGGCCGTCGAGCTCATGGCTCGCCATCAGCTCGACATGGAGCTCACCAAGGACGAGATCGACGACGTGGTCGCCTTCCTCGAAGCGCTCAGCGCCGAGCCGGACGCCGGGATGATGACGCCGCCGTGAGGCCACCGAGCAGGGGCGGCCGACGCTCGGGTCTCACTTCTTGAGGCGCGCCTTCATCGCCGCGAGCTCGTCGTCGACCTCTTGTTCCATCTGGGCGCGCGCCTCGCGCGCAGCCTCGGCTTGTCGCGCGCGTTCGCGTGCTGCCTTCTCGCGCTCGAGAGCACGCAGCGCGACCTCGTCCTGATCTTCAAGCGGCGCGACACGAGCCTTGGGCTCTTCCTTCGCTGCGCGAGCGGGCGCTTCGGCCTCCGCCTCGGTCTCCGTGTCGCGCTTGCGGCGCCGCCACCTGTAGTAGCCGTAGAGCGCAGCCAGGCCGACGACGCCGGCCGCGAGGAACCACTGCCAGTACGAGATCATCAGGCCGACGAGGCCGATGCCGAGCGCGAGCACCAGCACTGCGATGATCGCGATCTTCCACCGGCGCGACTTCGAGCTCTTCTCGTCCTTCGGAGCGTCCTTCTCCGGCGCCTCGTCGCCCAGCACCTCGTCGAGCTTCCGCTTCGCCGCGTCCTTGCCTGCGGCGAGCGCAGCGCGCGCGAGGATCTCCTTGTCGAGGTCGGCCACGTCGGAAGTGTGCTCGGAGAGAGGGGTGACGTAAAGGCTCCGCCGTAACAATGTCATGCTGAAACGTCTTGATCTTCTGGGCCGAATCGCCCTGGCTTCGCTCCTTTTGCTCGCCGGATGCGGCGACGACGCGGCGTCCGACGGCGAAGGCGGCTCGGGCGAAGGCGGCGACGATACGACCGACGGAGCCGGCGGCGCGGGCGGCCAGCCGGTCCCTTGCGAGCCGACCGAGCCGCTCCTGCTCGCGACGCTCTCCTATGGGCCCCCTGCTGCCCTCGACGTTTCGGCCGAAGGTGTCGCCGTTCTGTCGGGTGACCAAGGCGCCCGGCTCACGATCTATGCGCCGGACGGAGCCGCTCTCGTCGAGCACGACCTCGGCAAGCCGTGGGGAAGCGCCGTAAAGCTCACGCCGGCAGGAACGCTCGCCATCCTCTCGGTAGAGAACGCCGAAGGATGGACGCACCTCGAGGCTGTGACGGTCGCGCCCACCGGCGAGCTTCTTGCGGGACCGACCGTCGTGTCGCCGCCCGAAGTGTGGGATCCCGTGTTCGAAGAGCTCGTTCCCGCCGCCGCCGGCGAGCCTTCGATCCTCTTTCAAGGGGATCGCTTCTTGGTCATCTGGCAAAACGCGCCCTTCGGAGGATCTGCAACGCTCGCGGGACGCTACATCGGCCTCGACGGCCAGCCGGTCGGGCAGCCGTTCACGGTGATCGACGAGGACCTCTACCACTACGTCGCCGCGACCGATGCAGGCGGCGTCGCCGTGATCGGAACCAAAGGCGAAGAGCCGGTCGTCGTAGCGCGCCTCGCCCCCGGCTCCACGAACGCCGAAGTGCACCAGCTCACGTCGCTCGGGGACGTGTCTTGGCCCTACGTCGCCGGCGACGGCTCCGGCAAGATGCTCGCCGGCATTCGGCGCAACATCGATGACATGATTGTCATGTCGATCGACGGCGGCACCGCGAGCGCGCCGAAGTCGCTTCCCTACTCGGGCGGGCCGCTCCAACACTTGAGCGGCGGACGATACGCAATGCTCGCCAACGCGTTCGCCGCCTCCGAGCTCCATCTCGTCCTTCTCGAGCCCGACGGGACGACGATCTCCGACACGCTCCTGCTCGGCGATCCGAAGCTGGCCGGCTGGCAGATGTTCGCGCAGGAGGAAGGCATCAAGATCGCCTACAGCCTCTGGTCGAACAGCGGGAATCAACCCGCCGACGTCTACCTGCAGACGGTCTGTCCGGGCTCGCCCTAGCGTAGTTGCATGATCGGAAGAGAAGGCGCTACTGCGCGGCGTCCGCCGCCTCTTGAACCGTTCCCTCTTCGAACGGGTTCGGCGGCGGCTCGCCGCGCTCTTGATCCTCTTCGTCGTTCGTCGAAGTGGAAGGATCGTCGAGCGGGACCGTCAGGATGAAGGGCTTCTTCGGACCGCCCAGCCACGCAGTCCGCTTGAGCGTCGAGGCGCGCGGCGATCCGAGCTGAAAGCGCGGCGCGGCGTCGGGCTTCACGTGGAGCTCGAGGAGGACGTCGTAGTACCCGCGCGTGAAGACGGCGCACACGCCGCGCATCAGCGGGCGCTTGTGACCGCCCGGAAGGAACGCGAGGTAGTCGTCGTAGCCGAGCGGGCCAAGGACGATCTTGTAGCGGCTCGAGGCGTCGAAGACATAGCGGCCGATGGTCAGGCTCTCGCCAAGGACCGAGTTCGCCTGACCGATCCGATTTCTGTACGGCTTCTCGATCAGCGTCCACGCGCCGACGAACTGCTCGATCTTCACGCCGAGGTTTCCGAAGAGCTCGTGAAGGGCGATCGCCAGACCGTTCGCGGTTCGCGCGCGCCACGCGAGCATCGGCGCATAGCGCAGGAACAGGAAGCGATGGATCGGCGTGTTGTGGACGCCGAAGCCGTCGATGCCCGCGGCGCAGAGCATGCGTCGCGTGAACGCGTCGCCGCCCTTCGTTCGGTAACCGACGTAGAGGCGGTACTTGGTCCAGGCTCGGTAGACGAGCGAAAGGACGCGGTGATGAAGGACGTCGAGGAGCTCGCGGACCGGCTGCTGAGCGCCTTGGTGCTCGGCCTGCGCCACCTGCTCGATGAAGTAGTTCATGAGCGGCGACGAGACGCCGTAGAGGCCCATGAACGTCGTCGAGATGCGCGTTCGCTTGACGCCGTCGGGGCTCGAGACGGCGGCGACTTCTGCGATGTCGCTTGCCGGGAACCCCATGGAGGCGTCCGGGCGGAGCCGGATCATCTCCTTGGCGACCGGGCCGGTTCCGCCGAGGGACGAGCCGCCGGCGTAGACACGCTCGAGCAGGAACAAGAGCTGGAAGAACGAGTAACGCGAGCCTTGCTCTTGGAACGGACGGAGCCGCTCCGCGAGCATCGCGGCCTCTAGACCGGGATCGGGCTCCTTCTGGCTCAAATCAGGTACCTATGCCCGTTCTTTGGATCCCACTTGTACTCCACCCGGGTGCTTTGGCCCACGGCGGTCAGTTGGGTGAACGAGTTGAGGGCCACGTACGAGGCGAACATCTCGTTGAGGACGCTGGCGAACAAGTACATGTCGCCTTCGCCCGCGAAGCCCGTCTCGTCGAGCTCGAGCCGCGTCGCGATCCCGCGGATGGGCGCGCCGCGATAGAGCCTGTCGGTCGGCCTCACCTCGACCGACTTGATCGCCTGCACGCGGAGCTGGTTCGCGCGCGCTGCCTGCCGATCGATGAGCGCCTGGAAGTTGTAGATGTCGACGGTCCCGCGGAGGACATCGAGCTCGGCGATCGACCGGTAGGTCATCGCCATGTGCGCGAGGACGCGCCACTGTAGCTCTCGTCCGATGGGGGGCGGCAGCGGCTGGGTCACCGGGGTGATGTTGGAGAACGTCGCGACCGCGGGCGACGTCGCCGTCGAGACGCGGAGGTCGCCCTGCTTGAGCTGGGACGGAAGCCGCCGGTTCGTGCAGGTCGCATCCACGCTGATGACGTCGAAGTCGGGCAGCTGCGCGATGTCTTGTGCCGTACCGAACGAGACGAAGAAGTCGACGCCGTCACCGACCGCCGAGGGCCGGATGTGGTGTTGGTAGTAGACGCCGCGCTCTGCCGCCTCGGGCTCGAGCTCGTGCTCGAACGCCAAGAACGGCGGGATCTTCACGCGCTGGCTCGTCTTGCGCGCGATCCCGACCACGTTGTCGATGCTGTACATCTCGTAGCCGGCCGGCTCGCTCCCCGAAGGCCGCAGCAGAAACTCGTGCTTGGTCGGGTCCGGCTTGATCGGATCGGCCGGGTGCGAGAACAGGTTCACGACCGGCGAGCAGAAGAGCTTGAACATCTCTTTCGCGGCGCGGACGCTTTGCGGCAGCGCGTCGCGGAAGGTGATCAGGATCGCGAACCGGTCGCCGATCTTCTCGGGCGGCAGCATGTCGAAGCCGGCGACGTCGAAGAACGCGAACTTCTGCGGCAGGCTGAAGTACTCCTGAAGCAGCCGGAAGCCCGGATATACGGTCTCGGGGTAGGGGATGAGCGCTTCGCTCTCGGCGAAGCCGACGAGCGACAGGCTCTTCCTCGGCGGAACGGCCAAGACCGTATCGCGACCGGCCGAGTCGACGGCTGCGAGCGCGTAGCTCTCCACGTGCTCGCCGAGCCACAGGCGCATGTCGTCCTGAACGCGCCGCTCTCCGTTCAGATAGAAGCGCAGCGTCTTCAGGTTGAGCGCTTGGAAGTTGGCGCCGCCCGTGAAGCGCAGCTCGATGCGCATCGTCTGGTTGAGGGTTTGGCCCGTGTCGACGCGAACGTCCTCGACCGCGAGGGGAAGCAGGGTCACCTCTTGCGAAGTGCGAAACCTGCACGAGACCCCGTCGACGGGGACGCTGCCGACCTCCGAGCCGCGCGGCACCACGAGCTTTTCGCGGACGACGTTCGGGAGCGGCGTGAACTCGACGATGCTCGCGCTCGGGACCTGGCGAACGTAGTGCGGGAAGAGGAGCGCGGCGACCGAGTGGATGACCTCGGGCAGCTCGTCATCGATCTTTTGCCGGATGCGTCCGGTGAGAAACGCTGCGCCCTCGAGCAGGCGCTCGACGTCCGGATCGCCGCCGCGCTCGGCAAGCATCGGCGCGATGCCGGGATAAGCGCCGGCAAACTCGCGGCCGAGCTCGCGAAGATAGGCGAGCTCGTCCTGGTAATACTTGTTGAACATCGAGCCGTGACAGGCTTTCGAACCGCGGCCTTCCTGTCAACTCTGGAGCGAAGGCCTCACAGCTCTTCGAGCTTCACGTTGCCGTGGTCATCGACGCTCGTGCTGATCCTGAGGGGCTGCTTGCGGCCATCCTCGAGCACGATGTGCCCGGTGATCTCGAAGAGCATGACCGGGTTGCCGCTGCCGCTGTCGTTCCGAATGTGCCGGACCTGGACGTTCTTGAGCCTGGGCTCGTAGGTCTGCAGCGAATGCTTTACCGCGCGCTGCGTGACGGCCACCGCTTCGGCGACCTCATGCAAGAGCTCGGTCACGTCGGGCACGCCGTAGTCGGGCGCGGTCACCGAGCTTCCTTGGCGCGTCGAGAGGAGCTGCTCGATGTGAGCCATCACCTCGGCCGCGAGGTCCTTCGCCTTCCAGGTGTGGCGCTCGACGTTGGTGGGGTCGGCAGCCTGGTTGAGGCGGGCAAATAGGCCGGTCATCTACGATTCGCTATTTGGGGTTCGTCCACTGGTCGACGTACATCTTCGTCGTGCCGGCCAGCCACTCCCAGGTGATCTTGCCGTAGACGAACTCGAGCCGGATCGTGTGCTCGATGCGGGTCAGCTTCGGGTCGCGGTTGAACGGCATCGTGTGCGTCATTCGCGACAAGAACGCCTCGTTCAGCGTGACGCGATAGTGGAGCGTCTCTTGGCCGACGCCGCCCATCTTGGTGAGCACGTTCGGCGAGTAGCACTCGATCTTCACTTCCTTGAACGCCTCGTTCCGCGCGAGCGCGTCCCAGCATTGGGGCGTCCACGGTCCGTACGCAGCGCAGATCGCGAACGGCTTGTGGGTACGCTTGCCGGTTGCCTGCCCGGTCGCCGGATTCCGAGGGCTGGTCACCTCGTGGTAGAGCTCCCAGCCGTCGAATGAGCCCTTGCGGCTCGCCTTGAGCGTGGCGCCATCGACCTTCCCGCCGTTCTCGAGGGTCAGATAGATCGCCACGTCCAGAGCCATTCAACCAACCCTTCTCGCGAAAGCGTCAGGGGTACGAGTTTTCGTAGCCACAAAGCGAAACGGGGCGGTGCCGCAGCACCGCCCCGGGAAGCCTACCAGGCCAGAGGCCCTGTCGGCTTGGACTGCAGCGCCGCGATCACTTCGTGACCGTCCAGCGATCCTCGTACATCTTCGTGGTGCCGGCGAGCCACTCCCAGGTGATGCTGCCGTAGACGAACTCGAGACGGATCGTGTGCTCGATCTTCGAGAGGTTCTGGTCGCGGTTGAACGGCATGTTGTGGCTCATGCGCGACAGGAAGGCTTCCTTCAGCGTGACGCGGTAGTGAAGCAGCTCTTGGCCGACACCACCCATCTTGGTGAGGTTGTTGGGCGAGAACGCCTCGATCTTCACTTCCTTGAACGACTCGTTGCGCGCGAGCGCGTCCCAGCACTGCGGAACCCACGGCCCGTAGTAGCCGCTGACGCAGAAGGGCTTGTGCGTGCGCTTGCCGGTCGCTTGACCGGTGGCGAGGTCGCGGGGGCTGATCACTTCATGAAACAGCTCGAAGCCGTCGAAGGAGCCCTTGCGGTTGGTCTTGGTGGTAGCGCCGTCGATCTTCCCACCGTTTTCGAGAGTCAAATACACCGCGAGATCTAGAGCCATGACACAATTACCTTCTCGACCTCAATCGTGGATTCGGTGCTCGGTCTGACACCCATGCCGCCGGCCGGTCCGCGTTCTTGTCGAGCCTTAGGTTTTCTTCTTACTGACGTATTGCCGATTCTTCCCTTTTTCTCCTGGAAAGAGACAGTGAGGTTGGTCTCCAACACGCCCCCGGCTCGAAGAACTTCCGGGTATGGCTCAAGAGACTAAGTTGCCTCTCTGAGGCGTCAAGGCCTCTCTTTCACACACACGGTGTGCGACAGGGGGCGGATCGACGATGCTCCTCCGGGCCTTTCGTGAGAAGAAGGCCCGAAATTCGGTACCGCGCGAAAGCGCGTGATACTTTTTTTTTGTGACGAAGCACCGTTTGGGAGCCTTTCTCGGGGTGGTGACGGCAGCGTCAGGCTTGCTCGGATGCCCGGGAGCCGTGAACCAGGACACGCAGGTCCCCGCCCGGTACGTGACGCCGGTCGCCGTGTGCCGCATGAAGCTTCCCGCCGTCGGATCGCCCGAGCGCGCTCGCGCGCGCGTCCGCGACATCGATCCCGAGCAGTGGGTCGAGGTGCTGATCCCCACCTACGACGACGAGAAGGGCGTCGATCCCACGAGCCTGGACTGCACCGGAAGCTACGTCTTCGCGAACGAGTCGCTTCGCGGTGGAGCCTCCTCGCGCGGCTGGCCGCGCCCGCTCGACGCCGATGATCTCACGATCAACTCGGGCCCACAGGGCATGCGCATCGTCTGGCTGCGCGCGCTGAAGTTCGACAACGGCGACGAGGGCGGTCCGCTCATCCTCGGCCGCGCCTACGGTGATGCGGCCGAGGTCTACGCCGTCGGAAGCTTCCGCGGCCCTGCAGACGCCGAGTTCTCCACGGCGCGCGTCGGCAACGAGAACATCATCGTCGGCGAGACGAAGGACTGCACGCCCGAAGGGGATCTCTGCCGCAAGCGAGCGCACTTCATGTTGCCGAGGCGCGGTCGAATCGTCGGCGCCGCCGTCGTCGACACCGAGCGAACGCAGATCATCCCCTCGACCACCGAGCGAGGTCTCTTCGCCGAGTACAAGCTCTCGACGGATCTCACGTACAAGCCGGATGGAATCCTCCTGCTCGAACAGGTGTCGGTCAGGATTACCAAGACGGAAGTGCCGTCGCTCGACTCGGAGCGTGATCTCCGGACGGTGGAGTTCCAGAGGTTTCTCCGCCTGGAGAGAGACACGCTGTTCTCGACGAACGAGCCGCTTTGGGAGCGGGTAGTCGGTCGGGACTGACGTCGAGCCAAGACTGACGTCGAGCCAAGACTGACGGCGTCGTCTCTCTTGGTGACGTTCGCTCCTGTCGATTCACCCCCCTGTCCCCCCTCACTTCGTGAGGGGGGAATTGGCATTTCGAGAATGGAAGCGCGAACCCCCCTCACCGGAGGTGAGGGGGGCAGGGGGGTGAATCCACGGGGACAGACGCGTCAGCAAAGACGACGCCGTCAGTCTCGGCGCGACGTCACCAGCAGATGACGTTGTTGCCGTATCCGCAATTCGGCTCTTGGAGCAGCGCGTACGGCAACCCCACCAAGAACCCGGTGATCATGCCGGCCGCAACGCCGACACCAATCTGCGCAGGATCCTCATACGGCTCGGTCCCGACACCGCGGGCAATCGAGGTGAGGGTCGCGGCGACACCGCTGACGACGACGTTGGGGATGAGCGATCCGACGTTGACGCGCTCGGAGTAGACCCAGGCGTCGATGATCCAGATCGCGAGGCCCGCGCCGTGAGCGCTCCAAGCGGCGAAGGAGTGCGACGACGGCATGCCGTACGACTCGCAGTTCGATCCCTCGGCGCGGATTTCGGTCTCTTCCGGCGTGCACTCCGGACGCGTGCCTTCTGCGAGGTTCTTGATCGGTCCGTCGACGAGGATCGTCGCCGACGTGAGCGCCGCGGCGACGCCGAGCTGCGACACGTGGTAGCGGGCCTTCCAGCCGACCGTCGCCTCGGGATCGTTGTAGTAGAGGCGCGGCATGAACGTGACCGTACCGACGCCGACGAGCATCGAGACCGTCGATACGGCTTCCCAGTTCTCGTCGCGCTCCGCGGCGGGCGGGATGGCCTGGGCGTGGGCTTCGCGCGGGTAGGCGACGCCGGCCAATGCCGCGGCCAATGCGCCTACGAAGAACAGGGGTCGCCGTGCTCGCATGAAGGTCTTAGCCGGTTAGCCTAAGGGGACTCGGCCCCACGGCAAAGAAAACGACCGGGTTAGCCTTCGCGATTTCGCGAGCCGCCGATCGTGAAGCGGCCCATCTTGTTGCCGGTCGTGTCGCCCTTGTAGTTCTCGCCGGCCGCCGCCGCGTACGCGCGCGAGAATTGCGAGCCGAAAATGACGAAGAACGTCTCCTTGTCCTCGCCGGCATAGTCACCGTGGCGAACCTCGTAGAGCTTCCAGAGCTCTTCGAACCGGTTGGAGAAGAGGCCGCCCTTCTTGCCGGCGCGATCGAACTCGGCCTCGATGGCCCGGGGAGAAAGTTTTTGGAGGAGCTGCTTCACGCCCTCCATCACGCCGTTCATCAGGCCGACCTGGTGGCTCATGACCTCGACGAACGTGTTCTGCAGCGAGCGCGCCGTCTCGTCCGACGCGGCGTGACCGAGCAAGACGTTGCCGAGCTCCTTCGCGTCGCGCGCGGCGTTGACCGGCTCGCGCTGCGTTTTTTCACGCGCCAGGACCTCGGTCTCGAACTCTTGGTAGCCGTCGCGGAGGCTGATGAAGCACTTCAAAAATACGTCCATCGCGTCACGCAGGCGCTTCGCGAAGGCGAGGATCGTGGGCACGTCGTCGGGGAGCTTCGTGCCCGGCGCGAGCGTCGCGGCGAGCTCGCCGAGCGCGGCGAGCGCCGCCTGCCCCGGGCCCGCTTGCGTGAACGCCCGAAGATCGACGCCGTAGTACTGAGCGATTTTTCGGAAGTCGCTCTCGAGGCTGACAGACGGGTTTTCATACCCGAGGCGCCGCAAGTACGCGGTGCGCACGTCGGGCGGGAGGCGCGTGAGATGGTCGTAGACGACGCGGTAAACCGTCTGCCACGCCTGGCGATAGGCCTCGATGTAGGGGGCCACTTGGCGGACGTAGGGGTCCTCGGCGCCGGGAGGCACGGGACCGAAGCGCTGCGCGATCGCGCGCACGGTCTCGGGGCCGTGCCCGAAATCGAGGATGCCGCCGTCCTTCAGCTCTTCGGGCTTTGCCTGCTGCTGCTGGCCCGCGACGAGCCCGAGCCGAATGACGACGGGACCGATCGTGATCTCGGGCGCCTGGGTGATGTCGATCGGCTGATCGCGAACGAGCCGCTGGCCTTTGTAGAGCGTGCCGTTGGTCGATCCGAGGTCTTTGACGAACAGCTGGCTGTTGTTCTGGACCTCGATCGCAGCGTGAAACTGCGACACGTAGGGCCGATCGATGGGCATGTCGTTGAGCTGGTTCCGCCCGACGCGCACGGGGAACCGCTCGAAGGTGGCTTCGAAGCTCTGATTGGCCTGGGTATCAAAGACCCGGGCGACCAGGGCGATCGGCATCGCCACGCAGCCTACCAGAGGCCGGGGCAGTCCCGTTGGCTCGCGTGAGGTGGCCGTCCGATCTCCAAACGGCGACGCCGACGATCCCGAAATTTGTCCAGGAGGCCTACACCATACGACAGTGCACGACACATGAGCCTCGTTCAGAAGATCCCCCCGCTGATCTCGGCGCTCGCGTTCGGCTACGGCGTCGGCATGGCCGCGCCCGAGGGCTCGATTGGGCAGGTCAAGACCGCCCTCACCCAAGAGGACAAGCCGGCGAAAAAGGAGCGCCACCGGGAGCCCGATCCGGTGAGCCCCGCGCTCGAGCAGCGGCTCGCCGGAGAGGAGTCATCGGCGCTCCGCGAGCTGCGTTCGCAGCGCGCGCCGTCTCGCTTCGGCGATACGAACCTCTCGCGCGACGACGGTCCCGGGTACTCGAGCGAGGGGCGCAACGCCTCGCGCTTTTACGACGAGGACCTCGCGGCGGAGGCCGAGGAGTTCGAGGCGGTCGAGTCGACCGCGATCTCGCGGCTCCAGCTTCCCGACCTCGGTCTCGGCGTCTCGCGGCAGACGCTCAAGTACGTCCGCTTCTTCACCAAGACCGATCGCGGTCGCAGCATGTTCGAGACCTGGCTGAAGCGAAGCGGGAAGTACCAGGAGATGATCCAGGACGAGCTCCGCGCCAGGCGCTTGCCGGAGGACTTGATCTGGGTGGCGATGATCGAGAGCGGCTTCGACGCGACCGCGAAGTCCCCCGCCGGCGCGGTCGGTCTCTGGCAGTTCATGCCGGCGACCGGCGCCGTCTACGGCCTCCGTCAAAACAAGTTCGTCGACCAGCGCAAGAACGCGAAGCTCGCGACGCAGGCCGCCGCGCACCACCTGCGCGATCTCTACATGCGCTTCGGTCAGTGGGACCTCGCGCTCGCCGCGTACAACATGGGCTACGAGCAGCTGCTCGATCGCATGGATCGCGTCGGCACGACCGACTTCAACGAGCTCTCGCGTGCGGGCGTCCTGCCGGAAGAGACTTCGAAGTACGTCCCGAAGATCATCGCGGCCGCGATCGTCGCGAACAACCTCGAGCGCTTCGAGTTCGACCACGTCGAGATGGCGAGCCCGGTCGACGGCGCAGAGTTCGCGGTTCCGCCGGGCACCTCGCTCGAGGTGATCGCCAAGGCCGCGGGCGTCTCCACCTCGGCGATCCGCAAGCTGAACCCTGATGTCCTCGGCAAGGCGCTCCCGCCGGGGCGCGGCGACTTCCTCGTGCAGATCCCGACCGAGAGCGTGTCGCGCGCCGTCGCCTCGATGCCCGCGCTCATCGCGCTCGACAAGGGCCAAGCCGACGACGATTTCGTCGATCCGATGGATCTGATGAGCCCCGACGGCTTCCGGCCGCGCAAGGTCGACGTCGCGGATGACGATAGCCTCCTCGCGCTCCTGCCGAAGCCGAAGAAGAAGAAGCGCCGCAGCTTGCGGGGCAGCCTCCTCGACGACGACGCATACAGCGATCGCCTCGACGAGATCGCCGTGCTCGACGCCGAGCGAGACGGTCGCTCGCGCAAGGGTCGCGAGACCGTGGTCTACAAGGTCAACGCCGGCGACACGCTCGTCGAGGTCGCGCGCCAGTTCGCCGCCGACGTCGACGACGTGGCCCGTGCCAACGGTCTGCGTGCGGGCGACAAGATCAAGGAGGGCACGCTCCTCAAGCTGCAGGTCAAGAAGGAGCTCCTCGACGACGGTCTCCGCGGTGACCGCAACAACACGGCCGAAGAGACGCCTCGCAAGTCCGGCAAGCGCAACGGATCGAGCGGCTGACAATCGCTCGTCCGAACGAAGAGCCGCCCCTCACCCGGGCGGCTTTTCTTCTTTGTCGCCTTCGCTCGGATACCGAAGCGGCTCGCGGTACGGCGTCTCGTTGACGAAGTCGGTGTTGAGCCGGTGCATCAGCTCGCTCACCACCGCCATCAGCTCGAAGCCGTCGTCGCCGGACATCTCGATCTTCCTGTCCGCGCCGGCGTGAAGGTTCATGCCCTTGCTCTCGAGGAAAGCGAGCAGCTGTTTGGTCCGGGTGACCGCGGCGATCTTCTCCTCGACCGGGCCGCCTTCGGTGCGGTGGCGGACGAGCAGCGAGCACTCGAAGCTCCCGCAGATGTGCGGGCGATCCTGATAGACCTCGCATTTGGTGCCGTCGAGCCGCGGACACGGCAGCTCGATGACGCCCTGCTCCGGAATGACGCGGAGCCTGTTCCGCTTGGCGATCTCCAGGTCGCCCGGCTCCAGGAGGGGAGCGTGGGGTCCCAGGACCCCCGTGCAGCAGAGCCCACAGGCCAGGCAAATCTTGGCGGCGTCGGAGAGCTCCGGCTCGTCGGACATAACGTCGGATCCTAGCGCTCAAAAGGCCGAGATGGGGCTTCTCTTCCGCGCGTTTACGCCGATAGCATGACCGTCCCTATGCTCGTCGACCACAAGAGTCTGCTGAAGCGTCTGACCAAGCAATGTACTGCCGCGCTCGAAGCCGCGGTCAATCAGGCCGTCCAGGCGCACCACTACGAGATCACGATCGAGCACTTCCTGCTCGCCATGCTGGACGACGCCGACAGCGACATCGCGTTCATCGTCAGCCACTACGATCTCCAGCCGAACCAGCTGCGCGCGTCGCTGCAGCGCGGCCTGGAAGATCTGCGGACGGGCAACATGGGGAGGCCGACGATTTCGCCGGTCCTGCTCGAGTGGATGCAGGACGCGTGGCTCGTGGGCTCGGTCGACCTCGGCTTCCAGAAGATCCGCAGCGGCGTCCTCTTCCTCCGCCTCGTGCAGCAGCCGAGCCGCTACTCGACGAGCGGGATCTCGCAGTACCTCGAGGGCATCCCGAAGGAGGACATGAAGAAGCAGCTCCCGACGATGCTGTCGGGATCGAAGGAGGGCGACGAGGTAGCGGCCGCGGCTCAAGGCGGCGGCGCAGGTGCGGGCGGCAAGGGCGGCGCCGGTCTCGGCGACAAGGGCAGCGTCAACCCGGACTCGGCGCTGGCGAAATACTGCATCGATTACACGGGCCGCGCGCGCGCCGGTCAGATCGATCCGGTCTTCGGTCGCGAGCGCGAGATTCGTCAGATCGTCGACATCCTCGCGCGCCGTCGAAAGAACAACCCCATCATCGTCGGCGATTCCGGCGTCGGTAAGACGGCGCTCGTCGAAGGCCTCGCGCTGCTCATCGCGCTGAACGAGGTCCCGCCGCTCCTTCAGGGCAACGAGATCATGGGCCTCGACCTCGGCCTGCTCCAGGCAGGCGCCAGCGTGAAGGGCGAGTTCGAGAACCGGATGAAGCAGGTCATCAGCGAGGTGAAGGGCTCGTCGAAGCCGAGCATCCTCTTCATCGACGAGGCGCACACGA
>JBGTSH010000212.1:0-18059 GCA_041940405.1 Polyangiaceae bacterium
GGACCATGCCGGCGTTGACGAACATGAGCGTCGGGTCGTTTTGCGGAACGAGCGGCGCGCTCGGCACCTCGGCGTGGCCCCGCTCGACGAAGAAGTCGAGGAAGCTGCGCCGAATGGACTTGGCAGTTTTGCCCGTGAGCATACGGGGCTCACATAGCATTTCGTGCGGCCAAAGGACCGCGCCGACGAGGCTTTTGGCCTACAAAAGGCTATTTGGCGGCGTCTTCGATGACTTTGGGCGCGCCGGAGAACGCGCTCTGGACGGCGGCGGTGACCGCGTCGGCCTGCAGCTGCGAGAGATCGGCGTCGCCCTTGACCGCGCGGGCGTCGAGCAGGGCCTTGGCGTTGCCCTTCACGCTCGCCTTGAGCGATTGCTCCGGGAGCTTGCGGACGACGAACTCGACCTTGGCGTTGAAGCCGACCTCGGACCCTTCCTTTTGCTTTTGGAGGGTGACGAGCCGGCCGTCGAGCGCGATCGTCGGCACCTTCATCGCCTTGGCCTTCTCGATCGCGTCGTTGTCGCTCGTCGCGACCTGAACGCCGGGGATCTTCGCGAGCTCGGCCTTGGCCACCGACTGGAAGTGGCTCGACACCTTCGCGTTCCCCGACTTGTTCTCGAGCTTGCCCATCGCGACGACGACCTTCGTCTTGGGGCGCAGCGCACCGATGGCGCGATCGATCGCGCCCTTGACGGTGCTGTCCTTCTCGTTCGCCTTGGCCCTGTCGAGCGCCGGGAGCGCTCGCTTGTCGCCGATCGCACCGAGGGCAGTCGCCGCGGCGGAGCGAACCGCCGCCGTCTCGTCGGAGAGTGCCTTGGAGATGACGTCGAGGCTCCCGACGTCCTTCTTCTTGCCGAGCGCCAGAGCAGCCGATACGCGCACGCGGAAGTCCGTCGATGTCGCGAGGTCCTTCCGAAGGGTCTCCACGCTCTGCGCAGCGAAGGTGGGCGGCGCGATCGCGAGCACGAGCACGAGCGCGACGAGCTTTGAAAGCACGGCGACCCGTCGAGGCAACAGCGAGAGCAGCGATCTCAGGTACGGAGCGAGCCACATGGCGTCACCTCGAGGGCAGGCTGGCGACGTCGGTCGAAGCGAAGAGACTGCAGATCGGGTCAGGCAATGGATGGACTACCAACGAACCATCCGTTCTGACGACAAGCGAAGACAGACGATTCGATTGTCCAGGGGATCGACGGGATCGCCAAGTCTCGCCGCAAGAAAACCGCGAAATAGGTGGGACTAACCCTCATGTGCAGCGAGGGCGGATGCACCTCGGCGTGCTAGCGCGAAACAGAGGCAACCGCCCCACCGGGCGGCACGATGACGTACACGGTCCCACCGGTGCGGGAGGGGTCGTGGAACCAACCCGCATCGGCTGTCCGGACCTCGTTCAACGAGAGGAGCGCGCTCGAATTCGCGCCTCCGACGACGACGCTCGAAGGTGCGGCGGAGCCCCAGCCGATCAGCTCGACGATCGCTCCCTCGGTGAGCTCCTGACCCGGGGTGACCTGGACGTCGCTGCGTCCACCCGTCGTCGTCTGCGAGAGCGCGCTGCCGTCGTACATCGTGAGCGACGCGTCGGGTCCGGGCGCCACTCGAATCCAAAGCCGCCCCACCGACGTGGCGAACGAATCGACGCGTGCAGGATCGATCGTCGGCGATAGCGTATCGATCGTGTCGCGCAAGAGCGGGAGCGGCGCACCGGCGCGAAGGTAGAGAGGCAGCGTGCCGAGCGGAGCTGCGACGGTCGCGGTCGTCGGGCCTTCGATGACAGTACCGTCCCAAAACCCGATCCACCGTCCCGACGGGAAGATCACCTCGCGCGAGGTCGCTCCTTGCTCGGTCACCGGCGCGACGAGGAGCGCGTCACCGAAGAAGTACGCATCGCTCGGATGCGCGCCGAGCTCGGGCTCGACGAGGCCGATCGGCCGCTGGATGGGCCGGCCTGTCTGCGCGATCTGATGCGCGAGCGTCCAGGTGTACGGAAAGAGCCGGAGGTGCCATCGCGTGTACTCGCGGTAGGAGTCGAGGAGCGCCGGATCGCCGAACTCCCAAGCGACGTCGTTCGAGCTCGTCCCGATCTGCATCACGGTCGAGAACGCCGTCTGCTCGAACCACCTGCGGAACGTCTCCGTGTCGGGAGGCGAGTGGCGGTAGCCGCCGGTATCCGATCCATAGAACGGAAACCCCGACGGGCCGAGGCTGATGCCGGCGACGATCGACGCGTGCAGCCCGCCGACCGCGGGCTTCATCTTGCCGTCGTCCTCGATCGGATCGCCGTGCTTGATCATGCGCGCGTCCAGATCGCCGGGCCAGATGATCGGGCCGTAGACCTGTGAGCCCCAGCGTCCAGCTCTGCAGAGGAGGAGGCCCCCGTCGGCCGGCAACATCGCGCGGTAGGTCTCGTGATACTTGATCGTGTAGCCGCGATGCATCGTGCGCTCGTCGCTTCCGTCCGCGAAGATGTAGACGTTGCGCCCTTCTGCGATGCTCGGTAGCGATACATCCTCGGCGTAGTCGAGCTTGTACCCTTCGATGCCGAGATCGCGGTAGTAGCCCAGGTGATCCTGCCACCACGCGGTTGCCGCCGAGTTGGTGAAGTCGAAGATCGTTCCCCACTGGTTCAGCGGCAGGCCGAACACCGGCGGGAAGAACCCGGCGGCCTCCGCCTCGTCGAGCAACGCCTGCGTCGCCGGATCCTTGGCGTCGATATAAGGCGCGTGCCAGAGCCCGACCCGGAACCCGAGGTCGTGCGCTTTGTCGATCATGACAGCACTGTCAGGAAATTGCTCGGCCTTGAAGTCGAACGTCTGCACGCCGGTCGCGTAGGGCCTGTCGATCCAGATGCCCGTCGTCGCGAGATCGAGGTCGCGCATCGTGTCGAGATCCGACTCGACCTGGGCCTGGTCCAGGTTCTCGTCGCGCCACACGAGCGGTCCGAGGGCCCACGGCGCAGGCAGGCCCGGATAGCCCGTGATGTCGTAGTAGAGCTTCGTGAGATCGATCGGGCGCTCGGCCGCCAAGAGGTGAAACGTCAGCCCCTCGGCAGCTTGCTCGCCCATGCCGAAGATCGTCCGGATGCGCTCGGGATCCGAGCTCGCCACGTCGAACACGCCGGCGCGCGAGCTCTCGACGAAGAGCCCCCATCCTCGCGTACCGAGGAGGAGCGGGACCGGGACGTGTGCCTCGTTGTACCCGCTCTCCAAGATCGCCGGCTCGAGCTGCATCGCGCGCAGCTTGCCGCGATGGTTCACGTCGTCGAAGTACTCGCCGAGGCCGTAGTACGCCTCGTCCGGAGACACGCCCGCGCCGACCGACAGGAACGCGACGTGCGCCGGATCGAGCGGAACGATCGAGAGCCGATACCGGCCATCGGCGGAGGCAGCGACGTCCAGGCGGCTCTTCTGACCGCCCTCGTGGGTAAGCTCGGCGGCGAACCCGTCGTCCGAGTGTGAGACGACGCGCGCCGAGACCGCCGGCTGGAACGTGAGCTCCGGCGGAATTCGCACGTTCTCCGGGTCGGTGAGCAGGACCCACGGGTCGTAGCTCGCGGTGGGAGAGATCTCGTCGACGGTGCCGAGCGCGAGCCCCGCGCCGTCCACCCGCGCGAGCTCCTCGTCGCCGCGCGAGAGCACCAGGGTCACCTCGGCCGAGGAGAAGGTCAGATCGAAGCCGCCTCGCACGAGCGAAATGGTCAGCGGCGCCGGCGAGAGCTTCTCCTCCTCGCAAGAGGACGACAGAAGGGTAGAGAGCGATAGCGAGAGCGCGAGGACGGCTCGGGAGCGGCGCACGGGCTCCGAAGGCTAGTACACTCCCGCCCGTGCCAGCACGCTCTCTCGGCCGCCGCATCGCCATGCGCCTCGTGGCGTACGGCGGTTTGCTGGCGATCCCGGTCGGGTGGGCGCTCTGGCCTCGGGGCCAAGACCTCCGAGACGGCCGCCACGACCGTCGCGAGAACGGCATGTGGCTCCAGCACGGCTGGCTCGGAGACAACGCCTGGTTCGCCGAGACAGGCAAGCCCCTCGAGCAGCGAACCGCCATGCGCTCTCCCGAGCGGGCGGCCGAGCTCGCCGCGCTGCTCGAACGGCACGGCGTGCGCGACGTCTTTCCTCACCTCTGCCCGACCAACCCTGACGGCAGCGTCATGTCCGTCGATCGCGCAGCCACCGAGCGCTTCCTCGACGCCCTGACCGCGCACCGGGTCATCCCGTGGATCGGCGGCGTCCTCGACCGGCACATCCACCCCGAGCTGCCGGGGTGGCGCGCCAAGTTCGTCGCGTCGGCGGTTGGGCTCTGCGCGGAGCACCCCCGCTTCGCGGGCGTCCACGTCAACGTCGAGCCCTGCCCTTCCGGAAACGGCGGCTTTCTCGATCTGCTTGCCGAGCTGCGCGCGGCCCTACCGAAAGAGGCGCTGCTCTCGGTCGCCGCCTATCCGCCACCGACGTTCCTTCACCCCTTCGAGGACGTGCACTGGGACGAGGCCTACTACCGAAAGGTGTCCGCCATCGCAGACCAGATGGTCGTCATGATGTACGACACATCGCTCAAGACCCGAATGCTCTACCGCCGCATCATGGCCGCGTGGACGCGCGAGGTCCTCGCCTGGTCCGAGGGCACGCCCACCCTCCTGGGCCTGCCCGCGTACGACGACGCCGAGACCGGCTACCACGATCCCGAGATAGAGAACCTCGCCGAAGGCCTCGCAGGAATTCACGAGGGCTTGGCGAGCTTCGAAGCGTTGCCGGACGCTTACCGCGGGGTCGCGCTCTACAGCGACTGGGAGATGGATGACGGCGAGTGGGGCGTGATGCGGGAGATGTTCTCGAAGCGCGCTTAGTTCGCCGCGCCGATCACCACCTCGGGAAACAGCGTCTCGTTGCCGTGGCGCTCGAGCGCCCGCGCGGCGTCGGCGACGTCGGCGCAGGGGGTCGCGGGAGCCGCGGCGAGCAGGACCATACGCGCCGTCGCCAGCTCCTTGGTGCCGGCTTTGACCTTGGCGGCACAGAGCGTGAGCGCCCCGGAAGGCAAACGGCCCTCTTGCCGCGCGATTGTGACGCCCTTGGCGTTGCCCTCGCAGTTGGAACCGACGGGGCCCGACGGCGTCGTGAGAGCGACACCCCCCTCTTGCACCTCGGCGAGCACCTTCGGCGCCTCGATATCCGCGTGCACCGGCGTCGAGAACTTGAACTCGCGCGGTGCGTCTCCGATCACGCGCGCTTCGAACGTCTTGCACCCCTGCTCCGCGAGCGTGAACGCAACTTCCTCGAGGAGGCGGAACGTCGTCTCGGGCTCGACCTCGATAACGACAGATTTGTCATGACACGACGGGATCGCCTTGGCGAGCGCGGTGAGGTGCATGTCTGCGACCGCGCCGTTGCGCTTGTGCTTCGCCTCGACGCCCTCCGCGCGCTTGTCCACCGGCGGCAACGGGACCGTCACCCCGGCCTCGGTCGAGATGTCCTCTTTGCCGATCTTGACCCACACGCGCACCGGGTCGACGGGCGGCCGCGTCTTCGGCGGCGGATCGGGTGCCACCGCCGGCGTCGCCGATGCCGAGCCCGCGGCGTTCTCGAAGCGACCACAGGCGACGAGCGCGACCGCGGCGAGGAGCACTGCTCCTCCGGCGCACGACTGTGCTGCGTCCACCCCGAGCGATCGCATTGCAGGAGGCTATCAGAAGCACGAGGCGCGCTGACAAGCCGAGCCATGGCCGCGTCCGCGCTCCGGGGCCGTGCTCCCAGTCCGTGCTCCGGGGCCGTGTCCCGAAATCTCGTGCTCGTTCTCGCCCGTCTGCCGTCTGCCGTCTGCCGAAACACCCCAACGTCACCCCCACCCGCGCCGATCACCGTCTCCGTGCGCGCGGCATATCCGAAACCCGCAAGAGCCCGAGCCGTCGCCACCCCGCGGCGAGCAACCAAGTCCTCGGCCTCGCCACCGGAGGCGCGCGCTCGGCAGCGAGCAGCGAAAGCCCATCCCGATACACCCGGTCTGCGAAGACATCCGCAGACCACAACACCGAAGCACACGGATCCAAACCGAACGGGATCGCCCGGTGCTTTCGCGCATTCAGCAGCACATACGCGAGCGCATTCCGAACCTCTCTCGGCGTCGAGAGCGCCCGACCGTGCCATCGATCCGCCCAAACACCGCCACGCCGCCGGAGCGCGCCGTTCAGCCGGCGCGCCATCCGAATCACCATCCCGCGCATGCCAGACGCGAGCGCCGCTTTGTCCGCCGCCTCGACAAGCAGGTGAACGTGATCCTGCTGAATCGAAAAGTGCGTGATCCGAAACTCCGCCTTCTGACTGCGCTCGATCGCAGCCTGCAACACCCGAGAGCCCAGATCGGTCCGAAGGCTCGGCACGCCCCACCGCGCCCGCAGTGTCACATGCACCGGCTCACTCCCCCGATGCCGCCAGCGCGACCGATGCGGCACACAAGGCCTCGCAACGGGATCCGCCCGCTTGCGCCCCGCCCCCACGCGCCGCCCACCCCAGCCCGAGGTCAAGGGAAGCGACAGCTGCCTCATCTGCGCCAACTTGAAAAGGCTATAATCATCTGGAGAAGACGAGTCAACTTCGAGCCCGTGGCGGCCCGCTTCACACTGCTGCCCGGGTGCGGAACCCGAGACGGCCTGGTAGCGCGCCGAGATCACCCGCGTCCCGCGACTCGAGGACCAGGCCCCGCGCGAGTGGCCCGGTGAGCACCACTCGCGCTGTCGTTGCTACACGCGGGCGCGAAGTATGAGCACTTGGCACGATTGTGGCAGTCAGCTCGCTCACCCTGCCCGAGTGACGAGTCTCGAGTAGGGTGTACGCATGAGCGTCGATGCCGTCGCCGTGATTCGAGTCCCCTACGCCGATGTCTGCCGAGCCCAGGATCTATCGCCTGCGCCCGATCACGGCGCTGCGCTGGAAGCGACCTTTCCGTTCGTGCCCGTCGGAACCGACGCGACGGGGTGCTTCCTCGGCGTTCCCTACATGAGCGCGAGCGAGGATCTGGCTGCCGTCGTGCGCCAGATCGTGGGTGCCAGCCTCGACGCGCACGACGACGAGCGGGGCATCGCGATCCTTGCGGATGCCGGGTGGCCCGATGACGGCTTCGCCTCGTACGAGGACGCCGTAGCCGCTGCGCCGAAGTTTGCCCCCCAGATCTCGGACGCCGAGCTCCGTACGGCGATCGAGGCCCGCATGCAGAGCGCGGGTTTCGGGGCACTGGCGTCGCAGATGGCCGAGCTGTCGATGCAGATGGGCGTGCCGCAAGCCGGCTCACAAGGCCAGCCGGAGCTCGGTGGAGGCATCCTCGAAGCCGCGCAGCAGATGCTTGCGTCGATGAGCCCCGAGCAGCGGGCTCAGATCGAGGCCATGGCCCAGCAAGTGTTCGGGATGGGGGACGAGGCACCTCCCGAGAAGGCCGAAATCGTCGACGACGAGTTCGGCGATCCCGACCAGCCGGCGCCGCCCAAGAAGTAGCTCCGACGCCCCGCGGCTCCGCTTCGGAGCGTCCGCACATGACCACCTACGGCTTTCCGGTCGACCCCGACTCGCGGCCAATCTTCCGGTCACCTTGCCCCGCCGAGCAGCGGCGGAGCACGTCCTTTACGTCGATCATCTCGACTCCCTGAAGGCCATCGACTCCTCCCGACGGCGCCCGTCTGCCGAGCTCAGCCCAACGGCTCACGCCCCCCACCCCAATCTCGCTACCCCCACCCTGCGCTTCTCACCGCCTCTCCGGCCTCGCCGCCATCCAATGATCCGTAACGTCGCTCACGATCCTCTGCTCACAATCGAACGTGACCTTCCGCGTGTCCGTCCACATCTCGCCATGCGGCATGAACCCTTCATCGGCGATGTACTCGATGTGCCAGATGCTCTTGTCCGGACGCATCCAGACCTTGGCTCGCTCGGGCAGGTCGATGGCGGCCAGGGTGCGGGGCTCGAGAAGGGTGAAGTGCGCGAGCTCGCCGTTTTCGTGGACCTCGAGCTCGTATTGGACGCGGTAGCCGAAGACGATCGTCTGCTGCGACAGGTACGCGCTCGCGAACGACCCGTCGGGGTGAAATCCGACGCGCGTCCCGGCAGAGATCTCGATGCCCGCCCCGCGCATCGGCTCGGCGAGCGTACACGCATGCAGCCGTCCGTTCGGCCGCAGCGTGACGGTATGGTCAGGAGCACACGACGTCCCGTCGAACGTCATCGCCTTGCCTAGCGTGCACGCGTCGAGCGTCCCCTGTTCGAACAAGACGAGATGTCCGCCGCCTTTGCACGGCACCTCTACGTCGCTCCCCGACTTGAAGGCCCGATCCTTCGGGATGGTCGTCTGGTACGGGAGCCCGCTCGCGAAGAAGTGCGTATACGCATCCGCAGCGATGGCAACGCCCTCGACGGTCGCGGCGCTCGCCAGGGTGCAGACCCGGATGCGCCCTGCCTCGTCGCGCCACACCTCGCGATCGCCCCGACACGTCGCCGCGCCATGATTCACCGGCTGCTTCGGGACGGTCATCGTCATCGGCTCGCTCTCCGGAGGCTTGAACCGATCCGGAAACGGGAGCGAAATGCATCCGGTCTCGTTCGACGGGCCCTCCGAAGCGGAACGTGCAACCGCGGAAGACTCCGGGCGCGAGACCTCTGGCGCGGCGTCGCGCGCGACACCGCCCGCGCAGCCCGCCATCACGACCAGGCAGACACGCCACATCGAACCGATCATGTCACGCCGCCACCCGTTCGTGGCCGAGTCCGAGCTCGTGGCCGAGTCCGTGTCCGTGTCGGAATCACCGCCCCGGGCTACGACCCCACAAATCTCAGTACAAGATCCCCAAGTACAGCCGCAGAATCTGCGGAATATCGAGTCCGCGCTCATCCTCCGGCAGCCTCGCCTCCTCACCAGGCAGCTTGCCGAGACCATCGAGCGGGAACAGAACGCCGTACTGCAGCTTGGCGAAGAAGCCGGTCATCTTCTCGTCGTCGACGCTGAAGGTCCCGCCCTGCGCTTGGTAGTAGAGCGTGCCATCGAGCTCGACACCGAGGTCCGCGTCGTTGCCCGGCGCCTGCACGAACTCGCTCGCCCGGCTCCACACGAGCGTCGCGCCGCCGCCGAAGCGCTGGCCGTCGGCGAGCTTCAGGAAGTCGTACTCGACGCTCGGGCGGAAGTAATACGCCGCCTGGATGCGCTGCAGGATGTTGCGCCAGAGGATGAGATCGACGCGGTAGTCGGGGTGGAAGCGGAAGGTGGAGAAGGTGCGGTCGCGCGTGAGCTGTGCGTCGAGGCCGCCGAGCGGCGTCGTCGCGGGATCGAGGCCGCCGAAGCCATTGATGCCTTCGACGTCGTCGTCCCCTGTGGCGAAGCCGCTGCCGAATCCGATTCGGAGCCGGTCCTCGACCGCGCGCCACTCGGTCTCGAGCGCAAAGCCGAACTGGCGGATGTTCCACCCGTCGTCATCGGGATCGTCGCTCGACGGATTGAGGAAGTTGTTGCCGCCTTGCGAGTCGGTGTTCTCGATGCCGCCCCAGGTGAGCGCGGCTTCGAGCTCGATGCGAAGGGTGCCCCAGAGGAGCTGGCCCCAGAGGTCCGGCGACACCGTCTCGAGACCGCGGCGCACGAGCGTAGGGCTGATGTCGCGCGGGCTGTCGCCGAGCGCGTACCGCGAATCGAAACCTTGGCGGCGGTAATAGCCGTTGAAGCCGCCGTTGATCACCACCTCTCCTCGCGCCAGCGCGAGGCGCGCGCGATCGGGGTTCACCTGGCGGTAGATGCGGATGCCCCACTGATCGAGGTCGTCGCCTTGCAGGGCGTCGTAGCGCTGGCCCTGTTGCGAGAACTGACCGCAGTCGGTCGTGCCGTCCTCGCACGGCAGGTAGAGCGCCTGGGTAGCGCCCTCGTTGCCGAAGTCCCACATGATCGTTCCGTAAAGATCGAACTGCGGCAGGCCCGTCGAGAAGCTCAGTCGATCGACGGTGGTGCCGAAGTCGTCGTCGAGCCCGTCGCCCGCGTTCTCGACGATGCCGAGGCCCCAGTGGCTCGCCTGGCGGCCGAAGCGGAACGTTCCGATGGGCGACTTGTACTCGCCGTACGCGCGCTTGACGACGATCGAGTCCGCGACGCTGTTCTGCCCGCCGACGGGCGCCCACTGCGTCGCCGCGAACGCGCCGATCGGCACGTAGCCGCCGCGCGTCTTGACGACGTACCCGCCCTGCTCGCCGGGCTGATTGACGTAACCGTCGGGGGTCGACCCCAGGATCATGTTGTCGAACAGATCGAGCTGACCCACGATGCGGAGGTTGTCGCTGATGACGAGCTCGGGCGTGATGCGGAAGCGCGTGTTGGCGCCCGCCTGGACGTTCGCCTCGCACGGCTTGGGCTTGACCGGGTCGTCGCAGAGCACCGTGGTGCGCCGCATCGGATTGCCCGTTTCGTCGAGCGTGACGAAATCGTCATCATCAGGAACCTGCGGCCACATCGCGGCGCGCGGATCGTCGCTCCGGCCCAGCGAGAAGTGGCTGAAGAGCTCGGAGCGGACGCGGAAGTAACCGTGGAGCTCGAGCGCCGGCTTGGCTGCCTTGAACCACTCGTCCGTGACCACGCCCGTCTCGGCGCGCTGGGTCTCGGCCCTCGCGCCCGCGGCCGCCGGCTTCGCGTCATCGGTCTTGGTCGACGACTCGGTCGGGTCGTCGCCGGGCGGCGGCACCGCGTCTTGCGCAAACGCCGTCCGGCTCGCGACGAGGAGCGCCGCGAGCGAGGCGAGGCGGACGGGATGGCTGAGCGCGCTCATCCGCGTTTCGCTCAGAACAGGATTCCCAGATACCAGCGCAGCGTCTGCGCCGTGTCGATCTCGACGGGGTTGTTCGCGTCCGCGAGGTCCTGCTCCTCGCCCGGGAGGTAGCCGAGGCCGCCGAGCGGGAACATGACGCCGTACTCGATCTGCGTGTAAAACCCGCCCATTTTGTCCGGGTCGTCGTTCAGGCTGCCGTCTTTGGCTTGGTAGTAGAGCTTGAAGTCGAGCTCGAGACCGAGGTCGTGCGAGTTGCCGGGCGTCTGCACGAACTGGCTCGCGCGGCTCCAGATGAGCGCTGCGCCGCCGCCGATGCGCTGGCCGTTCGGCTCGCGGTTGAAGTCGTACTCGACGCTCGGCCTGACGTAGTAGGCGGCCTGAATGCGCTGCAAGATGTTGCGCCAGAGGATGAGGTCGACGCGATAGTCCGGATGGAAGCGGAAGGTCGAGAACGTCCGGTTGCTGGTGAGCTGCGGATCGAAGCCCTCGGCCGGAGGAACGAGCCCCTCGACGTCGTCGTCGCCGGTGGCGTAGCCGAAGCCGGCGCTCACACGCAGCTTGTCTTCGAAGGCACGGAACTCGGCCTGCGTGGCGATGCCGAACTGGCGGATGTTCCAGCCGTCGTGATCGGGATCGTCATCGTCCGGGTTGTTGAAGTTGTTCTCGCCCTGGACGTTCGTGTTCTCGATGCCACCCCAGACGAGGACCGCCTCGGCTTCGATCCGTAGCTTGTTCCACAGGAACTGGAACCAGAAGTCGGGGATGAAGGCCTGCGCGCCGCGACGGACGAGCGCGCTCGGCGTTCCCTCGGCCGTGGGCCTGCCGCCGAGCGGGATGTTCGCGTCGAGCGTCTGCTGCCGGTAGACCGCGTAAACACCGCCGTTCGCGACGACGCCGCCGTCGGCGAGGTCCTGCTTCGCGAGCTCGGGCTGACGCCTGCGCACGACGACGAGACCCCACTGGTTCACGTCGTCGCTCTGCATCAGATCGTAGGCCTGGCCCTGCTGCTGACCGACGAGCGAGCTCGTCGCGCCCTCGTTCGCGAAATCCCAGAGGCCCGCGAAGTAGAGGTCGATCGACTTGATGCCGGTGAAGAACATGAGCCGGTCGGCGGTCGATCCGTAGTCGGAGTCGTAGCCGTCGCCCGCGTTGACGAACATGCCGAGGCCCCAGTGGCTGGGCATGCGGCCGAAGCGCAGCATGCCGATCGGCGTCATGTACTCGCCCCACACGCGCTTGACGGCGATCGAGTCGGTGAAGCTGTTTTGCCCCGAGCTCGGCGACCACTGCGTGCTGGAGAACGCGCCGATCGGCGTGTAGCCGCCGCGCTGGCGGACCGAGTAGCCACCCGAGTCGCCCGGGACGTTGACGTACCCCTCGGGCGTGGAGCCCAAGACGACGTTGTCGAGCAGATCGATCTGCGCGAGGACGCGCACGTTATCCGAGATGTGAAGCTCGGGTGCGAGACGGAAGCGCATGTTGGCGCCGGCCTGCACGTTGTTGTCGCACCGCTCGGGCACGTAGGGATCGCCGCAGAGCTCGACCACGTTTCGGACCGAAGAGGTGTCGGTGTAGTCGTTGTCCGGCGGCTGCGGCCAGAGCACGTTCGCGGGCGTGTCCTTGCGACCGAGCGCGAAGTGGCTGAGGAACTCCGCGCGCACGCGGTAGTAGCCGTGAATCTCGAAGACCGGGCGCGCGCCCATCCACCAGTCTTCGGCGAACACGAAGGTGTCGCTCTCGGTCGCGTCGCCGTGCGGCGTCTTTGCCTTGGCTTGGTCCGCCGCCGCCTTGGCGTCGGCAGCTTTCGTATCGGCAGCTTTCGCGTCGGCCTTGGGCGGCGTCTCGGCCGGCGGCTTGGGCTCGGGCTTCGGCTCCTCTGCCGGCGGAAGAAGCGGGCCCTCATCGCCGGGCTGCGGACCGGGCTCGGCCTGCGCGGGCGGAGTTTGCGCGGGCGGAGGCTGCGCGGGCGGAGGAGGCTGCGCGGGCGGAGGCTGCGGCGCCGCCGGCTGTGCAAAGCCCGATTCTGCAGCCGTGCAGACGGACAGCACCGTTATAGCAGCGAGAAGCGTACGAGAAGTTCCCATGAGGAGGCTCGCCCGAAACCTAGCGATGGGGGCCGTACGTCTCACGACCCGCCCCCCGAATCAAGGATGCTGAAAGAGGTGAGCACAATCGCGTGGCGCACATTCGTGACCAGTGGCCAAACGAATTCCTTTACAGCCCTCTCTCTGACTGTGCCGTCTACATCTCCAAACGCGGAGCGTCTTCGGCTAGCCTGAGTAACTATGGGTCCCTTCGCTCGTGAGCGCGTCGTCGCTGCTCCACGAGCGCACGGACCCGAGAGACCGAGCCACCTATGAAGCGACCCTCGTCCTGTTCTCGTCTCATCGCAGCGCTGGTTCCGGCTTCGCTCCTGGCCGTTCTTCCGAACGTCGCCTCGGCGCAAGAAGCCCAGTCGGGAGAGTTCTCCGTGCAGCGGCTCGAGGCCGCTCCGGGACCCAACAACTTCATCTCCACCGAGCGGGTTCGCATGAGCCAGCAGTTCGGTTGGAGCGCGGGCCTGCTCTTCAACTACACGCGCGACCCCTTCGTCGTCGTGAGCTGCGTCGCGGAGACGAACTGCGACGAGCCGAACGCGACGAACGTCGAGGACATCCCGGTCGTCCAGAACATGTTCTGGTGGGACCTCATGGCGAGCTTCAACCCGATCGAGTTCATCCAGCTCGGTCTCCGAGTCCCCCTCGCCTACGTGACCGGCTCGGGCATCAACACCGAAACGGGGACCGCGGTGCCGGAGGGCGTGAGCGGGTTCGGCATGGGCGATCCCATGCTCGAGGGCAAGTTCCGGTTCTTCGGCGACTCGAAGTCGCTGGTGGCGCTCGGCGGCGCGGTCGACGTCGCTGCGCCCCTCGGTCACGTCACCGCCGAGAACAAGTACATCGGCAATGACGCTCCCGTCACGGTCGGCTGGCGCGGCATCGCCGACTTCTACTACGAGGGCTTCTTCGCCGCGGTGAACCTGCGCGGCATCTACCGCGGCGAGAACACGCTCGGCACGACCACCGTCGGCCCCGTCGAGTTCCGCTACTCGGCCGGCGCGGGCTACGAGATAACACCCATCATCCACGTCATGGCCGAGACGTTCGGCTCGACGCAGTTCTCTTCGAGCAAGGGGACCAACACCCTGGAGATCGACGCCAACGTTCGCATCCTTCCGCTCTCGAGCGGCCTGGCGATCAACGTCGGCGGCGGCGCCGGCGTGGTCGAGGGCGTCGGCGTACCGCTCGCGCGTGCGTTCGCGGGCCTCACGTTCGCGATGGAGGCCGGCGATCAAGACAGCGACGGAATCGGCGACAACGACGACAAGTGTCCCGCGATCCCCGAAGACGAAGACGGGTTCGAGGACGACGACGGCTGTCCCGAAGACGACAACGACAAGGACGGGGTCAAGGACTCGAAGGATCAGTGCCCGGTCAAGCCGGAGACGATCAACGGGTTCAAGGACGAGGACGGCTGCCCCGACACCGTCGCGGACACCGACAAGGACGGCATCCCCGACCAGAGCGACAAGTGCCCCGACAAGGCGGGCACGGTGCGCTCGCAGGAGTTCTACGGATGCCCCGACACCGATCAGGACGGCGTGCCCGATCCGAAGGACACCTGCCCGAACGCGGCCGAGGACACCGACGGCTTCCAGGACACCGACGGCTGCCCGGACCCCGACAACGACGGCGACGGCATCCCCGACGCGTCGGACGAGTGCGGGGAGGAGCCGGAGATCAAGAACGGCTTCCAGGACGAGGACGGCTGCCCGGACTCGGTGCCGGACGCAGACAAAGACGGCATCCCCGACAACGTCGACAAGTGCCCGACGAGGCCCGAGAACTTCAACGGTCGCGACGACGAGGACGGCTGCCCCGACGCGGGCAACGCGCTCGTCGAGATCAAGGCCGAGGAGATCAAGATCCTGCAGCGCGTCGAGTTCGAGACGGGCAGCGACAAGATCAAAGGAGCCACGAGCTTCTCGGTCCTGGACGCGGTCGCCGGCGTGCTGAAGACCAACCCCCAGATCTTCCTCCTCGAGGTCGCGGGTCACACCGACAACCAGGGCGACGCCAAGTTCAACAAGGAGCTCAGCCAGAAGCGGGCGGACGCGGTGCGGAAGTACCTGGTCGGAAAGGGCATCGCCGACTCGCGACTCCGCGCGAACGGCTACGGCCAGGAAAAGCCGATCAGCGAAAATGACACGAACGCGGGCAAGCAAAAGAACCGGCGCGTCGAGTTCAACATCCTGCACTCGACCACGAAGAAACCGGCGGCCGAGACGCCGCCGGCCGACAAGCCGGCGGCGCCCGCGCCCGCGCCCTGAGGCGCTCGAAGCTGCGTCGTGATTCGCGCCTTGGCCGGCGCGGATTGCAAAGGTGAAGAGCTGCATCGCAAGCTCGCAACGAGGAACGAAGGACCGGCCACGAGTTTTCGGGGAATCGCTCGTGGCACGGTTCTCGCAGCGCTGTCGGCCGGCTAGGAATGACGAAGCCCGCGCTTCAGAGCCTGTCGGCAGCGCTCCTCGAGCATCCTGAGGACGAAGAGCCGTTCACCTCCAGCCACCAGTGCGTCGGGTGCGGCGTTTGGTCGCCACAAGGTCACGGCGAAAACACCCTGATCAGCTCCGCCTATGGCTGGCGGCTCGCGCGGATCCCCGATGGCCGCGGCGGTCATTCGTATGAGTGGCGCTGCCCTCCTTGTTGGAAGCGCCACAAAGAAACCGGACGCTGAGACCGTTCCATCGCCGTGCCTCTGCCAAGGCAGGCGGTGGTGGGGCGGTATGAGAAGACGGTAGCGCTGGGCCGCAAGCCCGAGCGATGCTCGGAGAACTTCCGCCGGGGGCGGACGTCTCATCCGGTCACACGGCCGGGGCCCCTGCCCACTACGGCGGCGGGCTCGACCCTGCGGACAGTTCCTCGAACCTGAAGACGGAGCAACGACGATGGCCGTGGCCCTGCTCGGACGCTCATTTGCGCGCTTCGCGTTTCTCGCGCTCCTCGTTCTCGCGGCTCTTACGGGGTGCCGGACCGAGCCCCCGAAGAAGCTACCCTCCAAGGCGCACACGACGACGGAGCTTCGCGCCGTCCGGCGCGGAGTGAGCATTACCCACGCCGGCGAGACGACGCGCGCGCCCTACGCACGCGAGCGCCTGGGTGAGGGTGCCGAGGTCACGATCGCGGAGGGAGGCCTCGCCTGGGTCCGGCGCGACGGAGGCGCGACCCTCCTCGTCCGCGGTCCGGCGAAGCTCGCCGTCGGAGCAAGCGCGCTCCGCTTGTCGGAGGGCCGCGCCTTCGCCGAGACGCCGCCCGGGGTGACCGAGACCCTCGAAGCGCCCCAGGGACCCGTCGTTCTTTCGGCGGTGCGCGCGAGCGTCGAAGCGTCCGCGAAGTCGACCTCGACGTACGTGCTCGAAGGTGAGGTTCGCGCCGGTGGCGCGACCGCGCGGGCCGGCGAGGTGCTCGAGCTCGAAGGAGAGAAAGGGACGGTCCGTGCCGCCCTCGCGTGGGAGGACTGGACCGGAGGGCTCGCGACGACCGACCCCTCGAGCGAGCCGGCGCCGTTCGGCGTCGGCACCGTCGGCGCGAGGCGCCCCGGAGCGACGGGGACCCCGCACGCTGCGCTCGCGATCCAGCGCCTGGACGTGCGCGTCACGATCGAGGGCGACCTCGCGGTGACCGAGGTCGACCAGACCTTCTTCAACCCTCTGTCCGAGACCGTCGAAGGCATCTATCGGCTGCGCGTGCCCGACGGCGCTCTCCTCGAGCGCTTCGGCGTCGATCGTGACGGTGGTGTCGTCTTCGGCTACGTGAAGGAGAAGAAGCAGGCAGAGGCGCAGTACCAGGCAAAAGTCTACGAAGGCTCGAAGGAGGACCCCGCGCTCCTCGCCTGGCGCGACCCGGGCGTGTACGAGGCGCGCCTCTACCCGATCGGTCCAGGCGCCACCCGGCGCGTGGTCGTCCGCTACAGCGAGTGGCTCGCACGGTCCGGCGAGTCGGGCGAGCGGCGCCTCTACGTCTACCCGATGGCCGCCGAAGGCTCGGAGCGCTCCGCCCCGCAGATCGAGGACCTCTCGATAAGCATCGACCTCGCGAAGGCCGGCACCAAGTCGGTCCGCTCCGGAATGAACGCGACGCGGCTCGGCGACACGCTGCTCGTCGAGGCCCACGACATCGTCCCGCGCGCCGATCTCGCGATCGAGCTCTTCGACGACGGCGCACGGGCCACCAAGGCGATCCGCGCCAAGCACCGGCCGGATCCGATCGCTCTCGGCCCCGCCGAGCAAGCGGACGCGCGTCGAAGCGCGGGCAACGAGGCGGACTATCTCTTGGTCCCCGTTCGCGCGACCGACGTCCCCGCTCGCGAAGAAGGGCTCGATCTGGTCGTGGTGGTCGACACTTCGGCGGCCACCGACGCCGGCATGCTCCGCCTCGCTCGCTCGGCGACGCGCGCCCTCCTCACGCACCTCGGACCGAAGGATCGCGCGCTCGTGGTCACCGGCGACGATCGGCTCGAGCCCGTGGTCGCGGCGCGCAGCGAGCTCGGTCCCGTCGACGACGCGCTGCGCGGCGAGGTGCTCGCGAGGCTCGCGCGCACTGCTCCGGGCGGCGCCACCGACCTCGGATCGATCCTCGCCGAGGCCCAGGCAAAGCTGGGCGACAAGCGCGCCGGCGCCGTCGTGTACGTGGGAGACGGCGTCCCCACCGTCGGTGAAGGCGACCTCGCAGCAGTGCGCGAGCGGCTGAAGAAGGCCGGCAAGCCGACGCGCATCTTCGCGCTGGGAACCGGGGACGGCGCGAATATGGCGCTTCTGTCAGGGCTCGCCACGGGGAGCTACGCCTCGCGCATCGGCGACGACCGCAGCGCGGCGCGGTCGGCGCTTCGGGTGCTCGAGCTCGCCGAGCGGGGCACGTTGCTCGGCGCTTCCCTCGACCTCGGCCAGAACGTCGAGCGTGCATACCCGCGTGACCTCGGGGCGATCGTCGAAGGCGAGACGACGCTCGTCGTCGGCCGCATCTCGGGCGACGCACCGAAAGAGGCAACGCTCACGACCTCGGCCGGGAGCCGGACGCTCGAGCTCGATGTCGCCGAGATCGACGACAGCGGCGATCTTCGCCGCCGCTGGGCCGGCGGCCGGCTCGACGAGATGCTCTCCGAGGGCGCGGGCTTCGCGGCGCTCGTCGACCTCGGCGTGCGCCAAGGGATCATCACGCCGGTCACGTCGATCTACGTCCCGACCGCGTCGGAGA
>JBGTSH010000213.1:0-18010 GCA_041940405.1 Polyangiaceae bacterium
AGTCGGATAAGTCAGAAAAGGAACCTGTAGAGGATGACTTTGAAACTTATGACGAGTACCTTGATGCTTTGGACGCTGCCGTGCCCACCCACAAACCGTTCGGATTCGGGGCATCGTTCGCGACCGCGACGGGCGCGTCGAGGTTCGCCACGGTGTTCGGCCCTTTGGGGCCGGAGGAGGAGGAGGTCGTTCCGCAGCCGAGGAGGCTGGCCAGGCCGAGGGCGAGGAGAAGGCGTCGCATGACGGGCTAGTGGAAAGGAGGCCGGCGTTTGTGACAACAGGCAGCGCCGGGGACCGCAAATTTCGGGACTCGGGCTCGGGACGCGTGAAAATCACGCACCGGAGCAGATCCTCGCACCCAAATTCCGCCGGCCTCCCCGCCTCAGCCCCCGTATTCTTGCCCGGGAGGCATTCCCCATGGCTTTAGTCCCCCCGATGTCCATGCGCTCCCTCCTCGCAGCCGCCCTCCTGCTTCCGCTCGTCGCCTGCTCGAGCACGCCGGAGCCGAAGAACGCGAAGGCCGCCGCGCCGGCGGCGGACTCGAACGCGAAGGCGCCTGGTGCAGACGACGCGCCGCCCGGGACCATCTCTCGCAAGTCGCTCGACTCCGTGCTCTTGAGGCGTCCCGGGTACGTGCTCAGCCGCGTGCAGATGGAAGAGGTCCTCAAGCAGAACAAGTTCATCGGCTGGCGGCTCACGTCGTTCCCCGCCGATTGGGACAAGACCGGTCTGCAGCCGGGCGACGTCGTGACCGAGCTCAACGGCGTCGCGCTCGAGAAGCCCGAAGACCTGTGGAGCGCGTGGATGAGCCTCGCCGAAGCGTCCGAGATCCGCATCGGCTTCGAGCGCGACGGCAAGCCCGCGTCGACGACGGTGAAGATCCACGGGGCTCCGGTCGCGGAGACCAAGGTCGCGCTCGAGACCGGAACGGGCATGCCGGCGGCCGATCCCGCGCCCCAGGATCGCGGTCCGGCGAAGAAGCCGGCCCGCCGAAAAGACACAATCGTCATCACCGACGAGAGCGCGAACCCCGGCGACGACGACAACAGCGCGATGTACTACTGAGCGACGGCGCTCGGTGGTGAGCGCGCTCAGAAGTCGGCGGCGAGGCCTGCGACGACGGTGTTGGTACCGGCGTAGAGCGTCTTGCCGTTGCCGAAGCCGTTGAGGAAGAGGCCCATCCACTCGGCGAAGATGTAGACGTGGCCGATCCCGGTCGACTCGCGCATGCGGCCGGCCGACTGCGCGTCGAGGAAGTTGAGCGCGAACGCTGCGCCGAGCGCGGCGTGCAGGCCCCACGACAGGCCCTCGGCCTTTATCTTCTCGCCGTTCTCTTCCACCTCGGACGTGCCGCTCGATTGCTCGGACATCCAGATGCCGACGGCAGGGCCGAACTTGGCGTACGGCACGATGGGCACGCCGGTCCGGCGCATGAGCTCGTCTGCACGAAGGACCGCCGATAGGTGCATCGGCATGATCGTGAGCGAGGTCGTGTCCTCGGACTTGCAGGCGTCCTCGACCTCGTCGTCCTGGATGTAGTCGGGCACGCCGTCGGCGTCGTCGTCCGCGGGCGTACAACCGGTGAACGCGGCCTTGTCGCTCGCCCAGGTGTACCCCCAACCGATCCCCGGACCGACCGTGCCGAGGTACGGGATCCTCAGCGGCATGTAGTCGAACTCGAGACCGAAGTAGAAGTTGGCGTCGGTGCCGAACGTGCGTTTGTACGGCTCGCCGGTGAGGCCGGGCTCTTCATCCACCGCAGGCCAATACGGCCCGAAGCGAATCTCGAATGCGAACTGGGTGTCCGCGGCGTCCTCACGGTGGCGGTTGTCTTGTCGCCAGTTGCTGTCGGGGATCCCACCCTGCGCATGGGCAGCGCTCGGGATCGCGAGCGCGAAGAGAACGCCGAGGAGCAGCGAGCCGCCGCGCGACGCGCGCTTGCGACGTCGCCGCAGCGCGAGCCCGCCCGCAGCAGCGAGAGCCAGCGCGCCGAGCGCGATGGATCCGGCAGCGCCGGGCCCATACGCGGCCGCGCTGCAGAACCCACCGCCGCCTTTGCCGCCGGCTGCGCGGTACTGATCCCAGAAGTCATCGACAGGTCGCGGCTCACCGCAGACGACCTCCGAGAGCACGCCGGGGTTACCGAGATCGTCGACGGCAGCGACCGCCATGCCGATGATCTCCCCGTTCACGAGTTCCTGGACGGTCAGACCGTTGGTCGCCGTGAGCGGGACGTTGCCGCTCGAAGGGGCGCAACGAAACTCTGGTCCGGGCGGCGTGAGGCCGGCCTGCAGAACCGACGACTCGCAACCGCTGACACCGCTGCCGCCACCTTCTCCGCCGCCGCCCGTCGTCGCGGACGTCGTCGCGCCCGTGGTCGTCCCGGAGGTCGTGCTGCCCACCGTCGCGGTCACGACCGTCGTCATCATGCCGCCGGCGCCACCATCACCGCCCATGCCGCCCCCGACGCCGCCACCTCCGACGCCGCCGCCCGCACCGCCCATGCCCCCACCGGTCGTGACTCCACCGCCCATGCCTCCCATTCCGGCGCCGGTGGTGGTGCCGCCGCCTTCGGGAGGTGCGCAGTAGACGAAGTAGCCCTTGACCTCACCCGTGCTGGCGGTGAACTCGAGCTTCACCGATTCTTCGCCGCTCTTCGCCTCGAGCTCGGTCGGCGGCGCGGGTCCGACGAGGTCGATGACGGTCGACCACGTGGCTACGTCCTCGCCCGGAATGTCGGAGCCTGCGGTCCGCGTCATCAGGAAGAACAAGGTGACGTTGTGTGGCGCGCCGCTCGGGTTGCCTTGCTCCTGGCAGCTCGCGAGCCCCGCGTTGGGGCCGACGTTGGGAACCGCGTTCGCGAGCTGGGAGGAAGTGATGACGACCGATCCGCTCTGCTCGGCGTCGACCGAGGTCACCAGTGTGCAGTCGTTCTCTTCATCGCCGTCGCGAGCTTCGATGGCGGCGCAGTCGAGACCCTCGTTCCCGGCGAGCCACACGTCGATCGTCGCGACGCCGCTCACGTCCTCGGTCGTGAACGGGACCGAGAAGGTCTCATCGGACTCGCAGTCGGATCGGCTGATGGCGAGCGCCAGGTCGCCGTCGTGACCGGCGCCGCTGCGGTCGATCTGGGCTTCGACGATCGTGATGTTCTGCTGGGCGAAGGCCGGCAGCCCGATGAAGAGCGTGGCGAGGAACGCGAGGATCGCGACGTGGGCGCGCATCGATAAGCGCTTTGAGCATAGCGCGTGCCACGCTGCAATTCCTCGGCGCGAAGATCGCGCCGAAACGAGCGCTTCGCGCGCCTTCCCCTCCAAAGCGCCGAGGAATGTTGTTCCTTGCTTCAACGCCTGACGGCGTTGAAGCCCCGAACGCGGAATCGGCGGCTGCATGCGAAGTTGCCAAATTGGCGAACGCGACGGTCCTGGCGCGTTCGCCGTGACAACGCGGCGGCGGCTCGAACCTTTGGCGGCCTAGCTCACGATCTTGGTGCGGATCGTCGGGAGCGACAGCTCGGGGTCGGCTTCGGCTGGACCGGACTGATCGGGCCGCGGCGCGCCCGAGGCTGCGGCACGCGCCTCCCAGCGCTCGCCGTCGACGTCGAGGTGCGCTTCGCCGGATGAGGCCTCACGCAGAAGCTCGGAGAGCACACGCTTGTAGGCTTCGACGGCCGCTCGCGTGAGCTCACCCTCGAAGGCCAGTTGGATGCCTCGTTCGTCGATGACCCACGCCTCGGGATGGTCGACCGTCGGATCGGCGAAGGCCCGCTCGACGGCGCGCGCCAGGCAAAGGCCCGCACTCTCGGGGAAAGTCAGCACGGCGTGGCCGCGAACCCGCATCGACGTAACAGGCTACCACCCGAAGCTACCGGGAGGGCTCGCCAAGCTGGCGCAGCAGCGATTGAGGTGCGCGGCTCTCGCACTCCAGAAGCCGCGGTGAAAACCTTGCTCGGTGCGGGAGTAAGGATGTTGGGCCCACGTACGTCAAACCAGGGCACGTGCGAAGGACCCTTGGAACAGTGCTTGCACGATTCCGACGGTCTGCCGGACGGTCCGCCCGTAGCCTCGCCGCCCGATAGGATCCATCATCATGGCCATGCATCTGAAGCTTCGATTCCTCTTGGCCGCCTTGGTCGCCGCGCCGCTCGCGCTCGGGCTCCCGAGCACCGCCTGGGCGCAGGACGAAGACGAAGACGGCGACAACGTCCTCGAGAGCGACGAGGTCTCCGGCGACGAGGAATACGAGGAAGAAGAGGGTGAGGGCGGGACGACGACGATCGTCATCAAGGACACCGACCCAAGCGCCGTCGTCATCTTCCGCGACAAGCTCTCGCCCTACGGTTCCTGGATGGAGCATCCGACGTACGGCACCATCTGGGTGCCGAGCTCGGCGCTCGTGGGATCCGACTTCGCGCCGTACGTCAGCTCGGGCCACTGGGAGCTCACCGAAGACGGCGATTGGCTGTGGGTCAGTGACTACGAGTGGGGGTACATCCCCTTCCACTACGGCCGGTGGGTCTGGGTCTCCGGCGTCGGCTGGGGATGGATCCCGGGCCGCGTCTACGCACCCGCGTGGGTCGTTTGGCGAACCGGCGAGAGCGGGTACATCGGCTGGGCGCCGATGCCTCCGGCGTACTACTGGGCCGACGGCGTCGCCGTCACGCTGTGGGTCACGCCTCCCGCCGCCTACGTCTTTTGCCATAGCCACCACATCTGGCACCACCGCGTGCACACGCACGTGATCCACGATCACGCCCACGTGCACCGCGCGGCCCAAGCGACGACGGCCTACACGCCGGCGCGGCCGAAGAAGGCGCACACGCCCGCGCAGCCGACGCTGAAGGAAGCGGGAGTCGAAGCGCCCAAGTCCTACGGAAAGGCGGACCCGAAGTCGACGAGCTTCATGCGCCCGAGCGGCAGCGCCCCGAAGAGCACTGCGGCCGGCCGCGGCTCGCCGAACGCAGGCGGCACGTTCAAGGGCGGAAGCCCGTCGGGGAGCGCAAAGGGATCGAGCGCAGGATCGCGCAGCGCGCGCGGATCGCGCTCGCTCGGAAGCAGCGACGCAGTCACGACGAAGCGTCCCGGCCGCGGCTCCTTCAGCACCGGTGAGCCGCCGCCGAAGCCGAGCCGCGGATCGAAATCGATCGGCGAGTCGCGAGGAGGCGCAGAGGCTTCGGCGCCGAGCCGTTCCGACGGCGCCAGCTCGAAGCCGAGCAAGTCGAACAAATCGAGCAAGTCGAATCGGTCGAGATCGAGCGCGAGTGACGACGGACCGAGCCGTTCGAGCCCGCCGAGCCGTTCGACCTCGCCGAGCCGCAACGACGGGCCGTCGTTCGGTGGCAGCCGTCCGAGCTCGCCGTCGGTCTCGCGTCCGTCGGGCTCCGCCCCGTCGACGAAGCGATCGGTTCCGAAACCCGTCCCCAAGTCGCCTGCACGCGGAAAGTCGCGAGGCGGTCGCGGCCGCCGCTGAGACGTCCGGCAGGGCCTTTGCTTCGAACCTTCCCAGAAGGAGCTTTCTCGATGTTTCCGAAGAGCGCTGACCGGTGTGCATCGCTTGGTACCGCGACGAAGCTGTCGCGCTGGGTGTTGCCGATCGTTCTCGGTTCCGCCGCAGCGATGGCCCCCGGCTGTATCGTCGTCGACGACGATCACGACGATCACTACTACGAGGACCCGCCGCCCCCGGCGGCAGAGATCTACTCCGTGTCGATCGATGAGGGCGCGCAGCTACAGGCCGATCCGGGCGAAGGCGTCGGCGTGTTCGTCGAGTACCAGGGCGCCGGGCTCTGGCGCATCTGGACGACCTGCGACACGAACGTGACGGGAGCGTCATGCACCTTCGATCTCTACCTCGAAGGTTTCTCCGTCGACCTCTCGGCGAGCGAGGACCTCGAAGGCAGCGACGAGATCGAGGAGCGCGGCGATCTCTTGCGCTTGGCCCTCAGCACCGGCGCTGACACCGACGGCGTCGTCGTTCAGGCCGAAGACGACCAGCCGCTCCGCGTCGAGGTGTGGCTCGACGGCGCGCTCGACGGCCAGTACGTCTCCTGGGTCTCCGGCGGCGAGGTGCGAACCTCACCGCCTTCGAACCCGGTCGACTTCACTCCGTGATTCAGTCCTTCTTCTTCGGCGCCGCGGCGAGCGCCTGACCCTCGACCGAATACGGAGTGGGCTCGCCGAGGCCGAGATCCGCGATCTGCTTCGTCACGAGGTCGCGGTCGCCGACCAGGACGACCGTGAAGCCCGCGGGATCGAGGTGCGCCTTGGCGAGCCGCGCGAGGTCCTCGAGCGACGCGCCCTGACGCACGCGACTCGCGGACGCATCGAACCCTGGCGGAAGGCCGATGGAGACGAGCTGCGCTAGGCGTGACGCCGACCCTGACGCGGTCTCGTACGTCTCGACGAGATCGCCGCGGTCGAGCGCCTTCACCTTCGCGAGCTCCTCGGCCGACAGGCCTTGCTGCGCCATCTTGTTGAGCTCGCCGAGGATCTCTTTGACGCTCGCGCCGGTCTTCGACGCCTCGACCTCGGTCTTCACATAGAAAGACCCCTGCCCTCGCGTCGTCGAAAAGACGCTCCCCACGCCGTACGTCCAACCCTTCTCCTCGCGGAGGTTCAGGTTGAGCCGCGAGGTGAACGAGCCGCCCAGCGCCGAGTTGACGAGGGAGAGCTGCGGCGCGCGCTCGTCGCTCGCCACGATGCCGTCGCGCGCGACCATGATGACCGTCTGTACTGCCTTGGGCCGATCGACGAGCACGAGCCGCGGCCGCTCCGCGAGCACCGTCGTGAGCTTCGCCGGCGGGAGCGGCTCTCCTTTGCCCTTCCAGGATCCGAGGCTCGCGGCGAGCCTCGCTTCGAGCTCGGCCTTGGTGATCTGACCTACGACGACGAGCGTCGCTCGGTCGGGCCGCCATGTGCGGTCGTAGGTGCCCTTGAGCGCGCCGAGGTCGAGCAGGTCGGCCTTCGAATAGAGGCCGCTCGTCGGGTGACCGTAGGCGGTCTTCTGCTCGTAGAGCACGCTCGCCGTGACGACGCTCGCGACGGCGGTCGGCTCGTCGGCGCGCTTTCTCAGCGAGTTCTTCCAGAGCTTCTTGACGCGCGCGAACTCCTTCTCGTCGAGCTTCGGGCGCGCCACGACGTCGGCCAGGATCGCGAACGCGTCGTCGAACTTGCTCTTGAGCGAGCTTACCTGCGCGAAGCTGCCGTCGGCGCCTGCGTACACCGACAGGCTCGCGCCGAGCGACGCCACGGCGTCGGAGAGCTCGAGCGCGCCGCGCGCCCCTGCGCCCTCGTCGAGCATGTCGGCGAGGAGATGCATCGTGCCGGGACGGTCGGGCGGATCGCTCGCCGAGCCGTACGGCACGACGAACGTCGCGGTGACGAGCGGCAACGCCGGGCGCTCGACGAGCCAGACGGTGATCCCGTTGGGGCCCTGGAACACCTGCGGCGCCGCGGGTGAAAACGCCTTGGGCGCGGTCGTCGCGGGCTTCGGCCCGAGAGGATCGGCGCCTTGGGCTACGGCCGCGGATCCGCTCGCAGGCGGCTTGGCGCCCGACGCAACAGCCGGCGCCGCGGGCTCGCCCGAGAGCCGAACGCCGAAGTCGCAGCCGCCGAGCGCGAGCACGGCGCCGAGGAGCCAGACGAAGGCCTTCACTTCTTGCCTCCTTTCGCGGCGCCATCGCCCTTCTTGCCGTCGGGCTTCTTCGCCTCCGGCTTCTTCGGCCGGGGGACGACCTTGAGAATGACACGACTGTCGAGGTTGATGTTCGCCTTGGCGACCGCACCGACGCTTGCGACGTCGACCTTGCGATACCGATCGAGGTCCTTGGCGATGAAGCCCGGATCGCCGCGGAACGTCTCGTACGACGCGAGGAGGCTCGCCCTGTTGTGCACCGACTCGAGCTGGCGCACGAAGGCCGTCTCGTAGTCGTTCTTCGCGCGATCCACCTCGGCCTGGGTCACGCCCTTGTCGAGGACGTCCTTGAGCACCGCGTCGATCGCCTTCTCGAGCTGTTCGAGCGAGACGTTGGGCCGGGCGATCGCCTCGATCTCGAAATAGCTCGAGAGCTCCTGCGAGACCTGCGACGCCGAGACGCTCTGCGCGAGCTCCTTGTCGTAGACCAGCGCCTTGTAGAGCCTGCTCGTCTTTCCTTTCTGGAGGACGCTCGAGAGGATGTCGAGATCGGCGTCTCCGGGGGCGAAGTGCGCCGGCGAGTGGAACGCCATGATGATCTTCGGCAGCGCGACCTCGTCCTCGAGGGTGCGGCGCACGACGCCCGGGAGCTTGGCCTCTTTCGCCGGCGGGGCAGCCGGCGCCTTGCCGGCCGGGAGGCCGCCGAAGAGGCGCTCGATCTCCGGCTTGATCTTGGCGCGATCGAAGTCGCCGACGACGGTGAGCGCCATGTTGCTCGGGATGTACCAGTCCGCGAAGAACTTCTTCACGTCGTCGACCGACGCGGCCTCGAGGTCCTCGTGCGACCCGATCACCGGGTGGTGGTACGGATGGCCCACGGGATAAAGCATGTCGGGCAGAGCGAGCTCGGCCATCCCGTAGGGCTGGTTCTCGATCCGTTGCCGGCGCTCGTTCTTCACGACGTCGCGCTGCGCGTCGAGCTTCTCCTGGGTCATCGTCTTGCCCAGCGACGAGATGCGGTCGGCTTCGAGCCAGAGGAGGAGCGGCAGCACGTGCGCCGGCGCGACGTCGAAGTAGTGCGTGCGGTCCTCGGAGGTCCACGCGTTGTTCCAGCCGCCTTCAGCCTCCATCCAGGCGTCGAACTTTCCGGTCGGGACTCGCTCGGTGCCCATGAACATCAGGTGCTCGAAGAGGTGCGCGAAGCCGCTCCGCTTCGGCGGCTCGAAGCGGGAGCCGACCTTCACCATGGTGCTCACGGTCACCATCGGAACGGTGCGGTCCTCGCTGAGGATGACGACGAGGCCGTTCTTCAGTGTGTACTTCTCGAAGGGGATCGCGAGCGCAGGCTGAGCCGGCGCGGCGACTGCCGCGGTCGGCTGCGCCGGCGCGGCGGTCGGCTTCGGAGCTGGCGGCGCGGGCGTCGGCGCGGGCTGAGCGAGGAGCAGAGCGGGCAGCGCGATGACCGCTGCGGCGAGCAGCACGGAAGGAGCGCGGTGCATGGGCGGAAGGGTGCCCCCTTACCCCGACAAAGTCACCCGGCTTGTGCCGGCGCCTTGGCCAGGGGGCCGGGCTTCTACGCCGTCTTCGTGTGCCGGCTCACGATCGGGGCGAGGATCACGCCGGGGATCGATACCGCGAACGCGATGAGAAAGAGGTTCGTGAACCCGACGCGCGTGAGGATGAACCCGCTCGCGGAGCCGGCGAGCGTGACTGCCACACTCATGAGCGCCGTCCCGAAGGCGAAGTGCGTCGCTTTGTGCGCCCCGTCACAGAGCCTGAGGATGAAGACCACGAACACCGAGGAGCCGACGCCCGCGACGAGCTGCTCGACGATGATGATCGCGGCGATCGCCGGGAGCGACGGACGGAACGCGGCGAGCGCGACATAGAGCAGGATGGCCACGCTCTGCACGATCGCGACCGGGACGAGGTAGCGGGAGAGGCCGCGCGCCGCGATGACCCCGCCGAGGAGCGAGCCGGCGATCGATGCCGCCGTGCCGAGGGTGCCGTAGTAAAAGCCGCGCTCCGTCGTGCCGAGCCCGAGGTCCTTGAGCAGCGGCGCGTTCATCGCGAACATCATCGCGTCGCCCGCCTTGAACGTCAGGATGAACGCGAGCGCCCACAGGATGCCCGGCCGCGCGAAAAATGACGAAACCGTATGCCAGAGAGGCAGGCCTCGCGCCTCCCCCGGCGGATCGCTCTTGAGCAGCAGCGCGTGACCGACCGCCTCGGCCGCGAGGACGAGCGCGCCGATCCTGAGGGCGTGACCCCATCCCCAGGTGCCCGCGAGCATCACGAGCCCGCCGTTGCCGGCGAGGAGGGCGGCGCGATACGCCATGACCCGAAACCCCGTCAGGCTCGCCTGCTGGCCCTTCTGGAGGGCACGCATGTAGTAGGCGTCGATCGCGATGTCGTTCGTCGCGGCGACGAAGGCCATCGCCGTGAGCAGGAGCACCATCGGAAACAACGCGCCCTGCTCCGCGATCATCGATGCGACGAAGAGCAGCGCCGCGAGCGCAAACTGGACGCCGACCAGCCAGCGCTTGGCGGTCGCGATGCGATCGACGAGCGGCGACCAGAGAAACTTGGCGTTCCAGGGCAGATGCAACAGCGCCGTCATGCCCAGCGCTTCGAAGGGCATCCCGCGGTCGGTGAAGTACTGCTGCGCGATGACCTGATGAACCAGCGAGTACGGAAAGCCCTCGGCGAAGTAGGTCGACAGGACCCAACCGAGCGCCCGCGGGGTCGACGGAGCCGACGCGGCCGGGCTGGACGGGACGGCTTCCGGCTCTGCCCCGTGCGCGGGCGGCGCATAGGGGTTCGGGCCGTCCGACGCGCCCGTCCGCGGGAGACTGTTCGGATCCGTCATGTCGGGGCAGGCCGCCGTCACGCCCAACATCGCCTACACGAACGACAACACGAGGAAAACAATTCGCCTGGCTCGACGAAGGCGGACCTCGAAATCGTGGACACGACGGCAAATCGCTCGTAAGGGTCCAAATGACCGGGTGAACGAGTACACGCGCCGCGAAGAAGTGAGGTGGATCCTCGTCTCCGCCGTGATCTTGGTAGCCTGCGTCGCCGGCGCGCTCGGGCTTCTCCTCACCGCCCGCCCCGAGACCGTTCCCGATGAGACTGCCCGAGCCGAAAGCGCGCAGCTCCGGGCGCGGGCGAACGAGCTCGTGCGCTGTCCCGACAGCGCGAAAGACCTCAAGAAAGAGCTCGGCCTATTCCGCGACTTCAGCGAGACGTCCGGCATCCTCAAGGATCCGGAGCCGCCCCCGCCCGAGCCGGTCAACCCGCGCCTCCCGAAGCCGAAGCCGAAGCCGAAGCCGCCCGAGCTCTCCGCTCCCGCGTGGCCGGGTGCGAAGCCGACGCACGAACGCGCGAAGGCACTCCTGCCGTGCGCCGAGCTCGCGAAGGCGGTGGTCGCGCCCGACGAGAAGGCGATCGCGGCTTGGAAGGCGGTCGAGACCGCCGCCGCGGTGAAGCCGCCGGCAGAGGGCGCGGATGCAGCGGCGCAGAAGCCCAGCGCGCGCGAGGTCTTCGCTGCGCTGGACAAAGCCGACCTCGGCGCGGTCGAGGCGCATGTCGCAAAGGCGTTCGAGGAGGCGGATGGCGCCGCGAAGACCGCAGAGGAGCACGCGAAGACCGCGGTCGTCGAGAAGCCGCTTCCGCGCGGTCTCGTGGGGCGTGAGGTGGCCGTTGCTGCGGGCGTGCTGCTCTCGCTCATCGCGCTCTTGATCAGCTTCTTCAGCCTACGGGCCACGTCGGTTCGGCGCGCTCGATCGCTCGCGACCTACCGCAAGGCGACACGGCCGCCCGAGCGCGGTCTCCAGGCAGCGACGATCCTTCGGCTTGCCTCGGAGCCGAGCGGCGGCGAAGCAGGGCTGGTCATCGGCGCCGGCATCGGTGGCCTCGTCGCAGCGCTCGTCGGGCGCGTCGATGCCGACTGGTACGTCGCCGGCGTCACCGCCGGGCTCCTCGTCGGGCTCGTCGGTCAAATCGTTCTGCGGAGCATCGGCGGCTCGAAATCGTTCCGCGAGCGCGCGCTCGCGCTCGCCGACATCGAGAAACCCGCCGTGCCGATCGTGCTCGTCCTGAGCACGATTCAACCCGGCGCCGAAGAAGAGTTCCTGTCGTTCTTCCTCAAGCTCTCGCCGACCGAAGCGGCGAACGCCGTCGAGAAGCTCGCGAACCAGGCCGAGGAGCAAATCCTCATCGCAGCCGACGCACAAGCGCTCGGGTAGCAAGCAAGCGGGGTTGGGGCCCCGCGCGCAGGGTCGAGAAAATCAGCGGGGTTGGGGCCCCGCGCGCAGGGTCGAGAAAATCAGCTGGGTTGGGGCCCCGCGCGCAGGGTCGAGAAAATCAGCTGGGTTGGGGCCCCGCGCGCAGGGTCGAGAAAATCAGGGCTGCGGCTTGGGCGCGGGGGCCTTGGGCTTGTCCTTCGGCTTGTCTTTGGCGTCCTTCGGCTTCTCTTTGAGCTGGATCGGACCCGTCTGGACGAGCATCTGGATGGAGAGCGGAGCGCGCGGCGCCTGCGGGTTGCCCTTCGCTGCGGCGGGCATGACCGTGGTCTCGATCTGGGCTTCGAGCTGCCCCTCTTTCGGATAGCGCGAGCCGGGGCCGATCACCATCGCGCCCTTTTGCGCAGCCTCGTACTCGACGACGATGGGGTTCTCCATCTTCACGAGGCTCGTGAGCGCGCTCTTGTCGTCGACCATGTACTGCTTGATCTGAATCGAGAGCTCGGCGTTGTCCCCGTGGAGTCCCGCGAGGCTGATCACGCGGTACCGGATGACTTCGGCGCCGAGCGACTTGCGGCGGTCGGTCACCATCCAATACGCGCCTTCGCCGACGGGCTTGTCGGGTGCCGGCGTGTAGAGCGCGCTGAACGCGTCCTCGAGCGCGCCGATCTGGAGGTCGAGCGTCTGCACGAGCTGCGGATCCGAGTCCTTCGGGAACGTGTGCGAAAACCCCGTCGGCCCCGTCTTGGTCATCGTAAACCGGATGACGGTGCCCTTCAGCGCGTCGATGAGCTCCTTCGGAGGCTCCTCGACGTTGGGGAGCATGACGTTGGCGATCGTCGCTACCATCGGCTGATCGGCCGTCGCGATCGGACCGAGATCGGCGGGCGCTGCAGGCGCACCGGCGGCTGCGGATCCGGTGGGTGCCGGCTTCGGCTTCTCGGGCTTCGGTGCGTCGGGCGCGGACGATCCCCCGGGCAGAGGAGCAGGCGCAGGCGGCGCGGCACCGCCGGCGTCGGGCCCGACCTCGAGCGTCACGAGGAGCGGCGTGAGCGGCTTGCCGGCGAACGCCATCTGCACGAGGACGTTGAGCGTCTCTTTGCCCTTCGGAACCGAAGCGTGAAGCTGGATCTTGGGATCCTCTCCTTCACCGAGGAGCTCGAGCTTCGGCGGAGCGCCTGGAGCCATCGCCTTGTCTGCAACGCCGGGGGCGAACATGCCGTTGGGAGGCGGCTGGTTCGGATCGCCTTTGACCGTGCCGGGCGACGCGCTCGCGAGACCCTTGACGGCGTCGTCGATCCGACCGGCACCGAGGTCGGCCTTGCCCGACGAGGCGCTCGAGTCCGGCGTTGCCTGCTGGTCGGTCTTGTCGCCGCACGCGGCGGCAAGAACGACCGAGAGCGCGAGGACGGTTCGGTTCGGAAGACGGAGCATGCCCGCGCGTTGTTACCCCATTGCGCGGCCGAGCGCCAAGGCCGACCGCCAGGGCGCTAGACGGGGTCGATCCGGGCCCCGGCCGCTGCGAGCCGAGCAAGGAGACCGTCGGCATCGGGATATCGCTCCGGCACGAGCACGAGGACGTTCCCTGCGTCGACAGTGGTGACCAGGTTTGCGGGAACCAGGTCGGGCGCTGGCGCGGAGAGGCGGGCGATCCGCGCGCGAGATCGCCCGGCGGCCGCGCCGCGCGCCGCTTCGGCGGACACGAGGCCTCGGAAGAACGAAGGCGCGTAGACGATCCGATCCAGACCCGCGGCCGAGCTCGTTCCGACGAGGGCCGCGAGCGCGTTCGCATCATGGAGCACGAGCGCTTGCACGACCTCGGCGAAGCGACCGAGGACCGCCACGTCTTCCTCTCGGATGGTCTGGGGTCGGCCCGAGATCGCGCAGAGCGCGCCGAGGGCGATCTCCTCGCTGAAGAGCGGGATGCCGACGTAGGCGCGCGCCCCGAGCCGTTGCGCGAGCACGCTGCTGCGGAAGAACGCTTCGGAGAGCGTGTTCTCGACGACGAAGGGCTCACCGGCCGAGACGGTGTGCGTGCAGAAGCTGAGCTCGCGCGGAACGACATCCATCGCGCCGAGCTCGGGCGGAAATCCGCGATGCACGCGGTGCACGGTCCGCTCGCCCTGAACCGCGCTCACCAGCACGATCTCGAAATCGAAAAACGGTGCGATCTGCTCGAGCAAGACGGTGAGCGCGCGCGTCGTCTGCACATCTTCCGGCCCGCCGGTAGCGTGGAGGGCGTCGATGCGCGCCTGGCGCGCCGCTTCGCTCGCGTCGGCCGTGTGCATCCTGCCGAGGATTTCGTTGGGCGACGTCAGCCGCATCGGCGTCGGTCCCGCGATCTCGATCGCGACGGGCGCTGGGCGGCGACCCCCCGCTGCATCCGGGCCGACGGTCGGCACGAGGGGCACCCTCGCCGTCGCCGACGCGACGACGCGAGAGCGCAGCGTGGTCGGCGGCGCCGTTGCGGTCATCGACGCCATTCGAGCGACGGTGTCCGAAGCGTTCACCAGCGCGCGCGCGCTCGGCGAGTGGCCCGACTTGGCCTTTGCGCGAATCCCCGATTCCTCGGGCGCAGCCTGCTCGGCGGATAGGGACTGCGATGCCTCTCCCGGCCGAATCGTCGATGCCGCCTCGAGCGAGGTCGGGCTCACTTCCGAGGTCGCCCCTTCGGGCTCGACGCCGCTCGCTTCGCCGGTAAGCCAGGCGAAAACGGCTTCATCATTCCGATCTTCGGCAGCGCTCATCAGGGTCTAGTGCGGGTTAACGTCCGGCTACGCTCGAACCGACCGAACGGTCGCATCGACTTTCGTGCTTTGGGACGGGTCGGTCCCTCAGGCTCCTTACCACGGGGGAAAACGGTTCGCCCCCGGTCTTCGGCGCCGGCTATCCCGGAGCCCGAGGCACCCGGGGTTGGTCCCCTCGGCCCTTGAGGCTCGCCTCGAGCGCCAGCATCACTGCGAGAACGCGCTCGTCCCGGAACGGCGCTCCCGCGAGCTGAACCCCGACGGGCAGCCCCGAGCTCTTCTTGTCGACGGCCACCGCGGTCTTGTCGAGGCGATCGACCGCCGTCCCCGGGCGCTCGGTCTCCGACGGGCGGACGGTCGTGACCGGGACCACGCCGGCGGGGAACTGGAGGAGGTTGAAGAGCATCGAGTAGCTGCCGGCGATCTGAAACTGCGAGCCCAGGGTGTGCGGAACGGCCGGCGTCGCGTGCGCGGGGCACAGGATGACGTCGACCTGAGCGCGGCGCATCGCTTCGATCACCTCGAGCCGGTAGGCGCGGGCGCTGCGCGTCAGGCGCCAGAGCTCGTGAATCGGCTTCTCGCCGATGCGCGAGAGGAGCCACGACGGACGCTCCTCACCGAGGGCGCGCAGCGTTCGCACGAGCGCGGCCCGCACCGCATCGGGCAAGGCCGCCATCCGCTTGAGCGGCAGGAGCGTCGGCTCGGGCGCGCTGCCCTCGAGCTGATCCCACGCGGTGCGACCGCCGTCGGCGCTCATCAACGCGAAGTACCAACCGACCGCATCGCGCATCCCCGGCACGCTGAACGGCTTGACCTCCAGGCCGCGGTCCTTGAGCGCGTGCGCGGCCTCCATCACGGCGCGACCCACCGCGGCCGACGGCGTGACGACACCGTCATCGACGTAGTACCCGACCCGGATCCCCGAAACGTCGATCGACGAAGGATCCCCGAACGGGAGAGGCGCCATGAACGGATCCTCTTCGGCCATCTTGGTTACATCGATGTGCGACAGGGCGAGCACCAGATCGGTCACCCGCCGCGCCATCGGCCCGCATTGGCTGCGGATCGTCTCCTGCCCCGGAAGCGCGCCGTTCGATCCCCGGTTCGACCAGCGATCGAGCGTCGGCTTGAACCCCGCGATGCCGCTCCAGGTGGCGGGGACGCGGATGCTCCCTCCGATGTCCGTGCCAATCCCGAGCGGGCTCATTCCCGTCGCGATCGCAGTCGCCTCTCCGCCGGAGGATCCGCCGGGCGCGTGGTCACGGCTGAAAGCGTTCGACGTGACGCCGTAGAGGGGGTTGCGCGTCTCGTGCGAGAGCAAGAGCTGCGGCACGTTGGTCTGCCCGAGGATGACGGCCCCCGCTCGGCGAACGGCGCGGACGATCCCCGCGTCGCGGCGCGCCAGCTTCCCTTTGCGGGCGACGATTCCCATCGTGGGCGCCCGGCCCTCGAAATCGAGGTTCTCTTTCACCGTGACCGGCAAGCCCGCCAGCGGGCCGACGTCGTGCGACGCGGCGCGCGCCTCGTCGATGCGGCGCGCTTGCTCGAGCGCTTCGCCGCGCAGCACCGCGACGAAGGCGCCCACCTTGCCGTCGATCGTGATGATGCGATCCAGGTGCGCCCGGGCGACCTCCTCTGCAGAGACCTCGCGCCGCACCAGCAGCGCGTGGAGCTCCGTAGCCGACATCGACGTGAGGGGGTCGTCGTGCTTGAACGCCATCGCTCGGCGCAGGATAGTCCGAGGCCCGCCGATAGGTCTCGATTCGTGTCGCTATCCCCCCTCCCCATCGATCCGGTGCTCCCCGAGGCAATCGAGCTGCTCGGGCAGAAGCGCGCGCTCGTTTTGGTCGCAGAGCCCGGGGCGGGCAAGACGACGCGGCTTCCCCGCGCGCTCCTCGAGGCGCCGTGGCTGAACGGAGACGTCATTGTCCTCGAGCCGCGGCGGTTGGCCGCGCGCCTGGCGGCAGAGCGGGTGGCGTTCGAGCTGGGCGAACGAGCGGGAGAGCGCGTCGGGTACGAGACACGGCTCGAGCGGGCCGTCTCCGACAAGACTCGCCTGCGCTTCATCACCGAAGGGATCCTGACGCGCCGGTTGCTCGGCGATCCGCGGCTCGAGCGCGTCGGCGCCGTGGTGCTCGACGAGCTCCACGAACGGCACCTGGCCACGGATCTGTCGCTCGCGCTCCTGCGCCGGCTCCGGCAGACGTCCCGCCCCGATCTCGCGGTCGTCGCCATGAGCGCGACCCTCGACGCCGAGTCGGTCTCGAGGTTCCTGGACGCGCCGGTCATTTCGGCGCCGGGCCGCACCTTCCCCGTCGCCATCGAGCACGCCCAGAAGCCCGACGACCGGCCGCTCTCCGCCCGCGTCGCGGCTGCGGTGGCCGACGCGGTGGCCGGAGCCGACGGCGGTCACGTCCTGGTCTTCCTCCCGGGGGCGCGCGAAATCCGCCTGGCCCAGGAGGCGTGCGAGAAGCTCGCCGCGCGGCGCGGCCTCGCGATCCTCCCGCTCCACGGGGCGCTGCCGGCGCGCGAGCAGGATCTCGCCGTTCGGCCATCGAATGACAGAAAGGTCATCTTGGCGACCAACGTCGCCGAGACCAGCGTGACCATCGAGGACGTGGGCGTCGTCGTCGACTCGGGCCTGGCGCTCGTCGCCTCGTGCTCGGCGTGGACGGGGCTGCCGGCGCTGCGGCAGTCGAAGGTGTCTCGCGCCTCGGCCGTGCAGCGCGCCGGACGGGCCGGACGCACCCGCGAAGGGCGCGCGATACGCCTCTACACGGCGTCGGATTTTGCGGCGCGGCCCGCGTTCGAGACGCCCGAGATCGCGCGGCTCGACCTCTCCGAAGCGCTCCTCGAGGTCGTCGCCCACGGCGTCGGCGATCCGAGCGATCTTGCCTGGCTCGAAGCTCCCCCGCCGAGCGGCATCGAGGGCGGCCTCGGCCTGCTTCGGCGGCTCGGCGCGATCGAGGGCGCGCCGCCGTCGATCAGAACGACGCCTGTCGGCCGTCGGATGCTCGACTTTCCTGCCCATCCGCGGCACGCCCGGATCCTCGTCGAGGGCGAGCGGCGCGGGGTCTCCCGAGCATGCGCAGGGATCGCCGCGCTCCTCGGAGAGCGGACGACGTACGACGAACGCGCCTCGACGCGCGCGTCCGAACGCAGCGATCTCACCGCGGTACTCTCCGAGATCGAGCGCGGCGGGCGGGCGTCGAGCCTCGACGGTCGCACCGTCTCGGCAATCCAGCGGAGCCGCGATCGGCTCGCGCGGATCGCACGCGATGGAAACGACGCTCCCTACGACGCGACCGAGGAGGAGAACGCCGTCCTGATCTCGATCCTCACCGGCTTTCCCGATCGCGTCGGGCGCCTCCGTCGGCCCGATGC
>JBGTSH010000214.1:0-17906 GCA_041940405.1 Polyangiaceae bacterium
CGACACCTTCGCCAACCGAAAGCTCGATCAAGTGATCAGCTCGCGGCCCGGCCTGGGGTCCATCGACAAAGCGTTTCCTAGAAACCCCGAAGATGCTTACAAAACTTGCACCCGGCGCGCTATCCGCCTGGGGGCGGGCCACGCAGAACTTCTCTGCAACGTGGTAAATCTACAAGGTTGCCTTCGGAAGTCGAACCGAAGCAGTTGAAAGAACTGCATATTCGCGTCGTGCCCCCGCTCGAGAAGAAGAAGGACGGCCTCTTCGCCGTCTACGATCTCGGTGGCGGCACCTTCGACATCACCATCCTCCGGCTCGAGGACGGTGTCTTCGAGGTGAAGTCGACGGGCGGCGACAGCCAGCTCGGGGGCGACGACATGGACCGCGCCTTGGCCGAGGTGCTGCTCGACGTCATGGGCAAAAAGCCGGACGCAGCCTCGCGCGAAGACAAGCGCATGACTCTCGATCTCGCGCGCCGCACCAAACACGGCCTCACCGACCGAACCGAGGTCGAAGTTGCCCTTCCCGGCATCGCTGACAACATCGTCATCTCACGCGCCCGCTTCGACGAGCTCATCAAGCCCTTGCTCGAGCGCACCGGCTCCGCGTGCCGCCGCGCCCTCAAAGACGCCGGGGTAGCCGCGAAGGAGCTCGACGGCGTCATCCTGGTCGGCGGCTCGACGCGCGTCCCCGCGGTTCGCTCCTACGTCGCCGGCATCTTCGGCAAGGAGCCGCTCTCGGACATCGATCCCGAGAAGGTCGTCGCGCTCGGCGCCGCGATCCAGGCGCACGTCCTCGCCGGCGAGGGCGCCAAGGACGACGTGCTGCTCCTCGATGTCCTGCCGCTCTCGCTCGGCATCGAGACGATGGGCGGCGTCGCCGAGAAGATCCTCCCGCGGAACACGACGATCCCCACCGGCGCGCGCCAGGTCTTCACGACCTACGCCGACAAGCAGACGGGCTTCGAGCTCCACGTCGTGCCGGGCGAGCGCGAGCTCGCCGCCGACTGCCGATCGCTCGCGCGCTTCACCCTGAAGGGCATCCCTCCGATGCCCGCCGGCATGGCCCGCCTCGAGGTGACCTTCACCGTCGATGCCGACGGCCTCCTCAAGGTGCACGCCAAAGAGCTCACCACCGGCATCGAGCAGACCGTCGACGTCAAACCCTCGTACGGCCTCACCGACGAACAGGTCGAAGAGATGCTCATGGCAGCGCTCGACCACGGCGAAGAAGACCTCGCCGCTCGCCGCCTCGCCGAAGAGCGGGTCGAAGCCGGGCGCGTTCTATCCGCCACCAAGAAGGCCCTCGAGACCGACACCGATCTGCTCGAAGCGCCCGAACGCTCCGCGATCGAAGCAGCCGTTCGCGATCTCGAACAAGCCGTCACGGGTACGAACCCCTCCCTCATCCACGCTCGCCTCGACATGCTCGATCAAGCCACCAAACCCTGGGCCGGCCGCCGTATGGACCGCGCCGTCGCCAAGGCCATCGCAGGCAAAGATGTCTCGGAGATCGAACAGGGCGTCGCCGCCGCCAAAGGTGTCGACCAGCACGTCGAAGAGCACGCCGCTCGAAGGAGCCCGTGATGGCCAAGGTCCGCTATCTGGCCCACGGTCAGGTCTGGGAAGCCGACGCCGAGCCCGGCATGTCCCTCCGCGACGTCTCCAAGACCGTCGATGCCCCCGAAGGCGACGCCTGCGGCGGTGTCTGCGCCTGCTCGACGTGTCACGTCCACGTCCTCAAGGGCAAAGAGTTTCTCAGCGAGGCCGAAGAAGAAGAGGAAGACATCCTCGACAAGGCCTTCGATGTTCGCGCGAGCTCTCGCCTCGGATGTCAGTCGATCATTCAAGAGAGCGCGGGCGACGACGCGGTGATCGAGGTCGAGATCACGCGCGAGAGCTTGGACGCTTACTACAACGAGCATCCTCAGGCTGAGGATCCGCGGAAGAAGCGCTAGCACCATTCGGCAGTGCCAGCCGACTTCAGCTCGAGGCGCCGCGTGCCGTTCAGGGCGGCATGATGCGCCTTCACGCCTTTGTCGGCGTTTGTGCGATTTCGCTCTCCGGCTGCCAGTTCGAGCTCTGTCCGCGCGAAGACGCGGAGCCCGGGGCATCCGCTGCCTCTCCGATCGTGGGGGGCTCGGTCGACTCCACCAATCGCTCCACCGTCGCGCTCCTTCTCACCAAGCCGGATGGCGCGACCGCGCTCTGCTCGGGCACGATGATCGCTACGAGTGGCTCGCTGGGCTACGTGCTGACCGCCGCGCACTGCGTGACCGGTACTGTGGATCACGTCTACGACGCGGTCGATTGGCGTGACTGCACAGCGGCGGGCGACACGTCCAAGTGCAGCGCGGAGTACGCGCCCGTCGCATGGAAAGCCCATCCGAGCTACGACCCGGTGACGTTCGCGAACGACTTCGCGATCGTGCTCGTCGAAGGGGCGGGACCGTCGACGCCGGTTACCCCGGCCGCGGACGCTGCCGACGGACTGGCGCCCGGCTCCTTCCTCGACCTCTCGGGCTACGGACGGACGTATTCCGGCGCGAACGTCCCCGACGCCGAAGCATTCAACTACCTCCGCAACCACGTCGTCGCCACCGTGGCGGCGCTGACCTCGGGGTGGATCTCGATCGATGCGACGCTCGGGCGGACCGCGTGCTTCGGCGATTCGGGCGGCCCTGCCTACGCCCATGTAGGCGCAGGGCTACGCGTGGTAGGCGTCGCGTCGAACGCGGATCAGAACTGCGAGATCGTCGCCAACTACGGTCGCGTGTCGGCGGTCTACGAAAGCTTCATCGCGCCCTTGCTCCCACCACCGCCGAGCGCGGGCGAAGGTGGCTCGGGCAACGGGGGAGAGGGCGGCGGTACACCCCAAGGCGCAGGGGGATCGTCGCAGGCTCCCGGAACGACTGGCTCGGCAGGCAGCGGACCCTCGGACGGGGGTGGCGGTGGTTCGACAGGCGTGAGCTCGTCCTCAGCCGGAGGAACGGCCGACGGCTCGAGCGACGATCCGGACGCCGACATTCCGGTGGATTGCGTCCCGGTCGAGATCACGTGCTCCGCCGGCGTGCCGGCTGGCAGAGGGCTCCAAAGCGGCGGCGCTCTCTTCGCGCTTTCTGCGGCGGCGATCGCTGCACGGCGGCGGCGGCACCTCGCGTAGCGAGGGGTTCAGGAGTAGTCGTCGAAGAGTTGAGCTGGACGCCCGAGGAAGTAGCCTTGTGCGAGCTGGCAGCCGAGCTCGCGCAACGTATCGAGCTCGCTTTGCGTCTCGACTCCTTCGCCGACGATCTTGATCCGAAGGCCGGCGCAAAGGTCGACGAGGGAGCGAAGCAACTCCTGCCGTATTCTCGACTTGTCGATCCCGCGCACCAGCGACATATCGAGCTTCACGAACTCGGGCTCGAGCGCGACGAACGACGAAAGGCCGGCGTATCCGGCCCCGAGGTCGTCGACGGCCAGTCGGTAGCCGTGAAAACGTAGCACGCTGGTCCGCTCACCCAGGTCGTGCAGCTTCTGCAACGCGGCCCGCTCGGTCACCTCGAGCACGACGCGCGGCGCGATGCCCATGATGGAGCTGCCGTCGGCGTAGAGTGACGGATCGAGGAGCTCCGAGGGGTGGAGGTTCACGAAGACGTGAACCCCGTCGTCCTTCAGATTCGAAAGCGCCTGAGCGGTACGCTCGCGCACACGGGCCCCGAGCTCGAGCACCTTGCCGAGGCGCTCGGCAGCTGCGACCACGTCCAGCGGCCCCGGCAGAGAAGGCTCACGTGACCGAAGCAGCGCCTCGTATCCGTAGAGCTTGGATCCCTTGAGATCGATGATCGGCTGAAACGCGATCCACATCTGATCGAGCGCACGTGCGAAACGTGAAGCATGCCCCGCGAGGTCCGCGGGCTCTTCGGCTCCTCGCCCCGCTTCGCGGAGCATTTGTCGTTTGATCTGCGCCAGGCGATAGAGTTGCACGGCGCGCATGACTTCTTTTTGGAGGATGGCGATGTCGACTGGCTTCACCAGGTAGCGCAGCGCTCCGAGCTCGACGGCCTCGATCGCGGTCGACAGCGTCGGATCGCCGGTCACGAGAAGAACGGGCACGTCCAGACTGTAGGAGCGGATCGTCCTGAGGACGTCCACGCCCGTCGCGCCGGGCACGTTGATGTCGCTGATCACCGCGTCGAACGGTGTGCTGAAGAGCAGCTGCGCCGCCGAGGCTCCGTCGTCGGTGGTCTCCACGCTGAATCCAATCTTTCGGATCGCCCGCTCGAACGCGCGGCTGACCGCGGGATCGTCTTCGATGATCAGGACTCGCCCATTTCCAGCCGACATCTCGGGTGCGACGGGCCGTAACGTGTCACTCATCTCCCCACCTCTCCAGCTGAAGAACTGGCCGAATTGAAGCAAAATCCCGCCGCGACGAATCGTTAAGATGCCTGGCAATTTGCCAGCTTTGTCACTTCGGTGCGATCGAATCGTTCGCACTTGCGGCTGTCAGATCAAGGACGTCACGCCGTCCCCGGTCGAGCGCCTCCCTGACGGCGCGCAGAAGCATCGTGGGGGAAAACGGCTTCGGGACGAAGATGTTGTGCGGGTTCTGGACGGCGGTGCGCGCATCGGGTCGGTCGAGGTAACCCGACATGAACACGATGCTGGGCGTGAGCCCCTGCCGCAGGAGGCGCTCCGCGAGAGCGTCGCCGCTGAGCCCCGGCAAGATGATATCGGTGAGGAGCACCTGGACGGCGTGACTTGCGGCAAGCTCGAGTGCCTCCTCCGCATGGCGCGCCACGAGCACCTCGTAACCTGCCTTGCGCAGGATCCGCCCGGCCGCCCGCCGTACCTGATCATCGTCCTCGACCAAGAGGATCCGTTCGCCGCCGCCGGACGGAGCGCTGGGAACCACCGTAAGGCGTGCGCACTCGGCGCGCGAAGCGACCGGAAAGAACACGCGAACGGTCGTTCCGCGGCCGACGGCAGTCTCGATGGTGACGGTCCCGCCGCTCTGACGGGCGATCCCGTAAACCGTCGAGAGTCCCAGCCCCGTCCCCTTGCCCCTTTCCTTGGTGGTGAAGAAGGGTTCGAACACCCGCCCGAGCGTCTCTTGCTCGATACCGGTTCCGGTGTCACGCACCACGAGGGCCACGTATCCCTCGGCGGACGAGAGTCCCGCCGCCGCCGCCTGATCGGGCGTGGCCAGCTCGGTCTCGACCTCGAGCGTTCCGCCGGCACCCATTGCATCACGAGCGTTGACGACGAGATTGAGGATGACCTGCTGGACCTGTGATGGATCCGCGAGGATGCAGCCGATGCTGCGGCGAAGATTGACCCGAACCCGGATGGTCTCTCCGATGAGCCTGGCCACCATGCCACCCATCTCTTCGACGATTGCGTTGAGGTCGACGGTGCGTGGCTCGAGCATTTGTTGCCGGCTGAACGCGAGCAGCTGCTGGGTGAGCGCGCTCGCGCGCTTCGCGGCCGCGTGGACCTCCTTCAAGTCCTCGATCACCTCCGCTTCACTTCCGAGCTGCCCCAGGGCGAGCTCGGTACAGCTCAACACCACCGCCAGCATGTTGTTGAAGTCGTGGGCGACGCCGCCGGCCAACCGACCGATGGCATCGAGCTTCTGCGATTGGCGGAGCTGGTCTTCAGCAGCGCGCAGTGCCGCCGTGCGCTCTGCGACGCGTCGCTCGAGCTCTTGGCTGATGCGATAGCGCTCGCTGACGTCGGCGCTGATCTCGAGAAGGAGCTGGGGTGCCGCCCCTTCGGGCGCGACGGGGACGAGCTTCGTTTGCAACCAGAGCGTTCTGCCACCGACCTCGATGGGTCGATCCGGCATCGATACGACGAGACCGTCGCGGAGCGCGTCGAGCGCGGGAGAGTCGGCAACCAGTGCTCGGGCGCCCTCAGGGAGCTCCGAACGAAGCTTGCCTACGACCTCGACGGCGCGCAGCCCCAAGAGCTCCTCTCCGGCGTGGTTGATTCGCGCGAACCGAAGGGTGTTCGCATCGCGAACGAGGATGACGTCCGGGATGTTGTCGACGATCGAGTCGAGCGAGGCGTTGACGCTCGCCAGAGCCGTCGCTGCCGATTGCCGGTAGCCTTCGTACAGCGCTCGCAGCTCGGTGGATGAAAGATCGAGCGATCGCTCGAGCGTGTAGCGGTCCTGATCCGCTTGCGTGTAGGTCCGATCGACGATCTCGAGAAGTCGGCGCCACGCTTCTTGCGCCGGAGGTGCGCCTTCGGTGAGCTCGACGCGCTTGAGCTGCCTGCGCAGGACCGGATGCACCTACTGCTCCGTCAGCGTCGTGAGCGTCATCGTCTGGTTGTGCAGCTCGCAACAGCCATCCGGAAGCGGCGAGATCTCGCCGTAGGAATAGAACCCAACCTGCTCCGCGTCGCGCGGCAGGTGCTCGAGCGTCGCCTCCACCTCCTCTTCGGTCCTTTCCCCGAGCACCAACCGCCGGCCCACGCAGCTGACCGCTATCGAGAGCGCCGTGTTGCAGCCCAGGTCGCGGACTGCGAGCTCAGCCGCCTCGGATGCGCCCTGCACCAGACGGTCCGAGTTTGCGCGCATCAGCATCGCGAGCGACCCTTCGGGGACGTCACCGGCAAACGTAAGCGACTGGTTTGCTTCGTCGATCGACAGGATCGTGCGCACCACGCTCGCACCGGATGGTTTCGAGCGGACACTCAACGGGAAAAGCAGCGCCGTCGCCGGGAGACCGGCAGCTCGCTCGCCGAGGTACTCGCGATAGAGCGCGAGCGCCGGCTTGCCGTCGAGCTCGTAGAGAACGTTTCCGGAAGCGCGCGTGACGGTGCGCTCGAGCCCGAACATGTCCCAGCCGCCCTTCGAGCCATGCCCGATCCGGATCTTCTCGCCGTAGAAGCCGACGGCGGTGACCATCGAGGTACGCGGCGCCCCGTCGTGCAGCACCCATGTCGAGCGAAAGCGGTCACCGTCGGCGGCCAGACCGCCGCAAACCACGACCTCCGGGGGAAGCAGTGAGGCGAGCCCACGCACGAGCTCGCTCCCGTTCACGTTCAGACCGTCGCTGAGCAGGAGTACGCCGCCCAGTCTTCGTCCTGCCGCTGCGCCGCCCCGCGGCGCGAGGAGGCTTCGAGCAATGCGCGCTCCCGCGCCAAAGGAGTCGGATGCCGACTTCAACGGCGTCGCCGTCGACGCCAGGCAGGTGTCCGAGAAGCGGACCGCCGCGACGACGATCGACCCATCGGAGACCGTCGTCCCGAGGATCTCGCCCGCGGTCGAGCAGCCCAGGAGGTGCGAGCGCGGGAAGCGCGACATGACTTCGTCGAGCGGCCCTCGCGCTGCCGCGAAGCACGAGTCTGCGAACACGAGCACCAGCGTTTGCTCCCCGTCCCAATCAGCCAGCGGGCTGGACCAGCATGACTGGAACCTCGAAGAGCACACCTCCATCGCTGCCTCTCTTTCGGACGTGGATCGTCCCCCAGCGAGCTACGTCTCGGTCGTGAGCTGCCTTAAGGCCGCTCGTCACTACGCGCGGGGTTTAGGGGCTCGAGGATCGTGTCGTTTTGGCGGGCGACGCATCATGATCCATCGTCCCCGGTTGCTCCCCTTGGTGCCGGTCATCTCGTTCGTCTTGTTGGGCCGATCGGCCCAGGGCCAAACGGCAGCGATCCTCTCGGATCCTTCGCGGCTCCCGGGGTCCGATCGAGCCGCCGATGAGGAGTCCGCTTCCGAGGAGGCGATCGGGCGCACGCCGCTAGGTCTGACCGTCGATCTCGGCGTGGGAAGCGCGTACGGCTACCGCGGCCTCAACCTCTGCGCCGACTCTTCGCAGCATGACCAGCGACTCGTCGTACAGCCGTCGGTCGCCTACACCGTGCCCGATACCGGGCTGACGCTCACCTACTTCTCCTCGTACCAGGTGACCGGCGAGCGTCAGGCCAAGCTGGACGGCGGGGTCAGTGACGAGCAGGACTTGGTCGTGTCCTTCGAGCGCGAGGTCGCCGACGGAGCTTCGATCGGCGCGTCGTTCGGCGCGTTCGTATACCCGATGGCTAACGCAGAGGTCACCGGCACGCCTGTACCGGTGTACCTCGAGCCTGGACTCTCGGCGACCTGGTCGACGGTGGTGGATCTGTCGCTGGCAGCCTCGTTCCTCGTCGGCGCACAGGACGCGCTCCGCTCGAGCCGATACGTGTACGTCAACCCGAAGGTTGGAAAGACGATCGAGCTGACGAGCGTCCTGTCGCTTTCCGGGGCGCTCGGCTACGGCATCAAGGCGCAGACCTCCGCCGACAACATGCACGACGTGCTGGCAGAGGTCGCAGTCACGCTCTCGCCATCCGAGCTCTTCTACGTCAGCCCGGCGGTCCACTGGGCGTGGACCGACATCGAGCAGGCAGACTTCGTCGACGAACAGTTCGCGTGGGTAAGCACGAACGTGGGCTCGTCCTTCTGAGCAGGCCGATGAAGCTCGGCCTCAAGACACTCCTCGGCGTGCTCGCGACGGCGCTCGTTTGCTTCACGATTTTGTGGGCGGTGATCGACGGCATCGTCGTCCACGGCTATGCCCGCGCCGAAGCGGAGGACGCGCGCCAAAAGGCAGAGCGGTTCGATGACGTACTCGCCTCCCGTGCATCGAGCTTTCGCAACAGCTCGGAGGATTGGGCGATTTGGACCGAGCTCGTCGAGTTCGCGAGGACGCATGACAGCAAGTTCCTCGAGCAGAACCCGATGGCGACGTCCTTCGCGTCGAAGGGGTGGACCGACGTCGCGATCGTTACGTCGCCCGATCTCCGTCGCGCATACGCCGGGCACCTGATCGACAGCGATACGATTGGGAAGCCGACCCCAGGCTTCGAGCAACTGCTCGACGGCGGGCTGGTTCTGCCGCCCGACCGCGAGCGACCGATCGACGGGTACGCCGTGATCGATGGCGTGCTCCACATCGTGACCTCCCAACCGATCCGGAGCTCGGACGGCAAGATCGGGAGTGTGCGCGGCGCGTTCGTGACGACGCGGCGCATCGACGACGACTGGCTGGGTAAGACGAGTGCGCTAGCGTCGGTCGACCTCGAGCTGCGTCTCCTCGACGAGCTCGAGCCGGATGGGTACACCGCCCGCGACTCGCTGCTCGCTGGAGAGCGCACGCACATGGTCGAGCGGTCGGATGCGGAGCTCGTCAGCACCACGCTGCTCCGTGACTTTCGCGGCGACCCGATTGCGCTGGTGGAGATCGTCCATCCGCGGCCGATGCTTGCGGCCGGCCGCCAAATGGCGAAGTGGCTCGGGCTCGGGATGGGAGCCGTCGCGGTCATCCTGGCCGCGCTCGCATTCCTCTTCATGAAGCTCGTCATCCTGCGGCGCGTCGATGCTCTCACGAACGCGATCCGTGGGAGTGGGGGCGGACCCGCGAGGGAGCAGGCTCTCGGGTGGCGCGACGAGCTCGGCGAGCTGGCCCGCGGATTCGACGCGATGACTCGCGCTGTCGAGGGCCGGGACCGCGACATGCGCGCCGCGAACCGGGTCGCCGAACGCATGCGCGACCACTGCGGGGACGGCCTCATCCTCTGCGATGTCGACGGCTCGATCGAAGGAACGATCTCGGCGCCGGTCCGTGCTTGGTTCGGAACGCCCGAGGGGAACATCGCCGCCTACCTGGGGGCGAGCGACCGCTCGGCGCGGCTGAGCCTGGAAGTCGGCTTCGAGCAGATCCAGGATGGCTTCTTGCCTCAGGAGGTGCTCCTGGAGCAGCTGCCCTCGCGGGTCGTTCATGACGGGCGCACGTTCCAGCTGTCGTACCGTGCCATCGCCGTCGAGGAGATCATCGTGTCGGTACTCGTGATCGTGAACGAGGTCACCGATCGCCTTCGTCTCGAGGCACGCCAGGCGGTCGCCCTGGAGCTCCAGCAAGTCCTCTCGCGGGCGCTCGGCGATCCCAAGGGGCTGCGTGCATTCCTGCGCGATGCCGCCGAGCTGGTCGACCTCGCGTGCCGAGCCTCGGACATGAGCGAGCGCAAGCGCGCCCTCCACACGCTCAAGGGGAACGCCGCGATGTTCGGCTTCCAATCGGTGGCCAGCGTCGTGCATGGCATCGAGGACGCGCTGGCGGTCGAGCCCGAGTGGACCACCGAGCACGAGCAGCGCCTCACCACCACGTGGGCGAGCGCGGCGGAGCGCATCCGCACCGAAGAGGTGCTCGCCGGCGTCGAAGAAGTCGAGGTCAGCGTCCAGGAACAGGCCGCGCTCTTCGACGTGGTAGAGGCACATCGCTCCCTCCGCGAGGTCGTTGCAAGCTGGCGGGGAACTCCGGCGGCTACCTATTGTGGCAGGCTCCTGCGTCACGCAAGGATCGTCGCCGGCCGAACCGGGAAGTCGGTCGACGTCGGGGTGGCCTGCGAGCCCATTCGTCTGGACGGCGACTTCGTCGCGGACTTCTTCACCAGCCTGATGTGCGTGGTCGAGAACGCGATCGAGCACGGGATCGAGCGTGAAGAAGAGCGCCTCGCCCAGGGGAAGCCAGCCCAAGGGAAAGTACGCATAGGCTGCGCTTTATATGACGGTTTCGTCACGTTCACCGTCATCGATGACGGCCGCGGGATCGCGTGGGACGAAGTGCGCGGACGAAGCGCCGGGCTCTCGGCAGTGCTGGACGAGCTGACGCACCTGGGCGGCACGATCCGTGTCGACGGGCGGCCGTCGGAAGGCACGACGTTCGTGTTCCAGTTTCCGGTGCGCACGCCGTCGGGTCGCACCATCGCAACGACGCTCCCTGCGTCATCGCCGGCGCGAGCCGCCTGAAGAGCTCCGATGCGCTTATCGACCAAGACAGCCGCTGCCGTGTTCCTCGGGGTCGGACTTCTGACGTTCGGCTTGGGGCTCGCGGCCGAGAGCCTGCTGGTGCGCTCGTTCGCCGAGATCGAAGCGGGCCGCGCTCGAAGCCACGCGATCCTGACGAAGCAGAACCTCCTCCGCATGGTAGAGGAGTTCCGGCGCGCCAACCAAGACTGGGCCGAGTGGGACGAGGTCGCCGAGTACCTGGCGCGGCCGAACCAAGCCTGGGCCGAGGAGAACCTCAACGCGCTCTCCTTTCAGACCAAAGGCTGGCACCATGCGGCGATCGTCGACGACCAAGGGCGGGGATGGTCGAGATCCCTCGCCCGCGGAGAGGACATCGCACCGCCGTCTTCGGACTTCACCGACATGCTGACCTCGGGCCAGGTGGTGTACCCGAACGGCTCCGATCGAGCCGCGAGCGGGTTCGTTTCGATGGACGGTCAGCTCTCGATGTTCTCGGCCGAGCCGCTCCGAATCGCGGGCAAGGCTCCCGCGGTGCCCGGCGCCTTCGTGGTGACGCAAAGGGTCGACGATGCTTGGCTGGAGAAGTTTCGCAAGCTCACTTCGACCAACCTGCGCATCGTGCTCGCCTCTGGCCCGCTCGACGCCGAACACAGGGAGATCTTGGCCGCCTTCGAGCGAGGCGAAGATGTCGTGTTCCGGCGTCCGTCCGAAACCGAGCTCGCGAGCTATGTCTCGTTCGAGGACTTTCGCGGGCAGCGGATCGGGTTTCTTGCGGTGCGTCAGGAGAGCACGATGGTCACGGCGGCCAGCGGGGTCGTACGGGCCGTTCGCTTCGGCCTGCTCGGAGCAGGGACTCTCTTCTCCGTCCTCTCCGTCCTGTTGCTCCGGCTAGGCATCGTCTCGCGCCTGCGCTCGCTGATCGATGCGATGGCGTGCTTCGGCCGCGGCGAGCTCTCCTGTCACGAAGCCGGCGGCAGAGACGAGATAGGCAGCCTCGCCGACGCCTTCGTCGACATGCGCGGCAAGATCGTCGACCGCGAGCGCGCCATTACGGAGAACGCCGCCGCGGTACGGCTGGTGCTGGACCACACGGGCAACGGCGTCGTGTGCGTGACACGTGGCGGGCGCATCATCGGCGAGGTCTCGCAAGCCGCGCGCGAGTGGCTGGGCGAGCCGGGCGATCTTCCGCTCGCGGAGTACCTCTTCGAGGAGGACGGGCGACGAAGAGCGACCGTCGCGTTGGGGTTCGAGCAGCTCTCCGCTCGGAGCCTCCCGGACGATCTGATCATCGATCAGCTCCCGCGATTCCTCGAGCACGCGGGCCTTCGTCTCGAAGTCACGTACCTCATCGTCAAGGACGAGGGCGAGGAGGACGTCGTCTTGGTCGTGCTGCGCGACGTCACCGAGGCGCAAGAGCTCTCGCGTCGCGAGGCCGAGGCGCGTGAGCTCCAGCACCTCTTCGCGCGCGCGCTCCGCGATCGCTCCGACTTTCGTCGGTTCTTGGCCAGCTGCAACGCTTTGCTGACCGAGGTTACCCAGGGCGCAGACGACCGTGACCGGCGGCGCGCGCTCCGCGCGCTTCGCGACCAATGCGCCGTTTACGGCGTCGAAACGGTGACCGCCGCGTGCAGAGAGGTCGAAGAAATCGCTGCCTTCGAGTCCGGCCTGGATGGCCCGGCGCTGGAGAGGCTGCCCGCGGCGTGGCGCTCCGCCCTCGCCCGTTTCTCGGCGGCTTGCCCGCGCATGGACGCCTCTCCGGTCTTCCTGGCACCGGAGGAGCATCGGGCGCTCGTCGACTCGATGCGCGCGCATCGGCTAGGAGCGCGCGTCGTCGAGGCCGTGGCCGCGTTCGAGCACGCGTTCTCCGAGCGTCTGCTCGGCAGCCTCGGCGAGGCGGCCTACCGAACGGCCAAGCGGTTGGAGAAGGAAGTCATGGTGAAGACCTCGGGCGCGGCGCTGAGAATCGATCACGAGCGGACGGGGGCCTTCTGGGCGTCGCTCGTGCACGTCGTGCGAAACGCCGTCGATCACGGCATCGAAGATTCGGGCGACGACCGGCGGGCCCAGGGCAAACCTCGCACTGCCACGATCGATCTTTCGGCGGACCTCGTGGGCGAAGAGCTGGTGGTCATCGTTCGCGACGACGGCGCCGGCATCGATTGGGAGCGCGTGCGCGAGAAGGCCGCCGCACGCCGGCTGCCCCACGAGACCCGCGACGATCTCGTCGATGCATTGTTTGCTGCAGAGCTCAGCACCAAGGACGAAGTGACGGACCTTTCCGGGCGAGGTGTGGGCCTTTCCGCGGTTCGAGCCGCCGTCGCCGGCCTCGGCGGCACCTGCCACACCGAGTCCACGCGTGGGGCCGGCACTGCGTTCATCTTCTCGATCCCGGCCGTCATCGGAGGGCGGCGCATCGCCGCCGATCCCCTTGCGGCGTTTGCGGCAAGCTGACCGAGCGACCACGGACTGCCGCGCGCTACTGCAAGCCCAGCGCGCGGTCGACGAGGCCGTTGACGACCTTCCGAAGGTTCGACGCATCGAACGGCTTCTCGAGACGCGCGTTGCGAACGCTCTCGATGAAGAGGCGTGCCTGCGGCGTGAACGCGCCACCGGTGAAGAAGACCATACGGCTCGCCTGGCCAGTTCCCAGCCGAACCAGCTCTGCGTGAAGTTCCATGCCCGTCATGTGGGGCATCATCAGATCGCAAAGGATGACGTCGTAGCGTTCACCCCCTTCCAGGCGAGACAGCGCCTCTCTTGCGCTGGTAAGCGCCTCGACTTCATGCTCACGCGAGAGGATGCGAGCGATTGCCGTCGTGATGGACTGCTCATCGTCGATGACCAGGATGCGGCCCCTCTTGGTCGCGCGGCTCACCGGCCTGGGCACCGGGCTCGGCCGCTCCTGTACGGTCGTCGGCGGGAGGGTGACGCGGAAGAGCGAGCCGCGACCAGGCGCGCTCTCGACAGCGATCTCCCCTCCGAGCGCCGTCACGATCCGGTGACAGATCGAAAGGCCCAGTCCCGTTCCCACGCCGACGGGCTTGGTCGTGAAGAACGGAAGGAAGAGGCGCTGGAGCACCTCCGGGGCCATGCCTGTTCCGGTGTCGGAAATCTCGACGACGATCCGGCCCGCCGGATCGCTCCGGGTGCCGACGTGGATCTGGTTTGCGGAAGCTTTTCCCTCCGGTATCGCCTGCGCCGCGTTCACCAGCAGGTTGAGAAAGACCTGACCGAGGCGCGACTCGTTTGCGTTCGCCAGAGCGATGTCGCCGAACGACCGGACCAGACGGGCGCGATGGCGAATTTCGTTCCATGCGAGCCGGATCGAGGTCTCCAGCACGCTGTGCACGTCCACGGGGCCCTGCTTCTCTTCGTCTCCGCGCGAGAAGATCTTCAGATCGCGCACAATCAAGCGCACGCGCTCGGCGGCCGAGCGCGCCTCGTCGATCAGCTCCACCAGTTCTCCCACAGGTTCAGACCGAGCTTCCAGATCGGCGAGATCGGAGCTCGCGAGGTCGAGGTTCGACATCAGCGCTGCCAGAGGGTTGTTGATCTCGTGTGCAACCCCGGCCGCCAGCGTACCAACCGACGCCATGCGGTCCGCCACGAGAAGATGGGCTTCGATCTTCTTGCGCTCGGTCAGATCGCGGATCACCGCCGTGAACGACATGCCCTGCGCCGCGTTCCAACTCGCGAGCGAGATGTCGACCGGAAACTCCGTGCCGTCAGCCCTGCGTCCGCAGATCTCGCTGGCGGGGCCGAGCGGGTTCGCGTCGGGCGCCCTCAGGTGAACCGCGAGCTTGGACCGCAGCATCTCGCCGAACCGCTCCGGAAAGAGCCAAGTCAGCTCTTGTCCGACGATGGCGCGCGCAGCGACTTGGAACATGCCTTCGGCGGCGCGATTCGCGTAGACGATCCGGCCTTCACCATCGGTCGACACGACGGCGTCCGGGGCCGTCTCGGTCAACGCTCGAAAGCGCTCTTCGCTCGCGCGAAGGGCCGCCTCTGCTTCGCGCTTGCCCCGCCGAGACTGCGCCTCGCGGCGCTCGCGCTCGATCGCAGGCACCAGCCGAGCGAGCCGCGTCTTGACCAAGAAGTCATGAGCGCCGGCCTTCAGCGCGTCGACGGCGGTCTCTTCCCCGATGGTGCCCGAAATCATGATGAACGGCACATCGATGCCGGTCTCCTTGAGGATCTCGAGAGCGGCCAGGCCGCTGAACATCGGCAGCGAGTAATCGGAGATCACCAGATCGAACGCCTGCGATGACAACGCCGCGCGCATGTCTCGGGCTGTCTGCACGACGGCGTGCGTGACTTCGTAGCCATGCCTCTCGATCTCTGCGACGACGAGCTCGACATCGTCGGGGTTGTCTTCGACGAGCAAGACCCGTAACGGACCCTCGCTCCCGCGCGTCGGCCTTGCGCTCGTGCTCATGTACTTCTCCATCCGTAGCCAGGCGAAAAACCGCCTCGTGATGCGCCGACTTCCATCTTCCCGATCCCCTCTCGCCCCAGGATGGGGATCGCACGGGATGGCGCCCGCGTGGCAACAAATCTCGCGGTGTTGCGCGCAAATCCGCTAGCTGACGGAGCTGCCAGGAAGCTGGCAACTTGCCAGGTTTGTTTCGACGAACCTCCCCCCGGGGTGCTGCGAACGGTTTGATCGCAGTGAATTCCAGGCGGGAGCGCGGTAGCATCGCGTCCGGTGGGTCAAAGCGACGGCCCTGAGCTCTCGAGCCGCGAGCACCTACCGGTGGAAACCCACCTCGACCAAGCACAGCGCGCCCTTCTGGAATCGGCGCCCGACGCCATGGTCATCGTCGATCGCCGTGGGACGATCGCGCTCGTCAACGGGCAGGCCGAACGCCTGTTCGGCTACACGAGGGAGGAGCTCATTGGCCGGGAGATCGAGGTCCTTGTTCCCGAGCGCCTTCGCGCCTCACACGTGGCTCATCGCTCGGGCTACTTCGCCGATCCGCGAGCGCGCCCCATGGGCTCCGGCCTCGAGCTCTTTGGGCGGCGCAAGGACGGCTCGGAGTTTCCCGTCGAGATCAGCTTGGGTCCGCTACAGACCACGAACGGCCTGCTGGTGTCCTCCGCAATCCGAGACACCACGGAGCGCAGACGGGTAGAAGACGAGCTGCGCAGCGCGAAGGATGCCGCCGAAGCGGCGAGCCGCGAGCTCGAGGCATTCAGCTACTCGGTAGCGCACGACCTTCGGGCGCCGCTGCGTGCGATCAACGGATACAGCGCTGCGCTGATCGAAGACGTGAGCGACAAGCTGGACCCGGAGGCCAAGGAGTACCTTCAGCGGATCGGCGCGGCCGCAGGGCGCATGGGTGAGCTCATCGACGCCCTCCTGGAGCTCGCCCGCATCAGCCGCGCCGAGATCCACCGCGTCCCCGTCGACATCACGCAGATGGCGCACGCCGTCATCGCGCAGCTGCGAGCGACCGATCCCGACCGGACGGTGGAGCTGGTCGCAGCGGATGGGCTGACGGCGGAGGGCGACCCGCGGCTGCTCCGCGCACTTCTCGAGAACCTGCTCGGCAACGCCTGGAAATTCAGCTCGAAGCGCGAGCTGGCGAGGATCGAGATCGGGCGCGCGACCCTCGCTGGCACGCCGACGTTCTTCGTCCGGGACAACGGCGCGGGGTTCGACATGGAGTACGCCAAGCGCCTGTTTTCGCCGTTTCAACGGCTCCACGTCCAGGATGATTTCCCGGGCACGGGGATCGGGCTCGCAACCGTGCAACGAATCGTCCGCCGCCACGGTGGTACCATCTGGGCCGAGGGCGCCGTCAATCGCGGGGCCGTCTTTTACTTCACCCTCAACCTGGGCTCCGGAGAAAGCTCGACCACATGGCCGGCGAGAAAGTGATCCTCCTCGTCGAGGACAACGAGGACGACGTGCTCTTGACCATGCGCGCCCTCAAGAAGAACAAGATAGCGAACGAAGTGATCGTCGCTCGCGACGGCGTGGCCGCGCTGGACTATCTCTTCGGCACCGGTGCGAGCGCCGGCCGCGACACGTCCGAGCAACCTCAACTGGTGCTGCTCGATCTGAATCTTCCGCGCCTCGACGGGCACGAGGTGCTCAAACGGCTCCGGGCCGACGACCTGACCCGTCACGTCCCCGTCGTCGTTCTCACGTCCTCGAAGGAGGACGAGGACCTGATCCGCAGCTACACGAACGGCGTGAACGCCTACGTCCGAAAGCCCGTGGAGTTCGACCGCTTCATGGAGGCGGTGAACACGCTGGGGCTGTTCTGGCTGCTTCTGAACCAAACCGCGCCGATCCGGCGCTGACGCATCAGCAGGCGATGTTCTTGCGCTTCACCATCTCGACGAGCGTCGTACGGTTGAGGCCGAGGAGCTGTGCCGCGCGGTTCTTGTTGCCGCCGGTGCGCGCCAGGGCCTGACGGATCAGGCTCGACTCGAGCTCTTCGACCGCGTTGCGAAGGTCGATGCCGAGCGCCGGAAGGAGGACGCGCTCCTGTCCGCCGTTCGACTTGCGGTCGGCACCGGTGCGGATCTGCTCGGGGAGATCGCGAACGTCGACCTCGGGACCGGCGGAGAGGAGCACGCAGCGCTCGACGAGGTTCTCGAGCTCGCGGACGTTGCCCGGCCACGAGTAGGACTCGAGGAGGGTCATCGCCTCGGCGCTGAAGCCTGCGAGATCCTCGCGCCCCAGATCCATACGAAGCTGACGGAAGAAGTGCGAGAGGAGCGCGCGGACGTCTTCGGTGCGCTCGCGAAGCGGCGGGATGTGGAGGTGAACGACGTTCAGGCGATAGTAGAGGTCCTCGCGGAAGCGACCCGCGCGAACCTCGGCCTCGAGATCGCGATTGGTCGCGGCGACGATGCGAACGTTGCAGCGCATCGTGCGCGAGTCGCCCACCATCGAGTACTCCTTCTGCTGCAGGAGACGGAGCAGCTTGACCTGAAGCCCGAGAGGCAGCTCGCCGATTTCGTCGAGGAACAGCGTTCCCCCTTCGGCGGCGGCGACGCGTCCTTGACGAGCGGCGTGCGCGCCGGTGAAGGCGCCCTTGGCGTGACCGAAGAGCTCGCTCTCGAGCAGCGCCTCGGGGATCGCTCCGCAGTTGAGCGTGACGAGCGGCGCGTCCTT
>JBGTSH010000215.1:0-17875 GCA_041940405.1 Polyangiaceae bacterium
GCTTCGCAGCGCGATCAGTAGCGCCAGCGCTGCAGAGGGTAGCGTGCCACCGCCATCGCGCGCGGCGATCATGCACGAGCAACCTTTGCTCGCGGGGTCGTTGCGCGCAGCAGATGGCGCGGACCCGACGGCAGACGGGGGGGGCGCGTCACCGGGCGATCCGCTGGACTGGATTCCGAGCTCGGGCACATCCTGCGCAAGTAGCTCGCCGAGCTTGGCGGTCGCGGCCGCTTCGCGCACGGGATGTGCGCTCTTGATGGAGAGGGACCTTCCGCGTTCGACGCCCCAGCGTCCGCGTACCGGCTTCGCGCACGGGGTCGGCTCTGTCCAGGGGTGGCGAACGACGTACCGCGCTTGAAAGTGGTTCTCCTCAGCCGCACTCGTGCCCTCGAGCAGACCGGCCGCGTTGCGGAGCTCGCGCCCGCCCGCGAGCCCGGGTACCGGTCCGAGCTCAACGGGGCCGGGAGCGGCGCCGCTCGGCGCGCGAAGCCGTGTGAGAACGAACCGCGACGGAGGAGGTGGTGGTGCCAGCTCGAAGGCGAAGCGCGCTTCTTCAACGAGCCGTTTCAAGTTGCCCTCGGCGATGCTGATGCGAAGCGGCGCGACGAGCGCTTTGTCCGCGCAGGTCTTGAAGGCGACGCCGAGCTTGTCTGCGCCTTCTCCCATGGAGACGCCGAGCGCAAACTCCCCTCGCGGCTTGAGGGAGATGGACACGACAGCCGCTGCGTTCGGAGTCTGCTCGAGCGCGGCTCGATAACAGGGCAAGAGGACGCCCGCGAGCACCGGCGCAGCTGCTCGGCTCACCGGCGTCGTGGTGACTGGTCTGATGCGCGGGACCTTCGTCTGTTCGGAGCGATCCTTCGTGGTGATGTCCGCGCCGAGCGTCAGGAGATCATTTGCATCGAGCGGCTCGGTCGCACACGGCTCACAGCCGTCCGACGGCCATGCGTATTCGGTGATGAACCGTCCTGGCACCTTCTCTCGCTGCTTCGCGAGCAACCCGGCGTAGAACGCGTCGAAGGCGTCGCGCGCGGCGGGCCGGACGTCCAGGTTGGTCGGTATGGGCGGAGCCTCGTCTTTCACGACGCCGAATCGGCGGTCGGGCGAGAGCACGAGCACGACATCCTCTCCGGATGAGGAGTCGCCTACGCCGGGTGGCAGCTCCAGCGTCGCCGACTCGTACGCAAAGCGGATCGGCGAGAGCACGGGCTCACGCTCGGTCCCTTGCCCCTCGAACGTCACCTTCGATGGATGGACGCGAGCGAGCACGAACGTGAGATCGTTCTTCATCGCTCGCTCGACCGCTCGCTCGACGGCCGGCGTCACTTCGTAGCCGCGGCCCGTCAGCCACGCCTTGATCGCTTCTGGAGTGGACCCTGCGGCGGCGATCATCTCGTACTCACCGTCGACAAGGACCGCAGCGGGGTCTACGCCGTACTCGTACGGCATGACGCCGGTCTCCTTCGGCGGCGGCTCGAACTGCGGCTCGCAAGGGTCCAGCTCCCAGAGCTCGACGAGCCGCGGTGCGGAGAGCGCATCGAGCCGAGCGAAGACCTCGCGAGGGAGCGCGCGAACGTCCTTTGTCGAGACGCCCTTCTTGACCGGAATCAGGAGCGCGACGCCGTCGATCGAGCCGCGAAAGCGGCTCTGGATCGAGACGACCGTGTGGCTTCCGTCGCGCATCAGCACGACAGTGCTGCCGCGCTCCTCGACCGTTTTGCCCGGCGGGGTCAGCGTGATCGCTGGTCCAGCCGTCGCCGCTGGGGCCGCTGCGAGAACCCCGGCGCCGATCCAGCACGCGCTCGCGAACGCTTTGGCCCTCATCATGTTTGGCGATGGTCGCGCTGGTCGGCACTCACGCACCCAGGTGGTCGCACCTGCCGCGACCGGACGCTAGTGGTCTGCGGCGGCGCCGCGGGCCCGTTCCGCACCGGTCCGAGCGGGTGTCCGAGCCTCCGCAGGCCTAGGAGCTTCCTCAGCAACCCATGCAAGCGAAAGTGGGCCCATGACATGGCTGAGGAGTGCCTAGCTTCCGTGATTTCTCACATCACCGTGCATTCGGACGGACGATGCTCCGACACGTATGCTCTGGGAATCCTGGAAACGAAGGGACTTTGAGCCTGACTGCATAGTATTCGAACCGATTGCATCGGTAGCCAGCAGGCACGCAGACGGTGTAGAACAGGTGCCGCAGGATAGTTCTGCTATCGCCGCCTGCGTTGATCTCGCCCGCCGTGGCTCAAAGCGACTACCAGACGAGGGAGGCTCACCGTGAAAGCCCACCGAGAAGAGGTCGCGAGGCGCACGCTGGAGACAATCCCCGAGCGCGTGCTCAAGTTCCTGCGCACCGTCAACGCCGAACCCGCCATCTTGCGGGCGCTCGAGGACCGGGGCTACTCGAAGGCCGAGCAGCTCGAGGGATGGAAGCGCCTGCACGACGCCACCGGCTTTCGCGAGAACCTTCCTCCCGAGGACACGAACGACGCGTCGGTCCGCTCGGCGATCGAGGAGCTCGACGCCGCGAAGACTCTCGTCTTCCGGATCGCCAAGGCCAGCCTCGTGCATCGTTATCCACGGCAGGCGGAGCTCCTGTTCCACGGCGTCGATTCTGCGCGCGGCCCAGCGTCGGTTCTCCGCCTAGAGATCCTCCTCGACCGGCTGGACGCGCTCGAGATCGGCGCCGGTCGTGAGGCCACGCGCGCGGAGGACCTTGCCGTGCTGAAGGTGATCGAACAGCGAGCGCTAACCGCCACCGAACGAACGCGACTCCGTCAGCTCATCGCGATCGCGAAGCGAGCTCCGCCGGTGACCGATTCGATCGACCGGAAGGCCGAGCAGCGAAGGCAGATGGAGCGGCTGGCGCATCTGCGCCACTGGTACGTCGAGTGGTCGGAGATCGCCCGCGCGGTCGTTCACCGCGGAGACTTTCTGATTCGCCTTGGGCTCGCTTCGAGGCGGGCCAACAAGCATCCCCGGTCGTCAGGAAGAAGCGCTCGTAGCCGCGAGCGCGCGCAGACCTCGGGTTCTGGGTGACAAGCTTGTGAAGGCCTTGTGCAACAGCGGCTCGTAGGTGACGAAAACGCCATCTACCTGGCAACCTGCCAGGAAACTTAACTCTGCCGCCGTTGCGCCTATCTCGAGCGGCGCGCGAAGCTTTGCTCGCTCGGGGGCGGACGCGGCGGCACGGTGTCGTCGCAGGCGTTCTCGACGGAAGGAGCGCATCCATGCGCATCAAGACGGTAGACACGGGCACTGTTGGTTCTTCGCTTCACCGGTCCATTGGACGCGTCGGACTGATCGCGGCAGCCTTCTCGGTCACGAGTTGTTCAACGCAGGAGGTTGATTCGCCGACGCCTGGCGAGAGTGAGGAGGAAGTCGGCATCGTTCAGCAAGAGCTGGGTGAGGCTGCTTGCGGTACCGTCTCGGGGCTGGCCCAGCCCCATGGCGCCATCGATTCAAGCTTCTCCACGAGTACCGACAACGAGCTCGCCAGCGAGTACATTCATTACGACATCAGCAGTAGCTGCCCGTACCAGTTCATCGGGGAATACACGAACCTGCCGGCCTTCAACGCCAACTACAACTTGGCGGGCAGCGCCAGCGTTCAAGGCGCAAACGCTTACGATTACGCTTTTGACAGCATCACCAATGAGCTGGACTGTGAACGTACGCGCATCTACGTGGGCGTATACGTATGGGATTCGAACACCACCAACCCTTCAGCGACGTACACTTACCATGGCAAGGGCAACTGGGTTGGCGGCGAGTTCGGCGGTTGCCACACGACGCTGATCGACAAGAACTCGAGCGTCTTCACGGACACCGGCTACTTTGTGGTGCCCACCGGGAAGTACAAGATCCGAATCGCGGGTCGGGCCCAGTACTGCTCCGGCTCGGATGGATGCGACGCGGCGCTCAACACGAATCTTAGGGTCGAGACCCACCTCTCGCGCGTACCGGCTTCGTGACTGACGAGTGCTAACCCGCGCCACGAAAAAGGCCGGCCGCTTTCGCGACCGGCCTATCGTTTCAGGCACTCCAGCGACTCAGCTCACTCTTCAACAGAGTCGCCGGTGCAGGTTACGAACACCGTCGCGCCGGGCTGCGGGAGGCCCTTGTTGACGAAGCGGACGAGGCGCTTCTCGTCCTCTGCGCAGTCCGCGACCAGCGCCGGGTTGCCGACGGGGCCAGGCGGCGTCGCGTCGACGTAGCACCAACCGTTGATGTCGGTCGGCACGGCCTCGACGTTCTGGCAGACGTACTGGTCGCTGTTGGTGTCTTCGACGCACTTGCCTTCGCTGTCCTGGGTGCAGGCGAACTGGACGATCTCGCAGAAGCAGTTCCAGCCATCGGGCTCGGGAGCGAACTCGTCCTGCTGCGCCGCCTTTACGGCGTTCTGATTCTCGGGCGCGACGTTGCGGCGACCGATCGACTCGTCGCAGTTGCAGTTGTCGGTGACCGTCGCCTCGAGAACCAGGCAGGGGACCTGTCCGGTGTTCGGGTTGACGTTCAGCTTACGCGGCAGACACTGGCCGCCGAGCTCTTGCTTGAGACGGTCGATGATGGCGCCGACTGCCGGGCGGTAACCGTAGTTGGCGGCGTCCGGCGTGTCGGTCTGTTGCGGGCAGATCGACGCGAAGATGCCCTGGTTCTGCATGCCGCGCAGGAGCGCGAGCTCACGGAGGCCCGGGTAGGCCTTCGCGTTGACCTGGGTCGCCTTGTTTGCCGGGTCGCACAGCGGCTCGTCGCACATGGCGGCGTTCATTGCGCATGCGGTGCAGTCAGGGCCCGCCGGGTCGGGAGTGTCGAGCTGGAAGATGCAGGAGTACTGGAGGTCGGCGTTGAGCGAATCGCTGATCTCGACGTTGCGATCGTTGCCGTTGAGCGCGTTCGTCCCGGGAAGCGATTGGCCCTCGAGACCAGGGACGACGCTGTTTCCCTGCCGCTTGGCGATCGACTCCCGCATGAACGGATCCTCGGGGATCGTGTTGTTGTCAGGATCGCCGATCAGGGCATCCAGGAGCTTGTTGCCGGTCGTCGACTGCGCCTCGGCGAGCTCGTTGAACGACTTGAAGCCGTAGTTCAGGTCCGGCGGTGCCCCGGGGCACTCCTCACCCTGCTTGCAGCCGCGGGCGAGGTACTGCCACGGGATGCCGACGATGCCGGCGACGAACACGAGGCCGGGATCGCGGACCGCCACACCCTGGCCCGACAGATCCTGGAAGATCGGGTTCTTCACGGCCTTCTTGGGATCCGAAGGCTCCAGATCGCGGCGGGTCGGGTCGATGTTGGGGAGCGAGAACGCGTTGACGTAGCGCTGCACCGGGTAGAGGAAGTTGACGCCATAGCGGCGCTTCTGCTCGAAGCAGCGCAGGTTGCCGTGGTCGTCGCTCGCTGCGTACCTGGTGGCGTCGGACGTGCCCTGCGCGCCGCAACTCGCGTCCGCCGCGCAGCCGTCGGGGTTGCCGAGCGCGCAGCTCGTGCAGCACGGGTCGTTCGGATTGCCAGCGCACTCCTCGGTCGCCCGGTAGAACGGTGCCTGGCCCAGGACCAGGTAACCTTGCCCGCTCACGTCGACGGAACAGTCATTTTCGTCGGACAGGATGAGGATGGCGAGCAGCGAGTTCGCGCGGAGGAAGTCGGCGCGCTGGGTGAGGAGGACCTGATCTGTCCCGTTCTCTACCAGGCGGCCGTCCGCGCCTGCGGTGAGAGACTCGTAGGGATCGGGGTCGGCGAGGAACCGGTACACGGACTCGAGCTGCATCTCGTAGCCGCAGCCGGTCTGGCCGACGCCAATGACCATGTCGCGGAGCGTGGGGATCAACGCCTCCGACGTCGTGGTTCCAGGAGGGACTCGCTTGCTGTCGGGGTCCCACGCAAGGAAGCCTTTGCCCTGGTAGGTCTCTGCATTGCCGCCGGCAATCAGGCGGCTCAGCAGGTGGCCCTTGTCGTCTTGGCCTTTGGAAAGATCCGTGCAGTTCTGCGCGGTGAGCGCGCCGAGGCTGGAGCTGATGATGCCGATGTTGATGTCTTTGATCGGCGGGAACTCGGGCTTGAGGCCCGTCGGACATTCGCCGGCCGCATCGACCGACAGCGGCGGCTCGGCCGGATCGCCCGTCTCGAGGTTGACGCAGATGGGCTTGACCAAGCGCTCGACGAGGTCGGGAACCGCCTCGGCGAGGATCTGCTGCTTGTCCGCCATCGAAATCGAATTGTCGATCGCGAGAAGCAGGTCGATCTTGTCGACGGCGCTCTGCGTGAGGCGCTCGACGACGGTCGAGGTCGTGCGCGGCTCGAGTCGATCGATCGGGCGGTTCAAGCAGCCCGACGAGGCAGCGCCCAAGCCCAAGGTGAGGAGGCCGGTGGCGGCGAGGGCCCGCAGCGTCAAGATCCTTCGCGTCATGTGCCCAGAATCCTTTCGGAACGAACGAGACCGTGCGCGTCCCGTGGCAAAGCAAGGCGCCGCGGGAGCAGCCGGAGAAAGAAGCTACGCCAAGTTACCAGGGAGCACGGGGCCCCTTCAAGCACCGAGCGTGCCGCTGCTGCTGAACTCTAGAGGCGCGCTACTTCAGGGAAAAGTGCCGCTTGCTACCTGCGCATCCGATCGGTGGACCGGCAACTCGAGTGCGCGAAAGTCAACGTAGTTGGCAATCGCGCGTGATCGAGCGGCTGGCCGGATGCCACGAAACCGGTGCTAGGCTGCGCCGCATGTCGGACCGCAAACCCTGCGGCAAGCACACGCAGCTCGGGTCGAACGATGCCGTCAAGATCAGCCAGTGCGGCTGCGGCATGGTGCACGTTACGGTCGTCGCGAACGGCGTCACCTTCCGAGTTTCCGAGGAGAGCTTGCGTGGGATCACGCACGGCCTCATGTCGGCGCTCGACAAGGTCGACGAGCGCGAAGGCGTGCGCGTGAACTGACGTTGGTGCCGCGCTGAGCGAGCTTTGACGTGATCCCTGTGGTCTCACCCCCCCGGCCCCCCTCACCTTCGTGAGGGGGGAGGAGCTTTACGCGGCCGAGGGATTTCGCGTCACGGTTGGCGTCCCCGGCGAAGCGCGAGAGCTCGAGCGGAGCGAGCTTCCGCAGCCGGATGTTTCGCGGCTTCCCGGCGCGAGCATCGTCGCGCTGCGAGGTTGGGATGGGGACGGTGCGATCGTGCGCGCGGGATGCGTGCGTGGACCTTCGTCGCGCTTCGCGCCCGGCATCGAAGAGGTGCTGTTCGAGAAGGCGACGTGGCTGACGCTCACGCGTGCGGGCGTCGATCCTGGCTCCGTTCGGCTTCTGAGAGCCGAGGACGGCGAGCGGAGCTTTGCCCGCGTGCTCGGCGGCGCGGACGGCGAGAAGGCGACGCACCTGGAGCACCTGATCGTGTTCGCTGGAGATGACAGTGACGTCATCCTTTGTTCGACGCTGTGCAAGGGGTCCGCAACGAGCTGCGAAGGTGGCGCGGCGACGATCGCGCTCGAAGGCACGAGCGCGCCGCTGCCGCGGCCGAGCCTGTTGGTTCAGAGCGCGCTCTGGGCCGCCGGCGACCCCACCACGGCGCTCGGCGTCGTCGCCGGTGCGGCGGCGCTCGTCATCGCTTTGCTGTTGTGGAAGCGGCCGTATCCGAGGCCCTGAGGGCAGGCATCAACTCCCGAGGAGCTCGGACACGGTGAGATCGATGGCGACGTCGCTGCCGAGCGACAAGCTGATCGCTCCGCTGCGTAGCTCGATGCGATCTCGAAACACACCGCTGCTCGGATCCGGGTTCGTGTGCACTTCGACGCAGCCCTCGACGAGATTCAGGATCCAGTACGCCGGAATTCCTGCCCGTGCATAGATGCGCGCCTTGATGCTCCGGTCGAGCCGCAGCGTTACGTCGGCCACTTCGACGACCAGCGCCACCGCGGACGCCGGGGGATTGCTATCGGCATAGTCTTCGGTCCGGCCCCGGATGAGGCTCACATCGGGCTCCGGCTCGCTGTCAGAGGTGACGATCGGCTCTTGGGAATCGACGTACCAGCCGGACCCCGGAACGGCTCGCTCGAGCGCTGCGCGAACGCGGTGCGTGGCGATGCGGTGGGGCGGGTTCTTGGTCACTTTGGAGACCAGCCATCCTTCGAGCAGCTCGACCCGATCGTCCGGCCCGAGGATGCCCTGACGCGACATCTGGTCGTATTGAGCGACCGTCAGCCGATGGAGTGGCGGACCTTCCGAGAGGTCGTGCAGGGTCACACCGGGATCGTAGCAGGCGCGAGGGGTCGTTTCCCCTTGGGCTGCTCAGAACGGGATGTCGTCGTCGCTGCCGCCGCCGCCGCCGCTGTAGCCGAAGTCGTCGCCCGGCGCGTCGTCCTGCGCGGGCGCATTGCCGCGACCGCCGCCGCCACCGCCGCCGCGGGGTCCGCCGCCACCACCACGCTCGAAGCCGCCGCGATCGTCCTCGCCGGCGCCGGCGCCGCGTCCGCCGCCACGACCGGCGAGGATCACGTTGGTCGCGTTGATCTCGGTCTTGTATCGCTTGTTGCCGTCGCGATCCTCGTAGCTCGAGGAGCGAATCGAGCCCTCGACGAAGATCGTCGAGCCCTTGCTGAGGATCTTGCCGAGCGCTTCGCCCCGCTTGCCCCAGATGACGACGTTGTGCCAGTCGGTGCGCTCTTTGCGAACGCGATCCTTGTCGAGATACGATTCGGTTGTCGCGAGCCGAAGATTGAGAACAGCTTGGCCGCCTTGGGTGTAGCGGAGCTCAGGATCCGCGCCCAAGTTGCCCAGCAGCATCACACGATTCAAACCCTCAGCCATGGCGCCTCGTTTGCCTCTTCCTCCGGATGTCCCCCGAACGAGCCTATGCGTCAAGCAGGCGCGGCTGAATGTCGGACGGACAATGTCCGGCCTCGTCGTTCTCCTCGGGATCGTGGGCTGCGGAGCGAAGGTCATCATCGTCGACGACGACGGCGAGGGCGGAGCGAGCTCGACCGGATCGCCCTCATCAGCGTCGACCGCTTCGGCTGCGTCGACCGCTTCGGCTGCGTCTACTGCGATGGCGAGCTCGACGAGCTCGGGCTTTATCACGGCATGCCAGCGCCTCTGCATGGACTTCGCGCACTGCATGGGCGAGGGCGACTGCCTTGCCAACTGCCAGGCGCTCTACGTCGAGGGCTGCACGCCGGAGACCGACCAGTTCGTCCTGTGCCTCGCGCACAACTTCGGTCCGAATTGCGAGCTGGGTAAGCAGTGCGACGGAGAGCTTGCGGTCTACGACAACTGCGTTTCACCCACGATCGACTGCCAGAGGAGCGTCTGCGACGAGGAGCCCGGCGTCAGCTGCGAGTGCGGCGGCTTTTGCGACGCTGCCGAGCTACGACAGTACTGCTTTCTCATCGACGACTTCTACGAGTGCGACTGCGAGGTCGACGGCGAGCCGATCGGCTCCTGCCAACAGCGATCGCTCGACTGCGATCTCGACCAGGGCTGCTGCAAGCCGCTCTGGTTGCTGACGCAGGGCTGATCCCGGCGGGCTACTTTGCGCATGCTCCACCCGGATCGGTGCGTAGCGATCGAACAGTAACCCCGTCGCGGTTCTCCGGGGCGCTCCATCAGTGCGTTCGTCGCGCGGGCCCGCATCGACGGGTCAGCTACCGGCGGCGCGGCGACGAAACCGCCACTCATAGAAACGATGCCCCTGGGTTTCGTCGCGCCCAAGCGGCAGATGCGCGACGTGGGACCGGCCGCTCCGCGCCGGAGCGCCCTTGCGCGGCCCGCGGCGATCGAACCGCGAACCATCACGCGCTATCCCGGGCGCTTTCGTCGCGTGCGGCCGCGTCGAGGGTCAGCTCGAGGCGCGGCGGCGACGAAACCGCCACCCATAGAAACGATGCCCCTGAGTTTCGTCGCGCCCCAGCGGCAGGTGCCCGCGTGGGACCCGCCCGCGCGGTGCCAAAGCCGCCCGCGGCGCGCAGGGCCTGCCCGCGCTCGCCCGACGGCCCGAGTGCGCCAGCGCGGGAGCACCGCGCCGCAAGGGCGTCGCGCCCCACGCGTGCTCGATGGTTACTTCGCGCGCTTCAGCCCCGCGGCCTGCACGGCCGCTGCTTCGGCCGGGACGCCGATGAGCTCGTCGAGGAAGCTTGCGGCGAGGGCGCGGAGATCGAGGAGCTCGTCGCGGAGCGCGCGGACGTCGTCGACGCCGCAGGTGGGTCCGGAGACGGGCGCGGGCTCTGCGACGACGGGAGCGGGAGCCGGCGGGGCGGCGGGCGCGGGCTCGAACCCGCCCTCGCGCAGCTTTTGTTTGGCGCCGGCGATCGTGAAGCGGTGCCCGTAGAGGAGCTCTTTGACCTTCAGCAGGGTGTCGACGTCGCGGCGCGAGTAGATGCGCTGGCCGCGCGCCGACTTCTGGGGGCGAACGGATCGAAACTCCGTCTCCCAGTAGCGGAGGACGTGAGGCTCGACGCCGACGATGTGCGAGACCTCACCGATTCGGTAGTAGAGCTTCTCGAGCTGGGCGCGCTTGCCGTCGGACGGCGGGAGGCGCGAGAGGCGCGACGCCGCGGGCGGCTGCGATCGAAGCGGAGCCTCGGGCGCGCGCTCGTGCGGCGCAGCGCTCGGCGTCCTACCGCCGTGCGCTCGCTCCTGCTCCCTGGGATCGTCAGGCGGCCGGTTGCTCACTCAGCCACTCGTCATTGGCCATTGGATCGATCGAAGCTCGACCGATCGCTCGTGATCGGCTCGCCTTCTTTCGCACGCGCGAGCGCCGCATCGGCACGGGCGGCCTGATCGTCGCGAGGGCTCAGGTCGCCGCGGGACGGGTTCAACCCCTGCTTGAGGATGTTGCTCGCCTTGAAGCTGAGGACGCGGCGTTCGGTGATCACGATGGGATCGCCGGTCTGGGGATTGCGACCCTGACGCGGTCGCTTGTCGCGGAGCTCGAAGTTGCCGAAGCCGGAGACCTTGATCTTCTCGCCTCGGCCTAACGTCTCTTTCATCGTGTCGAAGACGAGATCGACCAGGTCGGCGGCCTCTTTCTTCGAGAACCCTCCGAGCCTCGCGTAGATAGCCTGAACGATTTCGGCCTTCGTCATCGTGGCGCGGCTCCTCGCCCCAAGGCACCGGAGGATAGGAGCGCGCGCCGGCCAGCGCTAGACAGAAAAAGTCATGCGCTTCACTCCGCCTCGACCGTGACCGTGGCCACGGCGGCCGAGGGCGCGTCGCTCGGGCGATCGCTCGCGATCCCCAGCACCGCCTCGGAGCGGCGGCGGTTCGCCTGCTCGGACGCGACGAGCACCGCGACGTAGACGTAGCCCACGGTGAAGAGCAGGGCGAAAGGCGTCGCGAACCAGTGGCCGGTTTGGATCGATGCAATGAACGAACCGAACGACAAGAGCGCAAACAAGACCTCGACGAGCGGAAGGTCGGCGCGGGCCTTGTACCGGGCGCTGTTGGTCCCCTGCTTGGGCGTGCGGACGAACTCGCCCGCCATGTGCTTGAACCCGTCGAAGACCGCGCGCGTGAGGTGCGGGGCGAGGCCCGTGCCGAGCGCGATGATCATCGGGAGACGGAGGAGCGCCTGCGTCGGGCGGCGGCCTTGGGCGCGATCCGCCTCCATGTAGAACGCTGCCAGCGATCCGGTCGTCGCGGTGAGGAGCGGCAGATCGAGCAAGAGCATCGTCGACGCGTCGGCCGCAGGGAACAGCACGAGCGCCGGGAAGAGGAGGAGGTTCAAGAGAACGAGCAGCGGGTAAGCGAAGTGCGGCGTGAGGTGGAAGAACGCCTCGATCCTCTGGCCGAGCGTGAGGTCGGCGCGCATGACGCGCGACATCAGCTTGCGGGCGGTCTGCACGGTGCCCTTGGCCCAGCGGTACTGCTGCGCGCGAACCGCCGAGACCTCTTCCGGGAGCTCGCTCGGCGTCACGACGTCGGGCCGGTACACGAAGCGCCAGCCCTTGAGCTGCGCGCGATAGCTGAGATCCAGGTCCTCTGTCAGGGTGTCGTGCTGCCAGCCGCCCGCGTCCTCGATGGCGGCCTTGCGCCACATGCCGCCGGTCCCCGAGAAGTTGAAGAGGAAGCCTGCGCCGTAGCGCGCCCGGTTCTCTACCAGGTGGTGGCCGTCGAGCATGATCGCCTGCACGCGGGTGAGGAGGCTCACCTCACGGTTCATGTGGCCCCAGCGCGTCTGCACCATCGCGACCCTGGGATCCGAGAAGTGACCGGCGACGGCGCGAACGAAGTCGGGCTGCGGCAGGAAGTCGGCGTCGAACACGGCCACGAGCTCGCCCTTGGCGATCTTCAGCCCGTGCTCGAGCGCGCCCGCCTTGTAACCGACGCGATCGGTGCGGTGGATGTACACCGCGTCGAGGCCGCGCTCGCGCAGCCGCTCGACGTGCGCACGAACGAGCGCGCGCGTCTCATCGGTCGAGTCGTCGAGGACCTGAATCTCGAGGCGGCTGGACGGGTAGTCCATCTTCGCGACCGCCTCGAGGAGGCGCGACGCGACGGTCGACTCGTTGAACAGCGGAAGCTGGATCGTGACGTGCGGCAGCTTCTCCGGATCGGTTTCGCTCAGCCGCGGTGCGCTCTTCACCCAATCGGCGATGCGCGCCCGGTGCCTGCGACAAAGCAGAACCAGGTGGAGCCGGTGGAGGCCGTAGGCTGAAAGGAGAAGCAGAACGGAGAAATAGAGAACGCAGAGGGCGATGTTCATCCGTGCGATAAGGGGCGTAACATCGCCGGAAAGCACGATTGTCACGCAGTTGTAATTCCTTGTAGGTCAGTGTCGCGGGCCGCAGGTTTCTTGGCCCGCCCTCCTCTAGCATCCGCCCCCGTAACACCATGCGCGTCCCTCGCAGAGCCCTCCTCGTCTCTACGGCACTAACGACAGCAGCGCTGTCATCTCCGATCGGAGGGTGCAACGAGCGCGCACCGCTCGACTTCGGCCGCACCCCGGACGGGCCCGGTGCGACAATCCGTTACGATCTCGCGCATACCCCGCTGCCGGATATCCCGCTGCCGAGCGACACGGCCACCTGGGCAGATCCCACCAGCCGGACGGGCCTTCGCATCAACGCGAGCCTGGCGGCGCCCACCGAAATCGAGCGCGACGCGCGGCGCCGCTTCGACGAGCTCGAAGGCTGGGGCACGTTCGCGCCGATCACCGTCTCGTTCGATCTCGCGACGGTCGGTGACAAGGCCCGCGCGGTGACCGAAGCGGCGGTCGACCTCACGAACGTCGTCGCGCGGCACCAAGCCGACGACTACGACTTCGCGAACGACGCCGTCTACGTCATCAACCTCGAGACGGGGATCCCGGTGCCGCTCGACGTCGGCAACGGCAACTTCGAGTACACGCTCAAGCGGCTCGACAGGTATTGGGCGAACGACACGCGCGCGACCGAGCGCAACCTGATCTTCGAAACGATCGACGAGACCAGCCGCGGGTCGATCGATCCGCGAACCTTCACGCCGGCGCTCGACACCGACTTCGACGGGACGCTCGACGTCCCGAACCTCGACGAGCCATTCGTCTGCCCCCCTCCTTCGGCGTGCGACGACACGGCAGCCGCGAGCTACGGCACGCCCGAGTGCCTCGAGGCGCGGCGCAACCGAGATCAGTGCATCGCCGATCACCTGCTCACCTACTACGAGCGCGAGACCGATACGCTCATCTTGCGACCGGTCCTGCCGCTCGACGAGATGACCAAGTACGCCGTCGTGCTCACCGATCGCCTGGTCGACGCCAACGGCAACGCCGTCAAATCGCCCTTTTCTCACGTCTTCCACGCGACGCAGAAGGCGATCGGCGTACGGGTTGCCGAGATCCTCTCGGACCCTTCGCGCAGCGCGTACTACGGCGATCTGGCGGGCAGCGGGATCACCCGCGTCGGGTTCACGTGGGGCTTCACGACGCAGCCGACCGTCGACGACATGAAGCGCCTCCGCGACGGTCTCTATGGTCAGGGACCGTTCGCGCGCTTCGCCGCGCAGTTCCCGCCCCAGCTCGAGGTCATGCGCGCGGTCGGTCAGGCGGCGAACCTCGATGAGGGCGCGACCGACGTGCCCGGGTGGGAGAGCTCGCCGAAGTGCGTGAACAAGGCGGGGAACCTCTACATCGTGAAGGTCGCCGAGATTCAGGAGACGCTGAAGACCGCGGTCGAGCAGCTCTTCGGCGAATCGGGCGGTCCCGACGTAGAGCTCCTGCTCCGCTCGTTCGAGCACGTCGACACGATCGTCATCGGCACGTTCAAGTCGCCCTTCTTGCTCGAGGGCGGGCCGGATAGCACCGACCCCAAGGCTGCGTTCCGTCTCGACTACCTCACCGGCGACGGCGAGGTGCACGAGGACGAGGTGCAGTTCTGGCTCGTCGTGCCCAAGGAGACAGCCCTGCACCAGCAGCCGTTCGACGTGAACATCTACGGCCACGGCTACACCGGAAACTTCCTCGAGCTCGTGTTCTACGCGGGCAACCTCGCGGAGCACGGCCTTGCGACCGTCGGCATCAACGCGATGGGCCATCAGCTCGGCTTCGACGGCCCCGAGATCGAGTCGCTCGCCAAGTCGCTCTTCGCGGAGGGCTGCGTGGGCCCGATGGGCGACGCGATCCTCACCGGCCGCGCGCGCGATCTCGATCGTGACGGCAACCCGGATTCGGGCGGCGACTTCTGGTCGAGCTACCTCTTTCACACGCGCGACGGCGTCCGCCAGTCGGTGCTCGATCACCTCCAGCTCGTCCGCATCTTCCGAACCTTCGGCACGGCCGAAGGCGGGATGGTCTGCAAGAACGCGACGACCGGATGGGATCAGCCGGCTTCGCAGCCGTGCGACACCAACGGCGACGGCGCGATCGAGATCGCCGGCGACTTCGACGGCAACGGCGTGCCCGACGTCGGCGGGCCCGACGCGAAGTACGGCACCTGGGGCGAGTCGCTCGGCGGCATCCTGTCGGGGATCCACGGCGCGATCGACGCCTACGTGACGAGCGCTTCACCGGGCTCCGGCGGCGGCGGTCTCACCGACATCGGCCTCCGCTCTTTCCAGGGCGGCGTGATCGAGGCGGTGCTGCTCCGCCTCTGGGGCCCGCTCATCGTCACGATCCCGGTCGTCGAGAACAGCCCGCCGAAGTGCACGGGATCGCTCGACCAGAACGGCGAGTGCACCGTCTGCGAGGTCGGTCAGGTCTCGCTGCGCTGGGTGATGCCCGACACCAACGACACAGGCGAGCTCGAGATCACCTGCCTGAGCCCGGCGGACATCCAAGACACCACGGTCCTCGTCTACAACGAGAACAACGGCGAGCTGCGCTGCGCGCGCGTCGACGACAAGCTCAAGCTCCGCGTCGGCGTCCCGACCTCGGTCGGCGATAACATCATCGTCAGCTTCTTCGACGGCAAGGACGCGGTCGAGGACTACGAGAGCTGCGCCCCGACCCTCCCGGTGGGCACGACGCCCCGGACCCAGGTCGCGAGCTACGGCAAGGGACGCTTCAGCGAGGGCCAGACGAACCTCGCCGACACGGACGACTGCAAATCGACCACCTGCGGCATGTTCCAGGGTCTGTTCTTCGGCGAGGGGACTCCGCTCTCGGCGCCCGCCGAGGGCTACGGCCAGATCCGCCAGACGCCGTCGCTGCGGCGCTTCCTTCAGCTGGCGCAGGTGGCGCTCGAGCCGGGCGATCCGATCAGCTTCGCGCCGTACTACGCGGTGAAGCAAATGACGGATCCGTTTGGGAACCCGATCGAGGCGCACGCGGTCCTGACGATCAACACGATCGGGGACATGAACGTGCCCCTCAACGCGGGCATCGCCTTCGCCAGGGCGACCGGTGCGCTTCCGTTCTTCCACCCGGACGCTGCGGCGAAGTTCCCCGAGTACGCCGACTACGTGACGCCGTCCGCCCTCTACGACGCCCTCGGAGGCAAGACGCCCAACCAGGACCTCATCGACAAGCACGTGATCGAGGGCGTGACCGCCCTCGCGCGGCATCCGGCCGGTCCGACGTGCATCGACACCGGAAACGCCGCGATCGACGGCACCTACCTGACCCTCGACGGCGAGACGCGCGCCTGCTTCCCCGCCGGATGCGCCACGATGGGCGTCGAGTGCGTCGGGAGCTCGCACTGCGACGAGACAGCAGACAAGTGCGTGCCCAACGCCCCGAGCATCGAGCGCTGTGAAGAGGCGCTCTTCGACGCCGACGACCTCGACGAGTCGACGGCGCTCTACGCCGAGCAGGCGGCGCCGGTGCCGCACCGCCTCGTGCGCTACACCCAGAAGGCGACGCCGGAGACGATCGCGAGCGTTTGGGCTCCGCGCCTCCTCGGCGTGCCCCGCAGCGAAGACGGCGGCTGGGTCCCCGACGGTCGCCGCGTCACCGGTCTCCTCGACGCGTACGTCGTGCCCGAGGGAACGCACACCTTCGTCTTCGGCAATCCTTGCGAGAACTGGGACAACGGCACGTACCTGACGAACCTCGTCGCTCGCTTTTTCCAGACGGACGGCACGGACGTCTACTATCTCTCGCACCCGAAGACGCACCTCTGTCTGGCAAAAGGCAACTGCGTGTACCTCGGAGGCTCTCCGTGACATCGTCGCTCCCGAACGAGGAGCAGAAGCAAAAGCACATCGCCTGGGCCAAAGCGCGGCTTCGCTCGGCCGAAGGCAAGGCGCAGCTCCGCAAGAACCTCGAGGCCGGAATGCGCGCGCTGCTCGCGGCGCGGGTGGACACCGCCATCGACATGGGCGCAACGGTGCGCGCGGTCGAGGCGTTCATGGCCGAGCCGTTCGTCGCGAGCTCCATCCGACCGATCCTCAGGACGGCGGTCCTCTTGCGCATGGCACGCCTTCGCGAGGCGCCCGAGAAGCTCGGCACCTATGTCTCGCCCGAAGCCAGAGAGCTGATGGATCGATTGCTCGAGCGACCGGGCCTCTTGCCCGAAAAGCTCGTGCGCGAGCTCCTCACCCGCAGAGTGTTCGAGGAGATCGCCCGCGACGTCCTGGACGACGCGCTCGACGAGTTCTCGAGCAAGGTGAACCCGTTCACCGCCGAGTGGGGCTTGCCCAGCCTCCTCAAGCGGATGGGCCCGCTCTCGATCGGCCTCGGCGCGTTCGCGAAGGGCCTCGAGGCGGTGCGCGAAGAGTTCGACAAGCGCCTCGAGCCCGAGCGAAAGAAGTTTCTCCAGAGCTTCGCTCGACGCTCGCTCGATCTCGTGGCCGACTTCGTCATTCGCCGCAGCGACGAGCCCGCGTTCGTCGCCGCGCGAAAAGAGCTGCTCTCCTGGCTCCTCGAGCAACCTGTCGGCGAGCTGGTCAGCCCCGGAGGCGAAAAGGCGGCCGAGCTCGCGGTGCTCGCGGGTGAAGCGACGGCAAGGCACCTCGAGACGCTCGAGTCGACGCACCGCCAGCGCAAGGCGGCGGTGGAGATGCTCTTTCTCGCGCACAAGAGCCAGACGCTCGAAGTGGCCCTCGCGACCTACGGTGCCAAGATCCAGGTCGACTGGGACGCGCTCACCGACGCCATCTGGCCGGCGGTGAAGATCGCGCTCGACGCGCCCGAGGTCGACGCGTTCGTCGAAGATCTCGTCGGCGGCTTCTACGACGAGCCCGCCTGAGAGACTTCAGCCGCCGAGGTAGGCGGCCTTGATCTCTTCGTTCTGTGCGAGCTCTCTTGCGTCGCCGTGCATGGCGATCTCGCCTGTACGAAGGACGTACGCTCGCTTCGAGTACTTCAGCGCCAGCCGCGTGTTCTGCTCGACGAGGAGGATCGTCGTACCGCTCTCGGCGATCTTCGCGATGGCCTCGAAGATCTGCTGAACGAGCTTCGGCGCGATGCCGAGCGACGGCTCGTCGAGGAGGAGCAGCGTCGGACGAGCCATCACCGCGCGCCCGATGGCGAGCATCTGCTGCTCGCCG
>JBGTSH010000216.1:0-17853 GCA_041940405.1 Polyangiaceae bacterium
GTGCGCGATGCTTCGGATCTATGGTGAGTTTCTTTGGGTGCTGCGTGGGATGCGTCCGCTGATCGAGAAGATCGAACGGCGGGATTCGGATTTGGGGAAGCAGCTGCGACGGGCGGCGGCGAGTGTTGCTTTGAACATGTCGGAGGGGAGCGGCTCGGAGGGCGGGACGCGGCGGCAGCGGTACTTGAACGCGCTGGGGTCGGCTCGGGAGACGCTGTCTTGCTTGGAGGTCGCGGATGCGCTCGGTTACGCGGAGCTCGGCGCGGGGAGCGATGCAGTGGCGGGATTGAATCGCGTGATTGGGGGATTGGTGCGGCTCGTGGGGCGGTAGCTGGCGCGCGGGCTCAGCCGGCGGGCTGCTCGATCCGGAGCAGCTCGCCTTTGCCGAGATCGATCTCATCGCCCTCTCGCACGAGCCGCGCGCTCATCACCGGTTGTCCCAGCGGCAGCACGCTGACGTCGATCTCTGCGAGCTCGAGCTCGCCGTCGCCGCGGAGCCAGATGGCGGCGCGGATGGGTGCGACGCCGGGGACGACGAGATCGCACGCGGGGAGCGAGCCGATGAGGGCGAGGGGCTGCTTCATGATCTTGATGTTGCCGAGGCGGCCGGTGGCGCGCGTGACGTGCGTCAGGATCGGCGGTCGCGATCGCGCTCGGGGCGGGACGCTGGCAGAGGGATCGACGATGGCGCGATCGACGATCTGGAGCTCGAGCGATCCGCAGCGGAAGCGTGTGCCGTGGACGATGTGGCCGGCGGCGGTGGTGGCGGTGTCGATGGTGAGGCCGCGACCGAAGACGGCGTCGGCGGCGAGTTCGAGCTGCATGCGGCCGTCGGGCGCTCTGCGAAGCGTGGCGTGGTGCGGCAGGACGCCGGGCTCGAGGACGCGCACCACGGCGTCGGGGCCGGAGCCGATGCGGCTCTCGATCGCCTGGAGCGGGCGGAGGCCGAGGATCGCGCCCGACGCCGGATCCACGCTCGCGACGGCGGGGCTGCGGAACACGCGCGGCGCGCGCAAGAGCCGCCGCGCGCTCGCGAGCTGCCGCTCCTCCCACGGATCGAGCGGATCGCCTTCGGGATCGAGGCGCTCGGTCTCGAGATTCGGCGCGGCTTCGGTCGGGACGTGAGCGACGATGGTCATCGCCGGCATCGCCTCGGTCGGCGGCGCCTCGTCGTCGAAGTCGCTCCGCTCGTCGATGATGGTCGGCGTCGCGGGCGGCAACGGCTCGCTCGTCCCGCCGTCGATCTCCTCGCGAAAGCGTCTCGCGCCGCCCGAGCATCGCGCAAGCAACGCAGTCGCGACAGCGAACGCCGACTCCGCGGTGGGATACCGCTCCCCAGGCTGTTTCGCGAGCAGCGTCCGCAGGAACGCCCAGACCTCCTCGGCGAGGTCGGGCACCACCTCTCGCAGATCGACCAGCGACGCCGACTCGTGCGCGAGGATGAGCTCACCCGCGCTCGGCAGCTTGCGCGGATCGGCGACGTAGGGCGGCCGGCCCGAGAGCATCTCGTAGAGCAGCGCGCCGGTCGAATACAGATCCGTCCGCGGATCGATCGGCTGGCCGCGCAGCTGCTCGGGGCTCATGTAGCAAGGCGTCCCGACGATGGTGTTCTGCATCGTCACGCCCGGCCGCTCCTTCACCTTCGCGATGCCGAAGTCGAGCAGCGTCACGCGCCGCTTCTCCACGCGCCCCTCCGAGTCGAGCCGCGCCCGCCGCCGCACGAACACGTTCGACGGCTTGATGTCGCGGTGCACGCCCACCCGGTGCAGCCAGGGGAGCGTCCGCAGCAGCTCGCTCGTGACGAACAAGGCGTCGGTCGTCGAGAGCGGACCTGCGTGCGACAGGAGGCGAGCGAGATCAGCTCCGTCCAGCAGCTCCAGGACGAGGACGGCCGTTCCTCCGGGCGTCAGGTCCGCGTCGTAGAACTCTGGAACGTTGGCGAGGCGCAGCTCCAGGTGCAGCTGCAGCTCGACGCGAAAGCGCGCGATCGTCTCCGCGTTGGCGACAGAGCTCCGTGCGGGTGTGATGACCTTGACCGCGGCGGGCCGGTTCGTGAGCCGGTGCGTCGCGGCGTAGACGGTACCGGAGCCGCCGCGCGCGACGACGCGATCGAGCGTCCAGGCGTGGAAGGTGGAGCCGACGGTGAGGGTGTCGGGTGAGGTCATCGGAGGTCACCGCGCTGCGTTCCCAATGTTCCCGCAGGCATCGTGTGCGCGAAAGCCCCAGGAGGCCCGCCGGCATGACGCTCACGAGAAGGAGAGATACTCTCGCATTCGATCATGGGGCTGATGTCACGCGCGACCTTCCTCGTCCTGCTGCCTCTCTTTCTGTTGCTCGCGGTTGCGTGCACCCCGCCGCCAATCCAGGTCGTCAGGCAAGCATCACCCAACCCATTCGCGGATGGCGCTGAGCCCCACTTCGTGCTCGTCCCGTTCGATTGGTCCGAGCTGAAGGTCGACGGCGTTCACGTCGAAGACTGGCTGGCGACCCTCGACGACGGTGAGCGCGAGAGCTTCGAGGCAGAGAAGCGCGACGCCGAGAAGGCTTTTCGCTCGGAGCTCCTCAAGCGGGCGCGCAAGCTGGGAGTGAGGGTGGCGCACCGGGACTCGGAAGGAACCGGCTACACCCTGCGCATCGTGGCCGAGCGATTCAACAAGGCGGGCGAGATCTTCTTCTTGCTCACGATCGAGAACCCAGACGGCAATGCCGTCGACGTCTTGCGACTCGCGAAGGACGTCACCTTGTCACCGGGACGGAAGATGGAGACGAGCGCGGAGCTGTATGGGTTCTTTCTGGCCGAGTATTTGGGGAATCGGGCGCGGGGTGGTGGGGAGTGAAGTAGGCGGCGGCTGCGGCGCAGGTGCTCGTTAACTAGCCGCGCACTACAAGCTCCAGCTCATGGAATCGTGCGAGCCGACTGCCCGCCTCGCCCGCGTTTCGAGCGGCACCTACGCTTTTGCGAAGCGCCTTGCTGGAGGCTGGCCGTCGATCGGGAGCCGTATCGAGACCACAATCGATCCAGCGTATTCTTCCGAGCCATGCGCGAGGCAGGGTGGGCGAAAGCCGAGCGAAACCGTCTCTTCGATGCCGTGCTTGCAGCGCTCAAGCAAGCCGCTCTGCCGTGTGTTCCACTGCGGCCAGACTTTCACCGGCGTCGGATCCTTGTAATTGAGGGACCGTCGTCGCGTGTCCACTACTTCGTGTGGGCTCGACCGGCGCCGAACTTGGTGGCCGCCGGCTTGTACGTTCCCAAAGGCAAGTACGGCAGCGCGGTTCACGCGGCCCTCCGGAATGAAGTGGAGGCGCTCAGCGTGGCGCTCGGAGGCGGGGAGGTGCTCGAGCACAAGCCAGTTCAACGCGAATTTCGTCACTACGTTGAGCGCACGCACTGGTTCTCCGAGAAGGCGCTCGAAGACGCCGTCAGGTGGTGTGTCTCGACGTTGTCTGGCGCGAAGAAGTTCATCGACGCGTCGAAGACGCTCAACAGTAAGGCCGAACTCAGGAAGCTGCGCGAACAGCTCCTGGCTCCCACCGATGACCCGGTTGCCTTTGACGGCGCGGTGGCGAGCCTGCTTGCCAGCGGTGAGATCGAGCGTCCCAAGGGCAACGAACAGCCCGAGAAGAGGCCGTCTCCCCCTGGGGAGCGTTTTGTCCGCAACCCTAAAGTCGCTGCCTTCGTGCTGGCAAGGGCAGGATCCCGTTGCGAAGCCTGCCAACAGAAAGCTCCGTTCGAGCGTGACGACGGAAGGCCCTTTCTCGAGGTCCACCATCTGCGGCATCTTGCTAGCGGCGGTCCAGACACGGTGGCGAACACGATCGCGGTTTGCCCGAACTGTCATCGGAGGCTCCATTTCGGGGTCAACCGAGAGAGTCTCACGTCGAAGCTGCTGGCAATGTTTGCTCAGCACTGACCGCCACGGCCTGCTGGCTTTCTCGCCGACCTAGGTGCCGACCCAAACTGGTGCAGACCAACGCATCAGGGGTACCGTGTGAGAGCGGAGGGACACGTGAAGGTTCTGGGCTTGGAGCCACATCCGAACGAAGTTCTTGTTGCCGTAGTTGACGACCGAATGGAGAAGCCGACGGTCGTCTACTACGCGACCATCGCCGCCGGGGACGCACCTCGTCCGACGGGCCTCACGACGATCCGGACTCGCGTCCACGGCCTCGTTGCTACGCAGGCGCCCGACTTGGTGGTCGTCAAACCCCTCGAGCCGGAAGCACTCAAGCCGGCAAACAAGCGCAACGTGAACGCGTCGTGGTTCCAAACTGCGGAGGTGCGTGGGGTTGTGCTCGAGGCCGCTTGCGCTGCCGAGGCACCCACGGTGCTTCGAGACGGCGCTGCGGTGAGCCGAACCATCGGAGAGCGGAAGGGCAAGGAGTACGTTGCGGACGACGCGTTCTGGTCGAACGAGGTCAATGGGGCGCTGAGCAACAAGAAGTTTCGGGCGGTGGTGCTGATGGCGATCTCGGCTTTGCGGGAGGGGACCGGGTGACGGTCGTCGTCGCGACCCAGGACATCGACATCGGCGCGCGACTCGGTGCGGGGGCGTTCGGACAAGTCCATCGAGGGGTGCTCCGTCCCTTTGGTGACGTGGCCGTGAAGATCGTACAGCCCTCGTCGGCAGGCCCCTTCTCGCTGTGGAAGGAGTACCTCTTCGCCGAGGCGGATCGTCTTCACGCGGCCGAGCACCAGCATGTCGTGCGCTTCCTCGCGTGCTCTTACGATGCGACCTCGAACAGGGTCTTCATCGTAACGGAGTTGTGTCGCACGAGCGTGGGTGACGAGGCCGGCGATGATCCGGTTCCATTGAACAAGCTCCAGCCGATCGCGCGGGAGGCCTTGCTCGGCCTCGAAGCGCTTCATCAGCGTGGCATGATCCATCGCGACATCAAGCCGGGGAACCTTTTGCTCGCGCCATCCGGGCGCACCAAGCTCGCGGACTTCGGTCTCGTCTCAGATGACTTGGTTGCCGGCTACGGCAGCTACAACGGTTACTACTTTCACCTCGCCCCGGAGGTGCTTGCGAAGCGCACGACCTCGACCAAGACCGACGTGTGGGCGATGGGGGTCACGCTATACCGACTGCTGAACGGGGAGACGTGGTGGAACGAGTATCTCGAAACCAAGGGCATCGGCCCCACGGACGTGAACACGATCAAGTCGAACATCCTCGGCGGGAACTTCGCCGGCAAGTTGCCGTGGATGCCCCATGTCCCGGATGCGTGGCGTCGATTCCTGCGCGCGGCCCTTCACGATGATGCGACGAAGAGATTCCAGAACGCCACGGGCATGCTGAGCGCCATGGCGTCGTTGCCGTCATCACCTTCGTGGCTCTGCACGTGCGACCCGACAACGGTCCGGTGGTGGACCGATGCGCAGCAGCGACGAACGGTTGTGGAGTGGACTGGTCGACGCACCCGTTCGCATCGAGTCCGTAAGTGGAGCGAGCCCCTCGCCGGTGTGTCCGGGCGGCCAAGATCCTTCGGAGAAGTTGTCGTAGGTCGCTTCGAGGACGCTCGGCGTCAGGCCGAGGTGTTCCTCGGGACACGGACGACGTAGCCGTCGATCCTGATGGCTTCGACACTCTTGGCTTCTGCCACCTGGATGGCGTTGCGGCGACGTTCAGCGCTGCACGCGCGGCAGTAGGAAGCGTTCGCGTCGACCCCTTCGGCAGGCAGCCAGGGCCGTCCGCAGTGGCGACATCTGGGTCGTACGTCAGTCATCGCTTCGCTCCCTTCGTCGAGCCGCTGCTCGTGGAGAGGCGCCCGGGCCAGTCTCGCTCGATGACCTCGCGAAGCCGGTCTCGCATGAGCTGCTCGGCGACCTCAGCACGGGTCTTCCCGAACAGGCCCGTCTCGACCAGGCGATCGAGCAAGGCGCAGACCTGAGGCGTCGTCGCCAGCCGGACGTGGGCCGGCTCGTTGCTGTTCTTGGGCCGGGCCACCTCACGCTCAGTCGTAGCACGTGGAGCACTAATTAGGCTATACATAGGGCCTAAAAATGCGCCGCGAAAAGCAGCGATCGAGCACCCCTTCCCGCGCGGAACACGAGGAGCATCTTCTCCCGCAGGGGAGCACCGCCACGGAAAGGGCGGGCTCGCTCCGCTCGATCTCGGTCGGGGGAGGGCGTCGTCTGCTGGCGACGAATGTTCTCGACACCTATTGGAAGTTCGCCCACGAGCGACAGGCGACCTTCATGCGCAGGGTGGCGAACGAGTCACCGCCGTGGACGGCCGATCCGATCATCGCGGCGCATCGCTTCACGAACGCCTACCGGGCTTCCGATCGGGTCAGCCAGTACCTGATCCGCCATGTCATCTACGAGGGAGACCAGGCGGAGGAGGAGGTGTTCTTCCGCACCGTTCTCTTCAAGCTCTTCAACCGCATCGACACCTGGGAGCGGCTCACGGCAGCGCTAGGCTCTCCGTCGTGGCGCAACTTCAAGCTGCCGGTCTACGAGAAGCTTCTCGACTCGGTGATGCACGACGGCCACCGGGTCTACTCCGCCGCCTACATCATGCCGTCGCCAAGCTTCGGCGCTGACCGCAAGCACGGAAACCACCTGCGCCTGCTCGAGCATATGATGCGTGACGGGGCGCCGAACAAGATCACCAGGTCTCGTTCGCTCGAAGAGGCGTTCAAGATCATGAGGGCGTACCCCTCCCTTGGGGACTTCCTGGCCTTCCAGCTCACGATCGACCTGAACTACGGCCCGGTCTTGAGCTTCTCCGAGATGGACTTCGTGGTGGCCGGGCCAGGTGCCAAAGACGGGTTGAGCAAGTGCTTCGCCGACACGGCGGGCCTCTCCGACGCAGATGTCATCCGTGCCGTGGCGGAGATGGCGGCCGACGAGTTCAATCGGCTCGAACTGCGGTTCCGCGACCTTTGGGGGCGCCCGCTCCAGCTCATCGACTGCCAGAACATCTTCTGCGAGGTGAGCAAGTACGCTCGCGTGGCGCACCCTGATGTGGCCGGCATGTCGGGTAGGACAAAGATCAAACAGCGATTCGTGCCAGAGAGTCGCCCTGTGCCGCAGTGGTACCCGCCGAAGTGGGGGGTCCATCCACCACAGCTCCCCGACCAGCGGCGGCCGGCAAGGACTCGCGAACCGTCGCAGGCGTCCTTGTTCAGCTAGGCGTCACGTCGTCGACGGAGCGAACGCAAAGGTACGGGCTCGGAGATCACCGACGACCCTGCCACCGTCGTGCTCGCGGACCTGCCGCCACACGTCGAACGCGGCGAGGAGCGCCTGTTCCCACTCGGCTTCCGTGCGCACCCGAACTTCGAAGCCCGCGGTGAGCCGCTTGATCGTTCGGAGCAGCTCCCAGTCGACCCGCCGAACATCTCGAAGGTGCGCGTGCCGAGTCGCGTACTCGTACGCCGCCGCGGCGATGGCCTCATCGATCACCTGAGCACGCCCGCCATCCTCGACCTCGTCGACCTTCGGGACCGATCGGCGCTTCCGACCCAGGAGCTTCCGAACGACGGGGGACCATCCGAGGATCGCAGCGTGTGCCAAATGGAGGACATCGTGAAAGCGGTAGCCGTCCTCAGCGTGGGCGTTGTCGGTCAGAGCATCCCCGACGCTTTTGCCGGAGGCGTCGAGCACGACGATCTTGCGCATGCCGTTCATCTCCCGGTACGCGAACGAGAACTCGAACCGTCGAGGTAGTTGCTCTGCTTCTGGATAGTCCTCATCGAGCAACGCTGCGTGCTCGGCCGGGAGCCAGCGGCCCCTCGTCTTGGAGAGATTCCTCTCAGCGATCGCACCGAGCGAGAGGCCGCACTTGGACGCGAGGTTCGCGACGTACCACAGGAGGTCGCCAAGTTCCTCGCCCACCTGCTCCTGAAAGCCCTGATGTGCCGGACCATCTCGCAAGAGCTTCTTGTACTCCGCAAGGAGGCTCCCGCTCTCGCCCGCGAGGCCAAGCAGCGACACCAGGAGAGCATCACCTTCCGTCCCGGGCTTCTGATCCGTCTCAAGGGCGCGGAGCTGGTACTCGTCGAGGCTCAACATGAGTCGGTCCTTTCTCGATCGCAGAGTCGATCGCGTCGGCAACAACACGAAGCTCACGACGTGAGAGGCGCTCCTCTCCCATCATGATGCCGGTGAAACAGGTCATTCGAATCAAACGGATCCCCAGCTCGTGCGCGACGAAGTGGCCGAGCCGACAGAGGCCGAGGTAGTTCCCGTACGCGCGGGTGAAGGCGTACTGCGTGGCGTAGAAACCGTTCACGGCCAGGCCACCCTCGGTCGGGGCAAACGTGACGTGCTGAAGACAGGGGAAACCGAGTCGTGCCGCCTTCGACTGATCGAGCTTCGGGTCGAACACGGCGACCTGGAGCGCACCTCGACGCACGCCAGCCCGTGACTTGTAGTTCGCGAGGATGAACTCGAGCTGGTTCGGATGCTGGGAAGGCCCGCCAGTGATCAACCGCTCGAAGTACATCCCGCGGGTGTTCTTCCGCGACGCCTTCTTGAGGCTCGGCAGAATGTCGGCGTACCGCTGGTAGAGCTGCGCCCGAGGTGCCTTCGGGTTCCAGAGCGACGCCGGAAAGATGGTGTTCGCCACCGTGTGACATGGCTGCTCGCCGGCACGAGCGAGCGCGGCATCGAGGGCAGACCTAACCTTCGTGTCCTCAGTGGGCACGCCGTTCGTGAATCCCGTCGCCGAGACGACCAGCGGCGCGATGTCCGCTGGTGCTGCGCGCTCAAGGAACACCCGAATCGCCCGTCCCCATGCCAAGGAGAGGTTTGGATCCTCGAAGTAGTGGATGTCATTCCTCATGCTCGGGATCCTCGAGATGTCGATGCGCGTTGAGTCCGCGGTAACCTCGTCGAGCCACGCGGCATGGAGCTGTCCAGTTCGCGTGCCGAACCTGTGCGACGCCAGGGTGGACAGCTTCAAACACCACGATCTCGGAGGTCGACCGGAGGCGTACGGCGTCGCCCTCGACTTCGGCTCCAGGGGGGAGGGTGACGAGGTCGCCAACCTCGACGTCGAGGTCGCGGTTTTGCGTCCACGCTTCGTCGACGACCAGGAGATCGTGGCTCGGCTCGAAGCCCAGGATTGTCTTCCGAACTTTGGGTAGCGGTATTCGCAGTCGCTGCGCAGCGCTCGCGGAAAGCAGGCGCAGCGTGCGCTCGAGGTAACCGATCAAGGTGGTGTAGCCGACCCCCAAAAGGCCGGCGATCGTGTAGAGGTGACGCGGCCCGCACCGCTCGATCGACCACCTCCGTGAGGAGAACGCGTTCTCGACGGCCAGCTTTGGCATCAACAGAGCGGTCGAGAAGCGATCCGCCGAAAACTCTGCCTCGTCCCAGGTCGATGTCGTTGCCTCCTCGGGGCTCTCCTGGTCGACCCGTAGGCCGTGCCCGAGCACGTGATGGCCGATCTCATGACCGCAGGTGTACGCCCGGCGCCCCTTCGGACGCAGGCTTCCGATGACGACGAGGGGTTCGTCGGGAAAGTAGAGACCTTCCAAGCTCGGCAGCGGCTCGAAGCGCACCTTCAGTCCTAGCGCCTCGGCGATGGCGAATGGACACACCGGCTCGTCCAGGCGCCGACCGAGGGTCGTTCGCACCCTAAGTGCGGCAACGACAGCCTTCCGAGCTGCGTCCTCGTAGCGCATCAACCCCGAGCGTCCTTCTTCGCCTTGGACCCCCTAAGCGAGCTGAGCAAGTTGAGGACGCGGTCCAGGTCGGTCTGCTTGAGCTTGGCCAGCTCGCGGGCTGCGAGCTGCACTTTGGCATCCCTGAGGTCGTCCTTCTGGCCGGGCTCCTCGAGAAGCCACGCTGTCGACACGTCGTAGATCCGGGCGAACTCGGCGAGTTCGGAGGTCTGCACGCGTCGTCGGCCTGCTTCGATTTCAGAGATGGTGGGTCGATGGACGCCAAGCAACTTCGCCACTTGAGTTTGCGAGAGACCTGCTTGCTCTCGAGCGAGCCGAAGCCGTGCAGGGAGTCCGCTGGCGTCGCTCATGCTGCCTCCCCGGACGCGATTCGGCTCGCGATGTCCTCGACGATCTCGTCGATCCGCAACGCCCTGCTCTTTGTCGGCGACACGAACACGCTCTCGATGCCGAGCGGCCGGCCGAGTCGCTGCTCCACGAACATCGTCGCTTCAACTCCCGATAGGCTGTCGAAGCCCTCTAGGTCCCCGATCGGGCTGGTGCCATCCGAGAGCGCCGCGCAGCTACGACCGCTGGTTTCTTGAATCTCTTGGAGGACCGCAACGAGGACGGTCTTGATGTGGCTCTTGGTCATTTGCTCGGTAAGAAATTCTTACCGAAGGTAATGGCGCCCGTCAAGGGCCTCCTTGAGGCGCAAGCCCGGTCCGATCAACTCCGCTGCGCTCCGTACTGAGCCTGCCCCAAGCGAATTGGTCCCGGAGCTCAAGACTTGGATGGATGTCATACGAACCGCACCCAAACGCCCCCATCATCCCGCAATCCCGGCCGCTCAGCAGGCGCTTCAACGCCGCCAGACCCCCACCTAATTGATCACGAGGCACGCTCGACACCCGCGCATCGAGCGATGCACTTCACGGTGCACGGAACGCGCCCTCAGACGCCCTGAGAAGTACCGCGATCTCGCCGACTCGACCCATTATCTCGACAGATGTGGAGGGCGATTGAAATGCGCGAATAGTTTCGGTCGGCTCCTGGCAGGGTACAGGCGTGGGCAATGGCGCCGAAACGCTGTGTTGCGAGACGGAATGCAGACGTCGAGGAGTCGCTCCCCGCCAATCACGTAGAGAGCCGGCCTTTGCCCGTAAGCCCGCCCGGCCCACCGCGGGGAAGCTCGTACGATGCGCGGATCGGCGAGTGTGGATTGCACCCAGCCCACGCGTCGTGGATGACCAGCCGTTGGACCGCGTCGATGTCGAGTAGACCGGCAACGCGCTCGCCCCTCACTCCCCCAACCTTCTCTTCAACCTCCGCCCCACCAACGCCGACGCCTTCCTCAACCTCTCCCGCGCCCGCTCGTACTCCACCCCGACCACCACTGCGGCGTCCTTCGTGGTCGAGTCCTCCATCGTGCACATGACGACGAGCCGCCGATCGGTCTCGTCGAGCTTGGCGAGCTCCTGCTCGACGACCTCGCTGAGCAGGACGCGTCGCTCTTCATCGATGAACATCTCTTCGGGCGTCCGGGGCGGGAGGCTCATGCCGATGATGGAGGCGCCGGCGATGGCGTAGAGGGCCTCATCGCGGCGCTCGACCCGCTGCTCGGCGCTCTCTTCGAGGATGTCGCCGACGTCGATGGAGGCGTGGACCTCACGGCTGGCGCGGAGGGCGGCCTTTGCTTCGAGGTGGTGGCGGCGCTCGGCCTTGAGCGAATCGATCATGGCGAACTCGGCGCGGACGTAGATCGAGGTGAGGAAGGAGCCTCGGCTGGGGTCGAACTTGTGGATGCCTTTGCAAGCGACCTCGAGGCCGATCTGGGTGAGCTCTTCGACGTCGCCTTCGCGCTCGCGGACGGTGACGATCTTGGCGAGCGCGCGCAGCGGGCCGCGCACCTGGTCGATGAGCGCCTTCTGCTCCGGCGTGAGCGGCTTGTACGCGGCGAGCTCGCTGACGGTGGTGTCAGGCTCAGCCATGGTCCTTGCGCTCGTCGGACTCGGAGGTCGCTCCTTCGTCGACGGGCTGGGTGCCGCTCTTGTCGGCGTGCTCGCGCGGCGCGTGCTCGGCGACGAGCGCGCTCATCGCGGGGTGCACCTCGAAGGCAGCGTGCAGCACCGTCTTGAGGCCGGCGAGCATCCGCTCGGTGAGGAGGCCTTCGTACTCGGCGGCTGTCTCTTCGACGAGCGCCTCCACGTGCTCTTCGCGCAGCCCCATTGCCGGATTGGAGCAAGCAAGGAGGGCGAGTCGCAAGGCACCGAAAGCAACTGATGGTCAGACCAACTTTTCTTCCGCTCGCGCGATCTCGACCCGATAACTCCTTTGTCGAACATGAGGCGGCGCTCGGAGGGAGCCGCCAACGACGTTGATCTGCTTGGGTTTTGGTACCGGGGAGCCTGGTTTTGACGCGCCTTGCTCGCGCGAAAGCTCCCGGGAGCCTCTTTCTGACGCGGTGTGCTGGAACTTGGGCTCCCAGGAGCCCCGGTTTGACGCGACGTGGTGTGATTCGGGCTCCCGGGAGCTCCTTTTTGACGCACCGTGGTGAAAACAGGGCTCCCGGGAGCCCTAGATTGACGCGTTGCAGTGCATTTGGGGCTCCCGTCCGCCCTGACTGCAACGCCCGTGACTCACCTGCGAGCTGCTGAGCCGCGGTGAAGAGGGGGACGACGTCCCGCGAAGGCACTTCGGCCTTCCGCGGACGGCGGCCCCGGTGTGTTCGAACGACACGAGAACAGGAATCACGAAAATGACAACGCAGTCTCCTATCACCAACAGTCCCGCTCCAGCCGACGACTTCCAGTACCGGCAGGCGCTCGAGGCCGTACGGCCCGAGATGGCCGCGATCCCGGAAGACAAGCTGGTCAGCATCAACCTCGACATCCCCGAGATCGTGAAGACCGTGCGCGGTGCGATGGCCGACATCGCGCCGTACAAGGAGCGCGTCATCTCGATCTTCCCGGCGTTCGATCCCAAGCACTTCGACAACCTCGAGAAGTACGCGATGGCGCTCGGCTACGCGAACACGCGGCACCGCGCGGTCTCGAGCCCCGCAGAGCCGATCGAGAAGCTTCAGGAGGAGGCGATTCGGGCGCGCGAGCTCTTGCTCTCCGACCTCAACGCGCTCGCCTACCGTGGCCTCATCGACGGCGCGCGCCTCGCCCAGGTGAAGCGCGTCAACGGCTACAACAACCTCGCGCAGGAGGTGATGCTGATGACCGAGCTGGCTCGGAAGAACTGGTCGGCCATCGCGAATCGCACGTCACTCACGCTCGAGGAGATCGCGCAGGCCGAGAAGCTCGCCGATCGACTCGTCAAGGCGGCAGGCGAGAAGGAGCAGCTCAAGCCCACCACCACGGTGGAGCACGACGACCGGCGCCGTGCCTACGCGCTCTTGGTGAATGCCTACGACGAGGTGCGCCGCGCGATCAGCTTCGTGCGCTGGAAGGAGGACGACGTCGACGAGATCGCTCCGTCGCTCTACCAAAAGGGGCGTCGCAAGGCGGAGCCGGCTGCGGTTGCGCCGGTAGCGCCCTCCCCGGCGTCCGCTGCGGCCACGGCACAGCCCGCGCCTCCTGCCGCGGCAGCGACCTCGACCGGCCTGCCGGACGAGGATCCGATCATCCGCCGCTGATCGTGGTGACCACAGGAGCGCGCCATGGAACCGAGTCTCCATCTAGGAGTCACGCGGCCGCTCGACGGCGGAAAGACCGCCGCGCCCTACCGTCTTCCCGCCCATCACCTCGTCACGCACGCGGTGTTGGTCGGGATGACGGGTAGCGGCAAGACGGGCCTCGTCACCGTCGCGATCGAGGAGGCATTGCGCGCTTCGATCCCGGTCTTGGTCATCGACATCAAGGGTGACCTGCCCAATCTGATGCTCAGCTTCCCCACGTTCGATCCGAGCGCGCTAATGCCGTGGGTCGAGGCGTCGCCACGCGCCGGCGGCTCGATCGATGAGGTGGCGAAGCGCCTCGCGGCCGAGCGGCAGCGCGGGCTCGGGGCGTTCGGCATCACCGAAGCCGATCTGGCCGACTACGCCAATCGCTCGCACGTCCGCGTGATCACGCCGGGCGCCGACGCCGGCGAGCTGCTGCACGTGCTCTCGTCGCTCGAGCGTCGCTCGAGCCGATGGGACACCGATCTCGACGGCGCGCGGGCCGCGCTGTCGGCGGCCGTGTCGCTCATCCTCCGCCTGCTGGGACGCGATCCGGATCCGGCGAGGAGCCGCGAGCACGTCTTGCTCTCCGTCGTCGCCGAGGCACGGCTCAAAGCCGGTAAGGGCGCCGACATCGGCGAGCTGCTGGCCGAGATCGTCGAGCCGCCCTTCGAGTCGATCGGTGCGCTCTCGGTCGATCAGTTCCTCTCGAAGCGCGCGCGGCGCGATCTCGCCGCGTCGCTGAACAGCTTGCTCGCGTCGCCGTCGTTCGCGAGCTGGCGCCAGGGCGTGAGCCTCGACGTCGGCGCGTGGATGCGCCCCGAGAACGGGCGCACGCCGGCCACGATCGTGAGCGTCGCGCACCTCGACGATGAAGAGCGTGAGCTCGTGCTCGGCGTGGTGCTCGAAGAGGTGCTCTCGTGGGTGCGGGGCCTGCCCGGCTCGCAGCAGCTCAAAGCATTGGTTGTGTTCGACGAGACCTACGGCTTCTTGCCGCCGCACCCCGCGTCGCCGCCGACCAAGCGTCCGGTCGTCGCGTTGATGAAGCAGGCGCGCGCCTACGGCGTCGGCGTCGTCATCGCGACCCAGAACCCGATGGACCTGGACTACCGCGCGCTCTCCAACGCGGGCCTGTGGTGCCTCGGCAGACTGCAGACCGACGCCGATCGCGCGCGCGTCCTCGACGGCCTCGTCAACGAGGCAGCCCAGGGCGAAGGCGCCGACGAGCTCGGCGAGATCCTCAAGAACCTGCGCCCTCGGTGGTTCGTCGTCCGCGACGCGCACTCCCGAGACGGCAGCGTCTTTCTCCAACCGCGATGGGCGATGTCGTTCCTTCGCGGCCCCATGAGCCGACAAGAGATCAAGCGCGCTCGATCCTTGTCCCGACCCTGAGGGATTCACCATGAAGCTCGCGACGTATGCGACCCCGCACCTGTGGGGCCGGCTGGACTATCGCGCCCTGAACCGGCTCATGCCGGATGGCGACACCATTCACCTCGTCGATCCCATCCTCGTCATGATGGGCCACGTCTTCAAACCTGACGACGGCGTCATCGAGGTCCACATGCCGGGCCGCGCCCGGCCGTTCACCCTCCAGCTTCGCGGCGATCCGCCGAGCTACCTGCCGATCCGTCTCTCCGGCATCGACGCGCCGGAGTCCCACTACGTCGCCAGCGTCCGCCCCGATCCCGCGCTGCCCGCGTACGAGGTCCGCGAGTCACGCCACAAGAGCGTCTGCCAGCCGCATCACGAGCCCGCGCTCGCGTACATCCTTCGCGTCGCCTCGCGCTGGCCGCGCGTGCTCGTCGAGCTCGATCGTGAGGTCATCGACAAGCGCGAGCGCGTCCTCGGCTTTCTCTACGCGAGCAACGAGCGCGCAGAGCGCAAGACCTTCATCACCCACCAGCTCGTCCGCCGCGGTCTCGCGTTCCCCTTCGTTTTCGAATCGGTCGGCGATCACCGGCCGCGCCTCCTCGACGCAGGCGCGCGCGCCAAACGCGAGAAGCTCGGCGTCTGGAAGCACTACGTCGACCAGCCTCTCGCCTACACCAAGAGCGCCTGGGCCGCCGTCGCCACGCGCGCCGGCACCGTCGTCCCCAAGGGCGCGCTCAACCACCCCATGATCTTTCGCCGCGTCGTCGAAGCAGGTCAGCTCCGAGGCTTCGAGCTCCGGAAGGCCTTGCGGAAGTACGACGTCTTCCACTCCGACACGGGCGACATCTTCCCCGGCGACCAGTACCACCGTGTTCCTGTCGAAGCGCGCGTCTGGGCGCCGCACCGAGCGTGAGCGCCATCGCCATCAAGAGCGTATCGCCCGAGGAGCGGCGCGCGGCTGAAGCGCTTGCTGATGAGGCGCTCGAGGGGTTGGAGGGGGAGCTGCCGCGGATGGTCGTCGAGCCGTTGCGGCGTAGGTTCGTGCACGAGCTCTTGTGGACCGCGGCGGGGCGCGAGCGGCTCGTGAAGCTGCTGCCTTGGGCGCGGAGTTGATGGCGTCGAGATTGCGCTCACGGCATGTGGGGGGGGAGCTGCCTCAATCAGGATTGCAACTCGGGCGCGAGCTCCCGGCCGCACGCGAAGCGACGTCCCGGAGGGATCCAGAGATCGGACAACTCCTTTGACGCAAGGGAATGCGACTGTGGAGACTCCTCGATAGCTGCGCATGGACGATGCGCGCGGTGCACGGATTCGGCTACCTGCTGCCGGTCGATCCTCCGAGCAAATAGCTGCCTACCCGCGCGTTGATGGAACGAGGGATACGCATGGCCAGTCTTGATCGGGCTTTTATTAAGTTTCCTGGCAAGCTGCCAGCTTCCGCGCGATCCGGTCCTCGAGCGAGATCTTAGCAGTCGCCGACACCCGGACGATCTTGCAGACGAATTCGGCGGCCGTCACCCGGTCGTCTCCCGTTCGTCACGATGAAACCTCGGCGTGAAGTTCCGACAGCGACCGGGGCATTCCTGTAACTGTCGATGCGTTGTGCCCCACTGAGAGCGTCGGGCCAACTCGGTCGGGTTGTGGGGGCGCAAGTCGTGGGAACGCCAGAAAGGACGCGTGCGCAATGGGGAGTGTGGACGACGAAGGACGGAGCCAGCCTCGACTTGTCGAGAGCGCTGCGATTGGCCTGCCCGACGAAACTGAGCGGGTGGCGCTCCAGCACGTAGGCCAAGCGTCCGCGTGTGACGTCTGGTTCTCGGTTCCCCCCGACTGGGAGTTCGTGCTCCTCAAGCTCTACGGCAAGCTTGGCTCGCTCCGCGTCCTCCTTCATTCGGTCGCGATCCGGGACGCCGGAGGAATCACTCTCGCAGGTCGGCTGTCGGGCATCGCGCTGTCCCTTCGCGGGCGACCCTGCGCGAGCTTTGAGCTGACCGCGCAGCGCGGCCCTGGCGATCCGCTAACGGACGGAAGGTTCGTCGCGCAGTTCTGGTCGGATCAGCAGCTGCCGTCGGTCGCTGGCGGCGCTCCCTTCGGGGAGATCGGCTTCACGCCCACGACCGGGGGAGCGGATATCGCGCTCGTGGCGGGCAAAGCTACGGATTCGGGTGATCCCAGTGACCGCTTCAAGCTGCTCCGAGTGGACAGCTCCGGCGCGCTCCACGTCGTCGCGCCTGATCCGCTCGACGTCACGCTGGCCGGCACACTGGCCGTTGAGGGGACGGGCACGTCAGGCACGCCGACAGGACGCATCCTCACGGTACAGGGGCCCAACGCAGGCGTGCTCGCGGTGAGCGCAACCGGAACCGGCACGGCAGGTAGCCCTGCTGGTGGCGTTCTCACCGTGCAGGGTCCGAGTGGAGGAACGCTGCAAGTCGCTGGAGGAGGCTCGTCTGGCTCGCCGTCGGGCGGCGTCCTCAGTGTTCAGGGCGTCTCCGGCGGTACGGGGATCTCCGTGGAGCAAGGCTTGGGCACGGGCGACTCGGCCAACACCTGGGTCGTGCAGCTGAGCGATGGGGACACGTTCCATAGCGACAGCTACCCGCTGCCGGTCAAGGTCCGGAGACCTCTCGTGGCGTACTCGGCGTCCACCGGGATCGTGACGGGACCGACGACTGTCAGCACCGCTGTGTCGCTGGGCTACCTGTGGAGGAGCGCGTCGCTCAAGGTCGAGATTGTTAGGATCCTCGTGAGCTGGCAGCCCGGGTCCGCAACCGCCGGCGAGCTGAGCATCCGCGGAGCGCGAATCACCGCGCAGCACGCGAGTCCTATGGGCACGACGCCAACGCCCGAGCGTCACGACATAGGAGACGGCTCAGCCGGCGCGGTGTTCCGCGCGGCTCCCACGGGTGCGCCCACGCGGTCCAGCACCGACATGTTCGTTGTAACCACGAGATGGAACCAGAGCGACCGATACGAGTGGAACGCCGAGAGCTTCGGCAAACCAATCGTTCTCCGCGCCGGGCAATCCGAGGGATTCGAAGTTCGCGCCTTTGCCGACGTGGCGATCGCAACGGCCGGCAGGGCCAGACGGCGCAGCCCGTGACGCGTGGAGTACTGGTAGAAGCTGCCGATCGTCGAACGCGGGCGGCGCTCGCGGTCTTCGTTGATCGTGCCGAACACGAAGTTGCCGGACCTGT
>JBGTSH010000217.1:0-17828 GCA_041940405.1 Polyangiaceae bacterium
GTAGTAATCGACGCCACTCGGCTCGAGCGAAACCTGAACCTTGCTCTGCAGGTTTTGGAGATAACCGATCGCGTGGTTGTCTGTCTCAATCTCATGGATGAGGCCAAGCGTCGCTCGATCGAGCAGCACGCTGATCTGCTCGTGAAGATCGCAAACTTCACGCAGAGGGCTGACGAGCCTCCGCCTGTGCAAACCACCACGCAGACTGAGCCTGCTTCGGGTTCTGCGGCGACGGCTTCTGCGATCCGAACTGCTTCGAGGACCCGTTCAGCTGCCAGATCGACTGCGGCCAGCCGTGCATCTGCGGCGACGGCCAGTGCAATCCGCAGTGCGGAGAAGACATCTTCACCTGCGGCACCGACTGTAACCCCTGCATCTGCGGCAACGGCGTCTGCCAACCGCAGTGCGGCGAGACCTCGCTCAACTGCTTCGACTGCCAGCAGGTCTGCATCTGCGGCAACGGCGTCTGCCAACCGCAGTGCGGGGAGACGAGCGCGACCTGCAACTTCGACTGCCCGAACACCTGCGTGTGCGGCAACGGAACGTGCCAGGCCGCTTGCGGTGAGGATCAGAACACCTGCCCGAGCGACTGCCAGCTTCCGTGCGCCTGCGGCAACGGCCAATGCCAGCCGGCATGCGGCGAGAACCAGACGACGTGCCAGGCGGACTGCGGCGCGCCGTGCGTCTGCGGCAACATGCAGTGCCAGCCCGCGTGCGGCGAGAGCTCTGCGACCTGCCCGACCGACTGCGGACCCAACTGCTTCTGCGGCGATCTGTTCTGCGACGCCGCCTGCGGCGAGACGCAGTCGAGCTGCCCGACCGATTGCGGTCAGCCCTGCGTCTGCGGCAACGGTCAATGCCAGCCGGCATGCGGTGAGACGTCGTCGACCTGCGGTGCCGACTGCGGCTCGACCTGCCAGTGCGGCAACATGCTCTGCCAGCCGGAGTGCTTCGAGGACAGCTTCTCGTGCCCGACGGACTGCGGCCCCAGCTGCCTCTGCGGTGATGGCTCCTGCGACGCGGTCTGCGGCGAGAACCAGTCCTCGTGTCCGTTCGACTGCGGTCAGCCCTGCATCTGCGGCAACTTCACCTGCCAGCCGGCGTGCGGCGAGACCCAAGCGAGCTGCCCGACCGACTGCACCGTCTCGTGCACCTGCGGCGACGGAATCTGCGCGCCGTCGTGCGGCGAAACGAACGCGACTTGCCCGACGGATTGCGGTACCGGCTGCCAGTGCGGCAACGGCATCTGCCAGCCGTCGTGCGGCGAGAACTCATCCACTTGCGCGACCGATTGCGGCTCGAACTGCCAGTGCGGCAACTTCCAGTGCCAGCCGCAATGTGGTGAGGACGTGCTGAGCTGCCCGAACGACTGCAGCGTGGCTTGCCAGTGCGGCAACCTCTTCTGCGAGCCCGCATGCGGCGAGACCACCGCGAGCTGCCCGAGCGACTGCGTGACCTGCCAGTGCGGCGACGGTCAGTGCAACCCGCAATGCGGCGAGAGCAACGCGACCTGCCCCGGCGATTGCCCGCCGACGTGCCAGTGCGGCGATGGCTTCTGCAACCCGGCTTGCGGCGAGAACGTCGTCAGCTGCGGCGTGGACTGCGCCACGACCTGCCAGTGCGGCGACTTCTTCTGTGACGCGTCCTGCGGCGAAGACTCGCAGAGCTGCCCGACCGACTGCTTCTCGTTCTGCCAGTGCGGCGACTTCTTCTGCGATCCGTTCTGCGGCGAGAACATCACGAACTGCGCGTTCGACTGCCAGTTCCAGTGCACCTGCGGCGACTTCTTCTGCGATCCGTTCTGCGGCGAGAACGTCTTCAACTGCCAGAACGATTGCCTCCAGCAGTGTGCGTGCGGCAACTTCGTCTGCGAGCAGTTCTGCGGCGAGGATCCGTTCGTGTGCCCGAACGACTGCGGCGTCTGCGCCTGCGGCGACGGCGTCTGCCAGTCGCAGTGCGGCGAGGACCAGTTCTCGTGCCCCTTCGATTGCTTCGGCGGCTGCACGTGCGGCGACGGGTTCTGCGACCAGGGCTGCGGCGAGACTGTCTTCAACTGCCAGCCGGATTGCCTCGGGCTCTGCGTGTGCGGTAACGGCTTCTGCGAAGCGTTCTGCGGCGAGAACCAGTTCAGCTGCCCGACCGACTGCTGAGCCGATCGCCGCCGAGTTGATGGTTGGGGGCGCGCCGTGCTACGGCGCGCCTCATGACCTGCATCGTCGGGCTCGTCGATCGCAAGACCGTGTACATCGGGGCGGACTCGGCCAGCGTGGCCGGGTGGACCCGCCGCGTGACCCGCCTGCCCAAGGTCTTTCGTCGCGGCCCGTTCCTGATCGGCTACACGACGAGCTTCCGCATGGGGCAGCTGCTCGAGCACTCGCTCGCGGTGCCGGCGCAGGGGGCAGAGCGCGACGACATGCGGTACATGGTGACGACCTTCGCCGAGCACGTGCGCGCGCTACTCAAGGAGCGCGGCGTGTCGAAGATCGAGGCGAACGCCGAGAGCGGGGGTCAGTTCCTCGTCGGGTACCGCGCGCGCCTGTACTCGGTGCAGACCGACTTCCAGGTGAACGAGATGTCCGACGGCTTCGACGCCGTGGGCAGCGGCGCCGAGTATGCCCTCGGCGCGCTCGCGGCTCTTCGCGGGACGAGCCCCGTCCTGCGCCTGAAGCGCGCTCTCGAGATCTCGTCCCACTTCAGCATGGGCGTCTCCCCGCCCTTCTTCGTGAAGTCGCTGCGCAGCGCGTGACGTCGCGCGCTGGTCAGCCGGCGTTGACCTTGATGCTCCGGGGCTTCGAGCTGGCGCGCTTCGGCAAGAGGAGGGTGAGGACGCCCGCGTCGAGCTTGGCGGTGAGCTGCTCGTCGGCGACCTCGCGCGGGATCGCGAACGACCGCTTGTAGACGACCGTGCGCTCGCGGCCCCGAGGCTCCCGGGTGGCGCGGAGGGTCAGTACCTCTTTCTCGAGATCGAGCGAGAGCGCCTCCTGTGTGACGCCGGGGACGTCGACGTAGACGCGAATCTCGTCGGCGCTCTCGTACACGTCGATGGGCGGGGTAATGACGATACTGTCCTTGCTCGCTTCGGCGCGCGCGTCCTTGGCTTTGGGGGCTACGGTGGGGTTGGTCTGGGCGGTGGCGGTGGGTTGCATGGCGTGCTCCTCTCTCACGCGGTGGCGGGGTTGACGGGGATGCGCCTCGGCTTCGCTTCGGAAGCCTTGGGCAGGTGGATGTTCAGGACGCCGTTTTCGAGCTTGGCGATGATGCCGTCCGGGTCGACCCGAACGGGGAGCTCGATCTGGCGCGAGAAGCGCAGTCCTCCGCGCTCGGAGCGCAAGAGATCGAAGCCCTCGGGCTTCTGCTGCTTCCGCTCGGCACGCACCGTCAGGACGTTCGCCTCGATGCTGATGTCCAGATCCTCGGGCTTGACGCCCGGAAGGTCGGCCGAGAGCACGAGATATTCGCCGCCGTCGATCAGCTTGAATGCGTCGAAGACGCGCTGGGTGCCGCGGCCTTCGATGGCGCCGCTATGCCTTCGGTCGAAGGCATCGAAGAGCCTCAGGGTGTCGTTCATATCCGAGAAAAGGGGCCACATGACTCGCTCCTCCACGCGAAGGCGGCACGCGCGCATGCGTCGCGAGCACGCTCGTTGGTCTTTGTCCTCGTCGTCCAACCGAGCTCCTCGGGGGAACCCTCTCAGGGAGAGCCCCCCTCGGCGAAGCGCCCGGTCTGACGTGACGTCGGGTACGACCCGGAAAATTGGCACGCTTCTTTCCATGTCAAGTGTGCGCCGCTTTACGTACCCTCGAGTCAGATGAGAATTCGTCTCACCGCCGCCACGGTCGCGATTTTGAGCTGTTTTTGTGCGCGTTTTGCGGCGGCAGACGAGGACAAGCCCCCTCCGCCGATCCCGCCTCACCGAATCGTCTACGAGAACCTCTTCGGCGCGCGCCTGAACCCTCTGGGCCTCGAGAACCAGTACGCGCTCTCGTACAAGGCGCGGTTCTATGACGGCGGCGACTCGCTCGCCCTGCGCGAAAATGGCTTCGGGATCGGCATCAGCCCCACGCTCTCGCCCGCGATCACGCGGTTCGGTGGCCACGTCGAGGTTCGGCCCCTGACGGTGCTCGCCCTCCAAGGCGGCTTCTATCAGGTCGGCTACCTGGGCTCCTTCGGCTCGCTTCAGAGCTTTCCTGACGCCACGTTCGATTACTCCGACACGGCGCTCGACGAGCTCGAGGAGAGCGAGGGACAGCGCAAGAACTACCCGACGAATGGGTTCGAGGTGCACCTCCGCGCGCTCGGGCTCGCCAAGCTCGGCCCGGTGGCCTTCCGCAGCGACACCAACGCGTACTACACGGACATTTCGCTCCGCGCGGGCGACACCGTCTACTACCACCCGCGGCTCGACCTCCTCATGCCCGACAAGGGCTGGGGCCTCACGAGCGACGAGGACATCGCCTACGTCTCCGATTTCGGCCTCGTCGCCGGCGCGCGCTACAGCGTGGCCGACTCGTTCGTCGACGGCGCGGACGACCCTTCGGCGACCATGCGCCTCGGACCCCTCGTCGCGTACACGTTCTTCGACGATCCGGGGACGAGCTTCAATCGACCGACGCTCATCGCCATCGCCCAGTGGTGGCTCGTGCACCCGTACCGCACGGGCGAGGACACGAGCCAGGGCCTGCCCTACATCGCGCTCGCGTTCCGGTTCGACGGCGAGCTCTGGCGAAGCGACTGACCGCCGAGCCGTCGCCGAGCAGATCGCTCAGAAGCGAATGACGAATCCGTCGCCGGTGAGCGCGGTGGTGGCGGCCGCGTCCTCTTCCATGAAGGCCGAGCCGAGGATCAGCGACGCCCCCAGCACACCCAGCCCGACCGAGAAGCCGAGCGAGACGTTCGTTCCCATCTCGAGCGAGGTAGCGGTGTCGAAGTCCTCGCGGGTGCGGCTCGCGAGGAAGTCGTCCTTGGCCGAGAGCGCCGCGACGCCGACGGCGGCCGTGGCTCCACCACCGACACCGCCCAGCACCAGGCCGGTGACGCCCACCCAGGTGAGCACGTTCGGGAAACTCGAAACACGATCGGGCTTGTCGGGCACCGGAGGGGGCGTCGCGGGCGGCGCGGCGTCGGTCTTTGGCGCGAACACTTCGTCGAGGACGATCGCCTTTTGCCCGCCCTTCTCGAGCTCGACGGTGACCGTGGCCCGTTTGTCGTCCCTGGTGAGCTCCAGCGCGTGCGCGCCGGGCACGCCGTGCAGGATCGCCGGCGTGGGAAGGCGAGCTCCGCCATCCATTCGAACCGTCCCGCCGGTGCCGGTGACGCGCACGCTGCCGAGCTGTGCGGAGACCTGATTGAGCTTGGTTCGCGCTTCTTTGGCGTCGGCGCCTTCGAGCCCGAGCTGAAGCGCGCGCGTGAAGTGATCCGCTGCTCGCACCTTGCTACCGAGCGTGAACGCCGTGCGCCCCGCGGCGAGGTGCGTCGCGGCGTGCGGGCTCGCTGCAGCGGCGCGCTCGAAGAGCTCGAGCGCTTTCTCCAGATCGCCCGCTTGGACGGCGGCCGTCGCCTCTCGATAGGCCTGGCGGGCCTCGGCCACCTCTTGCTCGCCGGCGTACGCGTTCGCGCTCGCTAGCGTGAGCACGCCGGCGACGAGCGCAACGGCGAATCGACGGAGGCGCCGGCGAGCTCTTCGCATCAGTACGGGTTTTGCGGGATCGCAGGTCGCTTGGCCGCTGGCCGCGTAGCCGGCCGGCCGGCCCCAGCGGGCGCCGTGGCCGGCGGAGCCGAGCGCTCCTTTGCTGTCGCTGCGGTCGAGGGGGCGGTGGTCGCGGCGACCTCGGCTGCGGTCGATACCGCGCTCGCGGCCCCAACGGCGTCGACCTGAGGCGAGGAAGGCGGAAGAGCAGGGGACGCGGCGGCTCCGCGCGATTCGTCTACCGTGGCGGGAGGGGACGCGGCGTCCTTGCCTCGCCCCTGAACGAACATGACGAGCCCGCCGACCGCGAGCGTGGCGCCGAGCGCGCCGCCGACGACGGCCCACTTTCCGAGCGGCGCGCGCGGGCGCAGCGAGACCGAGCTTCCTCGGAGGGTTGCCTGGATCGGATCCGCGGTGACGCCCCCTCGCGAGCTCCCGTTCGCCGAGCTCTCCACGGCGAGGGCCCCGTCGAGGGGTCGCGGCGCCTCGGGCGGACGCGGTCGAGGCGGCTCGAGGTCGGCCGCTCGGTGGAACTCGAAGACGAGGTCGTCGATCGTCTGGAAGCGTTTCTCGATGTCGCGATCGAAGACGCGGGCGAAAAACGGATCGAGGTGCGCAAGCTCGGGCGCGATCGAAGACGGCGTCCTCGCTTGTTCGGTGCACAGCTTGACCAAGAGGTCCGCGTCGCTCTCGCCCTGAAACGGCAACGCGCCGGTGAGCGCGTGGAAGAGGACGACGCCGACGGACCAGAGGTCCGCGCGCTGGTCGACCGTCCGCAGACCGCGCGCTTGCTCCGGGCTCATGTAGCGGAGCGAGCCGACGACGATACCGGTCTTGGTGTCGTCTCCGCCGCTCACCGCTGCGCCCTTGGCGATCCCGAAGTCGAGGATCTTCAGCGTCTCGTCGCCGTCGTTGCGAGCGATGAACAGGTTCGGCGGCTTGATGTCGCGGTGGACGAGCCCCGCGTCGTGTGCGCGCCGCAGCCCCTTGCCGAGCTGGCGGAGGAACGTCGCCACCTCACCTATCGACAGCCGGCCACTCTGCTTGATCCGACGACCGAGATCCTCGCCCTCGAGCCACTCGAGGACCATGAACGGCGTCGCGCCCTCGAGGCCGTAGTCGAGGACCTGCACGACGTGAGGGCTCGTGAGCTTGCCGGCCGCCTGGGCTTCGCGGAGAAATCTCGCGCGAACGTCCGGCAGATCGCTCATCGACTCGACGATGAGCTTCACCGCGACGCGCCGGTCGAGCTGTTGGTCGACCGCCGACCAGACGCTACCCATCCCCCCGGAGGCGATGCGTGCCTCGAGACGGTATTTTTGCGCCAGGACGGCCCCCGGACCCAAAGCCATGAGCGGTTCAGCCTATCAGAAACAGGTCTGGTAGGCCTGACCGAGGGGTCCCGAGAACTCCTCGGAGCAGCTGTCCGCGCAGTCGCCGTCGTCCTTGCAGACGGTATCGTCGTCGGAGCAGCTGGACACGCATGCGACGTCTCCGAACCTCTCGTCAGGGGCGCAGCATTCGTCACCCATCGGGCAGTCCTCGGGGCCGTCGCACTCGAACGTGCTCTCGCTGACGACGCAGTCATTGTCGCAGTGTCCCGAGCCGCCGCCGGCCGAGACGCAGCAGACCTGCCCCGGCGCGCACTGGATGATGTTGAACATGTTGCCGATGCAGGCGACCTGAGGGAGCTGCATTCCGGTCGATGTGGACGCGACCGTCGTGGTCGTGATCGTGGTCGTAGTCGCGGTCGTCGTCGCCGTGGTCGCCGAGCCCGAAGATGTGGACGCGCTCGCTTCCGAGGCGGAGCTCCCCGGGCCCGTCGAGCCCGCCGATGAGGTAGAGGGCGCGCCGCCGGCGCCCGTGCCGATCTGGTTCTCGTCGATGCCGAGGTCGCATCCCCCGGCCAAGCCGACGAAGCCAAGAGCAGCCAAGACCCTCACGTTCGTCATCGTACGCCCGCCTGGCCCACCCGTCATGTGGCCGGCTTCCGCTTGATCATCCGAATCTCGTTGCCCCGATCGTTGAAGGCGACCTCATCCATGAACATCCGGATGAGCATCAAGCCCCGCCCGCTCGCCCGCTCGAGGTTCGATACGTCTGTAGGGTCCGGCAGCGTCGACGGGTCGAAGCCGGGGCCCTCGTCGCTGATCAGGTACTCGACCTGTCCCGGCAGGTACCTCGCGACGATCCGGGCGCGGCGGCTCGCGTAGGGCTGGCTCTTCTTGCGGCGCTCGATCGCGTCGGCGAACGCCGAGCCGCCCTGCTCCAAGAGCGCCGAGGAGACCTCGAGGTTGCCGTGCACGACTGCGTTGACGATCGCTTCGCGCAAGGCGACGCCCACCTGAAGGACGCCCGTCTCGTCGCAGATGCCGATCTGCACGAGCTGGGCTTCGAGCTGGCCGACGATGTCGCCGAGTCGGGACATGTCCGGGCCCAGCTCGAACTCGACGCGCTCGGCCTCGAGCGGATCGACAGAGCTGATGCGCCCGACGTCCTGGGCGATCTCGACGACGGCGGCCACGGTATCCGCGAGGTCGGCGGAGAGCCGGCGCTTGGGTACGTAGCTCGACGCGCCCATGCGAAGGGCGTTGATGGCCGTCTCTTCGCTGCCGTGTGCGGTCATGAGGATGACCGGCACCGACGGGTGCTCTTTGCGGATGGCCTCGACGAGCTCGAGCCCCGTCATCTCCGGCATCATCAGATCGGTGACGACCGCGTCGGGACGCGTCGCTCGGATCTTGCCGAGCGCGTCCTTGCCGTCCGATGCGTAGGTCACCGCGTAGCCTCGCTTCGAGAGCAAGGCGCCCGCGAGCCTCCGGTCGATCGGAGAGTCGTCGACGACGAGGACGGTGGTCGCGCTCACGGCGGCGGGAGCATACCCGTCAGGGCACGCGGCCGGTACGGAAACGGCCCAGATCGTCCAGGAAGAGCGCGTACTCGGCCGAGAGCTCGTCGACGATCCGAGAGACGCCGGAGATGTCTCCGCTGCGGCCGCGCCGCTCGAGATCCTTCGCCAGCTCGAAGGCGCGGCGTGCTCCCCAATGGTCGGCCGAGCCCTTGAGCGTGTGCGCGGTCCTGGTGAAGAGCGCGGTGTCGCCTTGAGCTTGCGAAGCGCTCAGATCCTCCAGCCAGCGCGGCGCCTCTTCGAGGAGCATGCCCGCGAGCTCGCGAGCGAGGTCTTCGTCGCCGCCCGCGCGCTCGACGGCCACCGGCAGATCGATGGTCGAGGTCCGCTCGCGCGGCCCAATCTCTTGCGCCGGGGCGGGCTGCGCCACACGCAGACCCAAGAGTCGCTCCATCTCGCCGAAGAGGTCCGGCAGCCTCACCGGCTTGGTGATGTAGCCGTCGAACCCGGCAGCGATGCATTGATCGCGATCGCCCTTCATGGCGTGCGCGGTCACGGCGATGACCGGCAACCGCTGGCGCTTCTCCTTCGCCTCGATCGCGCGAAGCTCGCGCATCGTCTCGAGGCCGTCCATGACGGGCATTTGGATGTCCATGAGCGCGACGTCGAACGAGCTCTTCAGGATCGCGTCGAGCGCGTCGCGGCCGTCGGAGACGCCCGTCGCCTCGTGTCCCGCCTTCTCGAGCACGCGCAGAAGGAGCAGGCGTCCCGCGCCGCTGTCCTCGGCGACCAGGATGTTGAGACGGCGGTGCGGATGGCTCGTTCGCTGCCGCGAGCTCACCGGTTGCCGGTCGTCGGCGTCGGCCTCGCCGATCGCGACGAGCGTCGCGTCGCGGAGTCGCGGCCTGCCGACGGGCTTGACGACGTAGGTGTAGCCGCGCTCGCGGCACGCTCCCGCCGCTTCGCTCTGCTTCGGGGCGGTGAGCATCATCACGACCGGAACGCCGGACGTCCCCACGAGACGAGCGGCCCCGGCCACGCCGCCGAGGGATTCATCGAACAGGACCACGCTAGGCTCCGACGACGCGAAGAGGAGCTTCGCCTCCTCGATCGAAGCCGCGGTGACCGGCTTCGCGCCGAGCTCGATCAGCGCCTTGTCGAGCACCTCGCGAGCCGGCTGCGAGTCGTCGACGACGAGCACTCGAAGGCCCTGGAGGGCGGGCGGCGTGTGCGAGCTGCGGCGGAGCTCGTCGACGTCGAGCGAGAGCGGCAGATCGATCGTGAAGCGGCTGCCGACGTCCGGCTCGCTCTCGACCGTCAGCTTTCCACCCATCATCTGCGCGAGGCGCGAGCTGATCGTGAGCCCGAGACCCGTGCCGCCGAAGCGGCGAGTCATCGAGCCGTCGGCCTGGGTGAATGCCTCGAAGATGATCTCTTGTTTGTCGCGCGGGATGCCGATGCCCGTATCCGCGACGGTGATCGAGATCCCGACGGCTTCGCCTTCGCGCGACGTCTCTCGAACCTCGATGAGCACGTGACCCGCCTCGGTGAACTTCACCGCGTTGCCGATGAGGTTCACGAGGATCTGACGCAGCCGTTGCTCATCGCCGAGGAGGCGGAGCGGCACGTCCGCCGGGATGTCGTAGACGAGCTCGATATTCTTCTCTTGTGCACGCAGCGCGAGGGTCCGCGAAACGCCGGCGACGACCGAGCCGAGATCGAAAGGATCTTTGTCGATGTCGAGCTTGCCGGCTTCGATCTTCGAAAAGTCGAGCAGATCGTTGATGAGGACGAGGAGCGCCTCGCCGCTCGTTCGAACCGTCTCCAGGTACTCGCGCTGATCGCGCGTGAGCTCGGTGTCGAGGGCGAGGTTGGTCATACCGAGGATCCCGTTCAGCGGCGTGCGGATCTCGTGGCTGACGTTGGCGAGGAAGTAGCTCTTCGCGCGGCTCGCGGCCTCGGCGGCCTCCTTCGCCTGGGAGAGCTCTTTCTCGGCTTTGCGACGGGCGGAGAGCAGATCGAGCAGCGACGCCGAGTGCTCGCGCTCCTGCCGGAGCGTCGCGTCGGCGTAGCGCTCGGCTGCGCGCTTCGAGAGGCCGGCCATCACGACCATGACCGGCGTCGTGACGAAGTGGACGAGCACGCGAAGGAGATCGTCCTCGGAGTAATGGAACGACCACGCGGGATCCGCGTAGTAGCCCGCGAGATAGGTGACCGTGAAGAGGGCGCTCACGAGCCCGACCCGGAGCCCGCCGGTGAACGCGGCGAACACGCAGATGGTCATCAGGATCGCGGGCGGGTTCGGGAACCGAAAATCCAGGCGTCCGGTCAGCTCGACGACGACGATGACGCCGAGCACGAGGAAGGGGCCGAGGAAGGCATTCGGCCCTGCACCGACCAGCTTACGGACGGCTTCGTCTTCGTCCTCCGGCGTGGTCGCGTCTTCCGTCTCGACTTCGTGCTCGTTCCCCATGCGCGAAAGCCAGCTTTCGCATGGGCCCGGGCTCGGGGCTAGAACCGTCCGGTAACGAACGCCCCCATCGGCGAGACCCGGACCGCCACACCCGTCTGCGAGGGCTTGCCCTGGGTATCGGCGCCGATCGTGAACCACAGCGCGGTCGCCACGCCCAGGAGCGCGGCACCGCCGGAGAGCAGGCCGATCGAGGTGTAGTGGTAGAGCTCGCCCTGCTCGGCGGCCTCGCGCTTCTCGGGATCGCAGCCTTCGAAGTCGGCGTTGCAGGTCTCTTTCACGTCGGCCACCGCCGCTTGCCCGAGCCCGAAGAGAACCGCGCCGCTGGCGATGGCGCCGAGGCCCACGGCGCCGACGACGATCGCGGGGATCTTGTTGCCGGGTTGGGTCTCGGGCGTACCCGGCTCGACCGGCTTGATGGGCTCTTTGGTCGGCTCCGCCGCGGCCTCGAACGTGACGCGGACGGTCTCGCGCTCGCCCTCGGTCAGCGTGATTCGCTTTTCGAACGCGGGGCGGCCGTCCTTCTCGACGACCACCGCGAAGGTTCCCGGATCCATGGCCACCGGCTTGTCGATGTTCGCGGCGTCCCAAGCCGCGCCGTCGACGAGCACCTTGCCCGAAGCGCCGGCCGGGAGCGTGATGCGGAGCGTGGGGACGCGCCCCTCGAGGCCCTCGCGCCGCTTGGCCGCTTTGTCGCCGACGTCACGAGACTTCTCGCCCTCGCTCGCAGCGAGCGTCTCCGCCTCGGCGTACTCGTCTCGTGCCGCACGGAGCTTGCCGAGGTTCTCGTGGCAGAGCGCGAGGTGGAAGACGACAGGCGCGGTGCGCTTCGCCTTGGCGACCTCTTCGAAGACGGCGAGCGCATCGGTCCATCGGCCGGCCTCTTCGAAGGCGATGCCCTCCGAGAACCGCGAGCGCAGGCGCGCCAGTTCTGCCGGATCGGCCGAGTCCGCGGGCTGCGCCATGACGCCGCCCGGCGCGACCGCACCGAGGAGCGCCGCCAAGGCGACCGCGGCGCGAAGCGGGCTCACGCGGCGTTTCTCTCGTGGATGAGCCAGAGGCCGGTGAGTGTCAGATCGTGATCGACGAGCTCGACGGCCTGCGCTTCGGCGCAGATGAGCGATGCGAGGCCGCCGGTCGCGATGACACGTGCGCTCTCACCGAGCTCTTTCTTGATGCGCGCGCAGAGGCCGTCCACCAGCGCCGCGTACCCGAAGACCACGCCCGATTGCATGGACTGCGCCGTGTTTCGGCCGATCGCACGCGGAGGCACGGCGAGCTCGACCCGGTGCAGGCGCGCCGCGCGGGCCACGAGCGCGTCGGTGCTGATCTGCACGCCAGGCACGATCACGCCGCCGAGGTACTCGCCCTTCTTGCTCACGCAGTCGAACGTCGTCGCAGTCCCGAAATCGACGACGATCACCGCGTCCTTCGCCCAATCGAAGCCGGCGACGGCGTTGACGATTCTGTCAGCTCCGACCTCACGCGGGTCCTCGTAGAGGATCGGCATCCCCGTCTTGATCCCCGGCCCGACGACCAGCGGGTCGCGACCGAAGCCCTTTCGGATCACCTGGGCCATCGTTTCGGTGAGGGTCGGCACGACGCTCGCGATGATCGCGCCCCTGATGCGAGTGTGGTCGATGCCGTGAAGCTGCATCATCTGGCGCACCAGGATGGTGTACTCGTCGGCGGTTCGCTGGCGCGCGCATTCGCAGCGCAGATGATGGAGGAGCTTGCCACCTTCGATCACACCGAAGCTGATGTTCGTGTTGCCGACGTCGATCGCGAGGAGCATCAGAGCTTCCTCGCCAACATCACGCCGTCGCGGACGGCGAGCAGCACGCAGTCCACGCGCGGATCATTGACGACGAGGTCGTTGAAGCGGGCGATGCCCTTGTCGTCGTCGCTCTTGGGATCGAGCACGCGCCCGCTCCACAGCGTGTTGTCGGCCACGACCAGCCCGCCTGTACGGAGGCGAGGGAGCACGGCCTCGTAGTAGTCGGCGTACCGAGCCTTGTCGGCGTCGAGGAAGACGAGGTCGAGCTCGTCGGCTTCGGTGAGCGACTTCACGTAGTCGAGCGCGTCGCCCAGGCGGATGGTGATCTTCCCGCCGTGGGGGCTCTTGTTGAAGAAGCGCTGCGCGATCGCGACGGCCTGAGGATCGATGTCGCAGGTGGTCAGGCGACCGTCGGGGGGGAGCGCCTCGGCCATCGAGAGCGCGGAGTATCCGGTGAAGGTCCCGATCTCGAGGATGCGCTTGGCGCCGCTCATGGCCACCAGGTTCCTGAGGAGCGCGCCCTCGACGCGGCCGACCTGCATCGTCGGCCTCTGCATGCTCTCGTACGTCACCTCGCGGAGCTCTTCGAAGAGGCTATGAGGAGCCTTGGTGTGCGCGAAGACGTAGTCTTCGAGCTCTCGAGCGATGAGGGGCTGCATGCACCTAGTTTCTACCACCGGCGCTCGTGGTACGTCTTGTCTCATGGTTCGCTTGGCTTTCGCGGCAACGCTCGTGCTGCTGTTCGCCTGTGGAGCGCGGACGGGGCTGCCCGTCGACGGCGACGACGGCAGCGGAGGTGACGGTGCCGGGAGCACCGGCGGCGGTGGCGAAGGTGAGGGCGGCAGCGGTGTCGGCGGCGTCGAGCAGGTAGCGCTCGGCGGCGGCCACTCTTGCGTACGGACGAAGGCGGGCCGGGTCTTTTGCTGGGGGCGCAACGGTAGCGGTCAGCTGGGCGTGATGACCTTCGAGGGCCAGTCCGAGTTGCCGCTTCGGGTTCCTCTCGACGGGAGGGCGACGCTGCTCGCGGCAGGCACCAATCACACGTGTGCGGTCCTCGAGGACGGCAGGCTGTTCTGCTGGGGCGACAATGAAGACTTTCAAATCGGGCTCGTCGGACCGGAGGACGTCCTCGCCCCGATCGAGGTCGACGTGCCCGGACCGATCACCGCGGTCGCCCTCGGCGAGCAGCACTCCTGTGCGATCGGTCGCGACGACACGCTCTATTGCTGGGGGGCGACTGCGCTCGGGCAGTGCAGCATTCCCGGCGGGCCGCTGACGGAGCCATTCCTCGTCGACGATGGTGTCCGAGGGGTCGCCGCGGGCAGCTTTCACACGTGTTACATCACGGCTCGCGGTCTCGTGGCCTGCATGGGCGCCAACGACGACGGCGAGTGCGGCATCCCTGGTCCGAGCGCCATCTTCTCGCCCGAAGTCCCCGACGGTCTCTTCGGGCTCGAGGCGAGGGCGGTCGCCGCCGGTCCGGGACGCCATACGTGCGCGCTGATCGGCGGCTCGCCCTTCTGCTGGGGCGACAACTCCACCGGCCAGCTCGGCTTGGGCTTCATCAGCGATCAGGAGCTTCCGCAACCTGTGCAGGGAGCGCCCGACGGTCTCATCAACGGGATCGCGCCCGGCACGACGCACACCTGCGCGCTCTTTTCCGACGACGTCTTCTGCTGGGGCGACAACTTCAGCGGGCAGCTCGGCACGCCGGGCGGATCTACGGCGCTCCCCGCGAGCACCGGCCTCTCGGGGATCGTCGCCGTCGGCAGCGGCAGCGTGCACAGCTGCGCGTACGCGTCCCCCACCGAGATCTACTGCTGGGGCTCGAACGCCTTCGGCCAGCTCGGCAACGGCGAGTCGAGCCCGGACGCGAGCCTTCCGGTGAAGGTCGAGCTGCCGTGAGCCTCTCGCGAAGGTTCGCCCTGACGGGTGCGACGAGCGGGGTGGGGCTGCGCCTCGCCAAGATCGCCATCGAAGCAGGCCACCGCGTGGTCGGGCTCGTCCGCGACCCAGAGAAGAGAGAGGCGAAGACGCTCGCCGCGCTCGGTGTCGATCTGGTCCGCGGCGATCTGGATGATGCGTCGGCGCTCGCGACGCTCACCCGGGGCGCGGACGCCGTCCTCCACATGGCCGCGCACGTCGGCGACTGGGGCCCGATGGAGCAATTCGTGCGGGTCAACGTCGGCGGCACACTGCGCGTGCTGGCCGCGGCGCATGACAGTGGTGTCAGGCGCTTCGTGCATCTCTCTTCGACGGCCGTGTACGGCCGCCCGGATCGCGGCCGCGTCGACGAGACGTGGCCGACGAAGCACGCCGGCGTTCCGTACGACGACACCAAGGTCGACTCCGAGCGAGCCGCCTTCGCCTTCGGTCGCGAGCGCGGTCTCGAGGTCGCGGCGGTGCGGCCGCCGATCATCTACGGGCCGTACGACCGGAACTTCATGCCCCGCGCCGCGACCGCGCTGAGGAAGAAGCGCTTCATCTTGATCGACGGCGGCAGAGCCCCGCTCAACGTCGTGTGGGTCGATCACGTCGTCGACGTCGTCCTTCGCGCAGCCACGAGCTCCGACGCTCCCGGCCACGCCTTCAACGTGATGGACGAAGTGGATGGACGACCGCCTTCCGTGGTCGAGGTCGCGAGCACGATCGCCGACGCGATCGGCGCGCCGCGGCCGACCCGCTCGCTTCCCTATTCGGTAGCACTGCCGCTCGGTCACATCGCGCTCGGCGCGTTCCGCGCGGCGCGGGCGGGCGGACCGCCGCCGCTCACGCCCTTCGTGGTGAAGGTGCTCACCCGCGACGTCGTCTATGACGCGTCGAAAGCCGTGCGCATCCTCGGGTGGAGGCCCCGCATGCGCGCGCTCGAGGGTGTTCGGCGCGAGGCAGAGCGGTTCGCTCGGAGCGCGGGCTGATGGTCGCCACGCTCATGCAGGCGCGGCCGACTTCTTCCTGACGAAGCCCGCCGCGAGCGCGATGGGAGCGAGCACGGCCCCGATGGCGAGGAACAAGACGCCAATCGCTAGGCCGACCGCCGTCGATGCAGCGAAGAGCGCGACGTCGCTCGCGCTCGCCGGCGCGGGCGGCGCGTCCGCGTTCGTTTCTCTTCGCATCTCGGCGACCGTGCGATCGAGCATCGACTCGAGCGGACGATCGTAGAGGCTCTGCGTGCGGCGCCCGCGCACGAACGCGCGGAACGTCCGCCGCGGCGCGACGAGGAAGCCGCCGGCCATGCCGCCGAGGTTGAGGACCCACGCAGCTGCGAAGTCGCGGCAGCCGGCACCGACCTCCCACGCCGCGATCTCGAACTCGCCCGTCGTGTTCGTGTCGTAGCCCGTCAGAATGTGATGAAGGTCGTGGATCTTTACCGCGCGCACGCGCGCAGGCAGGTTGGGGAACGGGAAGGGCAAGGGGCCCAGCTTGAAGTCGACCCACGCGTCCCCGTACCCGCCGTCCTCACCAAACCCGTTCTCTGCGAAGTACTTGTCTCGGGCCTGGCGCATCGTCATCGAGGGGTCGTAAGACACGGTAACCATTGGAGTCTCCTTGCGTTTTTTGCGGCGGGAGTAGACTGACTGCAGTCACTGACTATAGTCATTGAGATAGGAGCTCGTGGCAGGGTGTCAAGTCCCCGTGAACTGCAAAAGCTCGCGACCCGAGAGAGGGTCAGAAAGGCGGCGTTCGAGCTGTTCTCGTCCGCCGGCTTCGACGCGACCACGACGAAGGCCGTGGCGGAGCGCGCCGAGATAGCCACCGGCACCGTGTTCGTTCACGCGAAGGACAAGGTCGACCTGCTCTGCCTGGTCATGCACGACCTCCTCGGAGAGGCGACGGCGAGCGCGTTCGCGACGATCCCCGGGGACGCGCCGCTCCGCACGCAGATCCTTCACGTCTTCGGCGAGCTGATCGCGATGTACGGCAAGGCGCCCGAGCTCGCCGCGCCTTTCATCAAGCACCTGCCCGGCGCCACCGGACCGAACGCCGAGCGCGTGAACGCCCTCACCTTCGAGTTTTTGGGCAGGCTCGCCGCGCTCGTCGAGTCGGGCAAAGCACGGGGCGAGGTCGACGATGACGTGAGCTCGATAGCGGTCGCGAGAAACCTCTTCGCGCTCTACTTCTTCGCGCTCTTCTCATGGATCGGAGGGTTCGTCTCGCACGACGGCATCATCCCGGCGCTCGAAGGGTCGTTCGATCTGCAGCTGCGGGGGCTCAGGATCCATCCGGCCCCCGAAGCGCACAGTTGACGGCTGCGTCATGGAGCGCGAAAGCTTTCGGCTCCGAGGCGGCGTGGGCAAAAGCAAACTCGAGCACCGGACCGAGTCGACGGTCACCTCCGAGACAGAGCCTACGGGCGATCGCCTGTCGTCTCAGGGCGGGCGCCGCGCGCTCGTCGTCGTCATCGACGGCGAGCACGTAGCCGACGGCGGCTTCGTCGTCCCGCTCGACGGGGTGAAATCCGTAACCATCGGCCGCGGCGAGCATCGCCAGATCGACGTCCTCAGCGCCTCGCCCCGTGCGCTCCGGCTGTCGCTACCCGATCGCAAGGTCTCGTCGACCCACGCAACCATCATCATCGACGGGTCTCACGCGATCCTTCGGGACGACGGATCGACCAACGGAACGTTCGTCGCCGACCGGCGCCTCGAGGGCGAGGAGACGCTGCTACCCAACGCGCCGATTCGCGTCGGACACACGCTGCTCACGGTGGTGCCGGACGCCGCCCTGACGAGAGCGAGCTGGCCTTTCGTCACCACGAGCGGTCCGTTCGCTCGCGACCTCGGCAAGCTCGAGCGGGTCGCCAGCACGACGTTGCCGCTCATCTTGCTCGGCGAGACGGGCGCCGGAAAAGAAGTGGTGGCTCGCGCGGTCCATGAACGCTCGGGGCGCCCGGGCGCGTGCCTCGCGGTGAACTGCGCGGCGCTCCCGCAGCAGATCGTCGAAGCGCAGCTCTTCGGTCACGTGAAGGGCGCGTTCAGCGGCGCCGTCCGTGACGAGCCCGGCTTCTTCCGCGCCGCCGACCGCGGCACGCTGCTGCTCGACGAGATCG
>JBGTSH010000218.1:0-17802 GCA_041940405.1 Polyangiaceae bacterium
CGCGGCAAACCCCCCGAACGTCCCTGCGCGTGAGGTCGTCTTCAGCGTCGACGACACGCTCTTCGACGTCGACGGTCACGGCGCGACGCTCACCAAAGGCGGCAAGTACATCTGGTTCAACGACCGCACGAACGGCGAGATCCAGGTCATCAAGACGAGCAACAACCAGCATGCGGGCACGATCGATCTGAACGGCGATCTCACGTTCGACGCGGCCCCGGACTTGAGCAAGCTCTCGCCGAACGGCAAGTACATGTTCATCTCGCTGCGCGGGCCGGTGCCGCTGTCGGGCGATCCGCACGCTTCGACCGGCGACGTCCCGGGCCTCGCCATCGTCAAGACCAAGAGCAACGGCAAGAAGGGCGAGTTCCAGCACCTCTTGACGATCAGCAACGTGGACTCCAATGGAGTGCAGCGCGCCGACGCCCACGCCATCGAGCTCAGGCGGACGAAGGTCGATCACGAGTGCGACGATTGACGTAGCGGGCAGCCAGAAGCGCCGCGACGGCAAAGAGCCAGGGGGTCCGCGTCTGCGGGCCCCCTGTTTCGCATCCGCATCCGTCGCCGCTCTCGTCGCCGTCGCCACCGCCGGACGTCGTGGTCGTGGCGCCCGCCGACGTAGCAGGATCGAGTCCCAAGAGGCTCTGTGTGCCGGGCCAGAAGTCGTCGCAGGTGGACGCCGTGGGCTCGCACTCGAGAGGGAGCAGCTCGGCCAGGTTGAAGAGCGGCGTGATGGTGGCCCCCTCGTCGGTCGACGTGCCGACGGTGAAGCCGTCTTGCGCCTCGTCTCCGCAGACGAAGAGACCCGGCCCGTGGAAGGTGAGGCAGCGCGCGCTCGCGGTCGACCGCTGCGTGAACTGGAGGTCGAACGCGTCCGCGCTCTCGATGCCGAAGGTGGGCCCGCCGATCGCGATGCGGGAGCCGTCCTGGGAGAGCGCGAAGCCGAGCATCCGTCCCGGCCTTTCGACGATCGATTGGAACGAGGCTCCTCCGTCGGTGCTGAGATAGAGCGTGTCGACGTCGTTGCCGGGGGCGCGCACGTACACGCGGTCTTCGTCATTGGGATCGATCGCGCCGATGTAGGGGGCGCCGTCGACGCCCAGATTGTCTCGAACGCTCCAGGTCTGCCCCGCGTCGTCGGAGACCATCATGACCGGTTCGTACGCGACCCCCATGAGGCCGGAGACGTAGACGCGGTTCGGATTGGACGGGGCGACGTCGATCGTCACGGCCCGAAAATTGGGGTCGAGGGGTGGCCCGGCCGACGCCCAGCTCACGCCCGCGTTGGTCGTGAAGAAGACCTGCGTATCGAGCGAGCCGTCCAGGCCGTTCGTAGAGACCGCCCAACCGTTCTGGGGCGCGGCTCGCTCTGCTGTCACGTCGATGACGTACCGGTCCGAAAACAGGCTCGGCTCGGCAGGGGTGAAGCCGCATCCGAAATCGGCGCTCTGCGAGAGGCGGGTCTGGAGCCCGGCGAGAACGACCTCGCCCTGAAGCAGCGCGACCGGGGGATCGAAGACGTCGCTGAAGCCGATCGACTGCTCGCACACCCAGCGCCAGTCAGCCCCGCCGTTCTGGCTGACGACCATCCCGAAGGTCACGCGTACGAGGATGCGGTCAGGATTGGTCGGCCCTACGACGAGCTGGTTCGCCTCCGGGTACCGGCCGTTCGCTTCGGCGCGCTGCGGCACGACGAGGACGGCGGCGGAGACGGCGACCGCGAACAAGGACCGTCCTAGAAGCATCCGCATCGATCTCTAGGTTAAGCCGAACCGCCAAGAATAGTGCAAACCCTGCGTGAAGCTCTGTACGATTGAAGTATGGCCTGCCCCAAAATGGCCGATTGTCCGCTGTTCCCGCTGTTTGGGACGCAAGCCTTCTTGCGTGTCTGGCAGATCAATTATTGCGAGTCGGACTACGAACGCTGTGTTCGTTACGAGCTCGCCGCCGAAGGCTGCCATGTCGCGCCGACGGTGCTGCCGAACGGCAAACACCTTCCGATGGTGCAGGGCCCACGAAAGGCATGATGATGCATGGCTGACTATTTCACGTCGTGGCCCTGGTACGTGGGCTCCGTCGTCTTTGGTGTTCTCGTCGTCGGCTATTGGAAGCTCGTCGGCTTTCCGATCGGAACATCGGGCAGCCTCGGCCGCGTGACGGACATCGTCGGCGATCGCGACGAGCTCAAACGACAGGCGCTGCTCGACGATCCCGTCGCGCTCGAAGCGGCGCTTCGCGCCGCGACGATGGAAGAGTTCGGCCCGTCCGCAGACACGGGCGCCGCTGCTGGACCCGTCGTGACGAACGGCGGGCGGACGCCGCTGCCGTGGACGGCGCACCTGGTCTTCTTGCTCGGCATGGCCGTCGGCGGTCTCGTCGCGACCTCGCTCCGCGGCAACTTCAAGTTCACGACCGACCTCGGCACGTCGCACACGTCGCTGTTCGGCTCTCCGCTCAATGCCGCGCTCGCATTGCTCGGTGCGGGCATCCTCATCGGCTTTGGTACGCGCATGGGCGGCGGCTGCTCTTCGGGTCACGGCCTCTCGGGTTGCTCGCGATTGCAGCCGGGTAGCTTGATCGGCACCGCCGCCTTCTTCGGCGCCGCGGTCGGCGTCTCGTTCCTCCTCGAGAAGTTCATGAAAGGGATGTTCTGATGGGCCGCCCTCCGTTCCTGCGCATGGCGCTCCTCGGCGTCGCGTTCGGCTTCGCGTTCTCGTGCATGGGGTTCACGGACTTCGAAGAGGTCCACAAGATGTTCACGTTCGCCGACCTGCGGCTCTTTCTGACGTTCTGCGGCGGCGTGGCATTCTCGATGGTGGGCTTTCTCTTGCTCGCGCGCGGCACCCGGATCACGCGGCGGCCGTTCCATCCCGGCACGATTCCTGGCGGCGTCCTGTTCGGTGTCGGTTGGGCGCTGACCGGCGCGTGTCCTTCGGGCGCGCTGGTTCAGCTCGGTGAGGGCAAGCTCATCGCCGGCTTCACGCTCGTGGGCCTCGTCATCGGATCGGCGCTCTACCCGCTCGTCCACCGGAAGCTCTTCCGCTGGCCGATCGAGGTCTGCGAAGCCTGATCGTCGTCCGCTTCAAATCAGTCGGCGAGCACGTCTTCGAGCGCGACGAAGAACGCGCTCTCTTCGGTCGGGAGGCCGGTGCCGACCGCCGCGATCTGCATCGTCATCGTGTCGATGACGATGTTGATGGGGTACGCGCTCGACTGAAAGAGCGACGCGAGCTTGTACGTCGGATCGATCACCGCGGGCCACGCGGTGCCGTAGCTCGACGTCCAGGTGAGGAGGTTGTTCTCGGTCGCCGGCTTGCCGACGGTGGCGCCGTCCGCGAGCAGCACCATGAGCTCGGCGCCCTGCGGTGCGAACCTCGCGTGCTCTTCGGGGAGGATCTCTTCGCTCTCGAACTGGCAGGGCCCGCACCACACCGCCGAGATGTTGATCCAGAGCGCCAGCGGCTTCGGCCTCTCGCCGTAGACGGATTCAGCCGCGAACGAGCCCTGGCCGGTGGGGTTGTAGAAGTCGGCAAGCTGGAGCTCGACGAAGGTCGTGTCGACCGCGGGGTTCACCATGCCTCGGAACGCGTAGTTGCCGATCACCGATCCGATCTCGACGCCGTACGGTCCTGACGGGTACGGCACGCCGGAGGCGTTCGGGTCCTGGCCCTGGCCGGGCGCGAACGGACGCGGCTCGACGTTGTCGCAGCCGCAAAGCGCCACGAGGGCGAGCGCGAGAGAGAGCGGCCGGTAAGGCACGGCCGTACCTTAGCAGGTCCTCTTGCCCGAGGCCTCAGGCGCCGCTCAGGCGGTGCTTCTTGATGCGGTAGATGAGCGTCTGGCGGGTCACCTTGAGGTAGCGCGCCGCGCGCGAGACGTTGCCGTCGAAGCGGTCGAGCGCCCTTCGGATGAGCTCCCGCTCGACCTCTTCGAGGCCGATGCCGTCGTCGGGGAGGATGAGGCTGAACCCGGGACGATCCGAAGGCGGTGGGGGCAGGTTGCTCTGCCTCTCGAAGTGACTCCGGTCGATCACCTCATCGTTCCCGAGCAGCAGGAGGCGCTCGATCTGATTCCGGAGCTCGCGGACGTTGCCCGGCCAGTTGTATTCGAGGATGTACTCGCGCGCTTCGTCTCCGAGCGTGCGGAGCGGGATGCCGTACTCGCGGCACATCGAAGCGATGAACGTCTCGGCGAGCAGCAGCTTGTCCCGGCCCCGCTTGCGAAGCGGCGGGATGGTGACCGAGACGACGTTGAGGCGGTGGTAGAGGTCGGCTCGGAAGAGGCCGTTTTTCACCTTGTCGTTGAGGTCCGCGTGCGACGCCGCGATGATCTGGACGTCGACGAGCACGCTCTGCCTGCCGCCGAGGCGCCGGATCTTCTTCTCCTCGATCGCCGTCAGGAGCTTCGCCTGAAGGTCGACGGGCATGCTGCCGATCTCGTCGAGGAACAGGGTTCCGAGGTGGGCCGTCTCGAAGAGGCCGGCGCGCGAGGTGCGGGCGTCGGTGAAGGCCCCTCGCTCGTATCCGAAGAGCTCGGACTCGAGCAGCGTCCCGGGGATCGCTGCGCAGTTGAGCTCGACGAAGGCGTGGTTTCGGCGCACGCCGTTGTAGTGGGAGCACTTCGCCAAGAGACCCTTGCCCGTTCCGGTCTCTCCTCGGATGAGGATTGTCGGAGCAGAGCCGCGGGTCGTCCGCTCGGCCACGCGGCGGAGCACGTCGACGACCTCACGCATCTCGGTCGAGTTGCCGACGAGCGTCGACCAGCTCGACCCCGACGCGTCGCGTTGCTTCAAGTACCGAAGCTGGGCGTCGCCCCGACGCGAGCCGAGGGCGCCGCCGACGGCGGCCAGGAGGTCGTTCATCTCCTTGGTCGGATCCTCGATGTACTCGAAGGCATCCAGGTTGAACGCTTCAGCCGCCGAGGGGATCTGCTCGTCGTGACCGGTGATTACGATCGTGACCCGCGGGTCGACCTCCCGGAGGGAGCGGACGACGTCGCCGCCGCTGCCGCTGCCGAGGGGCAGACAGAGGATGACGAGGTCGGCACCCTCTGCCGCGAAGCGGCGGATGCACTCCGCGGCGCCGGCGATGAGCTCGATCGCGTGGCCCCGATCGGCGAGCCGCGTCCGGATGGATTCGAGGATCGTCGGATCGGCCCCGGCGGCGAGGATCTGATGGGAGCGAGCATGGCCCGCCCCCGACGACGCTGCGCTCTGCCCTTGCGAACCCACGAGGTCACGGGCAGCGTCGCACATTGCGCGCGATACAACCAGGTTGACTCGAGCCGCGCGGGCTGCCACGAGAAGGATCTTGTCTGCTGAAAGCCGAGGTCTTCACGCCCGCATCGCGACGGTGGTCTCGACGCTCGACGGCCTGGTCGGGGCTCACGTCGACACGTTGGCCGAGGTTTTCCTTCGGGGTGCGGCGGTCGAGCCCGAAGAGCTCGGCGAGCTCCCGCGAGGCCTCCTCCTCGCCGTCGGCGGCACCGAGGCGCTTCACCTCGCGCTCAGGCCCGGCGTTCGCGCGCTCTCGAGGCTGTTCGGCGTGTGGGACGGCATCGTGTTCGACCACGGGGGGATCGCCGGCGCCAACCGCTTCGGGGGCCGCGAGGCGCTCCGCTTCAAGGTCGAGCGCGGCGCCTCACGCCTCGATGCCGGACCTGCGCTCGTGCTCCGCTACGACGACGCGCCGTGGCCCCTCAAGGGGCTGCGCGACGAGCTCCGATTGATCGCGCCGGGCCTCGCGATGGGCCCGGCGTACCTCGGAGACAACGTCGTCGCTTGGTTCGGGCTGGAGGCCGATCCGCGCGCCGCCAATCATGGCTAGAAGCAGGTGCCGGGGCCGCAGTTCTGGCCGACGCAGATCAAGACCTGGAAGGCCTGCGGGCTCTGCACGCACTGCAAGAGGCACGCGACCGGCCCCTGGTTGCCGATGCAACCGAAGAAGCAGGTGACGTCGTCGATGCAGTCGCCGCTCCCGAAGCAGTCGAGCACCTCGCTGCAGCAGTTCTGCGCGATGCAGTCGTTGCACTCCGATCCGTCGGACGGGCACTCGGTGAACCCGCAGGTGCCGCCGATGCAGTCGCCGCTGCAGCACTCGGGATCGCTCCCGCACATCGCGCCGTCCGGTTGACACTCGGGTTGGCAGATGCCGCCCGAGCAGCTGCCGCTGCAGCACTCGAACGACGAGCCGCACATGCCGCCGTCGGGCGTGCAGGCGTTCTGGCAGATCCCGCCGATGCAGGTTCCGGTGCAGCAATCGGGACCCGTCATGCACGGACCGCCGAGCGGCGTGCACTGGTTGCACATCGCGCCGCAGAGCTGCTCGGCCTCGGAGACGCAGATGGCGTCCCACGAGCTCGAGCAGCAGAACGGATCTGCGTTGCACACCTGCTGGACGCAGGCGCCGCATTGCGGGCCGAGCGCAACGCCCTCGACGCAGACGTCGTGTGGGCAGGGCGGGGGCGGCGGACCGCAAACGCCCATGTTGCACGAGCCGCTGCAGCACTCGGCGCCCGTCGAGCACATCGTTCCGTTCTGCGAGCACATCGCGCAGCCGCAGTTCTGCTGCGCTTCGCTGACGCAGAGGCTGTCCCAGAAGGACTGGCAGCAGAAGGGATCGAATTGGCAGATGATCGCCGCGCACGCGTTGCACGACGGGCTCAGCTTGTCGCCCTCTTCGCACTGGCCGTGGTTGCACATCCCGATGCCGCAGAACCCGCCGTCGCAGACGCCGCTGCAGCATTCGCTGCCGAGGCTGCACATCGCGCCGTCCTGTTGGCACAGCGGTTGGCAGACGCCGCCGATGCAGTTGCCGTTGCAGCATTCGTCCGGGAAGTTGCAGAACCCGAAGTCGGGCACGCACGGGCCGCCGCAGATGCCCTGCGAGCAGATGCCCGTGCAGCAATCGCCGGCGTCGGCGCAGATCGTTCCGTTCGGCAAGCAGCCGTCGCAGATGCCGCCATTGCACTGTTGGCTGCAGCACTCTCCGGGGAAGTTGCAGTTGAAGCCGGAGGGCAGACACGCCGGAGCGCAGACGCCGCCTTGGCAGTTGCCGGTGCAGCATTGGGTCGAGACGTTGCACGCGCTGCCCTCGGGCACGCAGCCGTCGATGCAGACGTTGCCGGCGCAGGTCAGCGAGCAACATTGCTGGCTGGTAGAGCACATCGAGCCGGTCGTGAGACAGGTTCCGAGGCACACGCCCTCGGGGCCGCAGGCGCCCGAGCAGCACTCGAAGGGGGCCGCGCACGGCTCGCCTGGCTGGTTGCACGTCGCCGGCTGGCAGACGCCGCCCGAGCACGAGCCGCTACAGCACGACGCGCCCGACTGACAGGCGTCGCCGTCGCCGAGACAAGCCGATGGTCCGCACGTGCCGGCTTCGCAGATGTTGCTGCAACAGGCGGCCGCCGATTGGCAGGGGAGCCCATCACCCTGACAGTTCTGTCCTCCTCCGCCTCCGGCGGAGGCTCCCTCGCCGTCGCCGAGCGGGGCCACGAGGGAGTCGCGCGCTCCGCATCCGAGGGGGAGCGCGCAGAGGACGCACAAGGAAAGCATCAATGCGAGGATGCGGATCGGCACGGCGCCGATCGTACACCCTAGCGGCGACTTACAGCTAGCAACCCTGGCCGCAGGCGGAAGCGACGGCGCCGATACAGACGGCGTTCCAGCTGGACGTGCAGCAGGCGGGGAGCATGGCGCAGACCGACATGACGCAGGGGCTGCACCCGGCGGAGAGGGCCGCGCCGCTCACGCACGCGTCGTGCGCACAGCCGGAGTTGTTGCCGCAGAGGCCGTGGTCACAGGCGCCGATGCAGCATTCGCCCGCCGAGGTGCACGGCTGGCCATTGGTCTTACAAGCAGTGGAGCACGTGCCGGCTTCGCAGAGCATCGAGCAGCACTCGGTGTTTCCTCCGCAGGGCGAGCCGCCCGGCTTGCACGTCGTGGCGCATACCCCGCCGTTGCAGATGCCGGAGCAGCAGTTCGAGGGCCCGGCGCACATCGCGCCGTCGGGCGAGCACGCGGTCGTGCAGGTGCCGTTGGCGCAGGAGCCGGAGCAGCAGTCGGCGGGCGCTTGGCAGACGTCGCCGGCGTTCTTGCACGTCGCCATCGCGCACTGGCCTTGGACGCACGCCCCCGAGCAGCACGACGTGCCGAAGTCGCAGATCGATCCGGCGTCGAGGCAGGACGCGACGCACTGGCCGCTCTGGCACTGCCCGGAGCAGCACTCGCCCGCGGCCGCGCACGCACCGCTCGCCTTGCAGCCGGTGCCTGTCGACGGTCCTACCTGCGCGGTACCCGCGCCGCCCGAACCGCCACCGCCGAAGCTGATCTGCGGATCGCTGCTACAGCCCGCGAAAGCGGCGTACGACCCCAAGCCGAAGAGCAGGCCCGAACAAGCGCGCAAGAAGCTCACGGGCGGAGAGGTTATCACGAGGCCCGTGCCTCGCCCTCATTGTCGAACGGTCGCCGAGGCGGTCAGCCCAGATCGATCGAGGTCCTCGGCGCGAGGCCGGGGACGCTGGCGAACGCCGAGAAGTGTTGGGCGTCGTACGACGTATCCATCAAAAATCGAGGGACATCGAGCGCGTCCGGCCTTCCGAACGTGGGCATGACCCCGGCGCGGCAAGTGAAGCCGACATCGTATCCAGCCCGCGCCACGGCAGCCCGCAGCGTCGGCTCGCCCCCCAGCGAGTACCCGACGGGGTAGGCGATCGAGCGGACCGGGGCGCCGAGACGTTCCTCGAGCTCGCGTCGCGAGCCGAGCAGCTCCGCCTCGTGCTCTGCGGGATCGAGCGTCTGCAGGACGCGATGCGTGCGCGTGTGCGAGCCGATGTCCATGCCGGCTCGCGCCAGCTTCGCCACCTCGGCCCAGGTCATGAGCGACTCGTCGACGATCCTTCGTTCGGCGTCGGGGGTGAGCGTGCGACCGCAGGCACGCTCGAGATCGCGGAGGAACCGCTCGACGTCGAGTCGCTTCGTCTTCTTCACGATCTGGATGAGCTGCGACTTCGCGTCCTCGGCCGAGCTCGACAGATCGAGCTTGAGCGGCTTCGGGTACTCCAGCGCGATCTCGGATCGGTTCGCGTTCTGGACGGCGAGCGCGATGCGATCCCACCAGAAGAGGCGGCGGCGTTCGATGAACTCGGTCGGGATGAAGAACGTCGCGCGCGCCCCGTGGCGCTCGAGGATCGGGAGCGCGACCGTCAAACACTCGCGGTATCCATCATCGAAGCTGAGGAAGACGGGATTTTTGGGGAGCTTCTTCCCGTCCTTCAAGAACGCGACGATGTCGTCGATCCCGACGAAGCTGAAGTACTGCGCCAGGAACGCCAGCTGTTGGTCGAACTGCGCCGGCGTAGCATCGGCCAACGCGCCGTCGAGGCCGCCGTTCTGAACCGGCTCCGCCGTGCGGTGGTAGCAGAGGCTCGTGAGCCACGGCAGGCCGACGACGCCTCGCAAGCGTAGCAACGCCCCAACGACGCCGACGCCGTCCAACAGCCTTGCTAGTTTCCTTCTCGCGCTCACTCGGTCTCCAAAGGGGGGAAGCCCAAACTAACTCTACCTGCTATCTTCGGGCCACGGTGAAGATCGACCAGGACCACGGCCGGTTCCGTCAGATCGTGCGCGGAAAGGTGCGCCAGAACCTCCGCAAGTACATCTCGACGGGAGAGCTCGTCGGTCGCAAGGGAAAGGACGTCGTCTCGATTCCGATCCCCCAGATCGACATTCCGCGCTTCAAGTTTGGGGACAAGCAGACGGGCGGGGTCGCTCAAGGCGACGGCAACCCCGGCGATCCCGTGGGCGGGTCCGACCAACAGGGCGACGGCCAGGGCCAAGCAGGCAAAGACGCGGGCGAGCACGTTCTCGAGGTGGACATCACGCTCGACGAGCTCGCCGATATCCTCGGTGAAGAGCTCGAGCTTCCCAACATCGAGGATCGCGGCAAGAGCAAGATCTCGAACGCACATGATCGTTACTCGGGCATCCGCCGGGTCGGTCCCGAGTCGCTCCGTCACTTCAAGCGGACGTACCGTGAAGCGCTGAAGCGCATGATTGCGAGTGGGACATTTCGCCCCGATCGCCCAGTCGTTGTGCCAGTTCCGGACGACAAGCGCTACCGCTCTTGGAAGACGATCAACGAGCCGGTTGCGAATGCGGTCATCATCTACATGATGGACGTGTCAGGCTCGATGGGGGACGAGCAGAAGGAGATCGTGCGGATCGAGTCCTTCTGGATCGATGCGTGGCTCACGCGGCACTACAAGGGCCTGGAGTCGCGCTTCATCATTCACGACGCCGTCGCCCGTGAGGTCGATCGAGACACGTTCTTTCACACGCGTGAGTCGGGCGGCACGATGATCTCCAGCGCGTACAAGCTCTGCGCGCAGATCATCCACGACGAGTATCCGGCCGACGAGTGGAACATCTATCCGTTCCACTTCTCCGACGGCGACAACTGGTCGATGGACGACACCCTCGCTTGCGTCGAGATCCTGAAGAAGGACATCCTGCCGGCCGCCAACATGTTCGCCTACGGCCAGGTCGAGAGCCCGTACGGCTCCGGGCAGTTCATCAAAGACCTTCGCGAGAACTTCAAAGGCGACGATCGCGTGACCACGAGCGAGATCCGAGACAAGGACGCGATCGTTGGGAGCATCAAAGACTTCCTCGGAAAAGGGAAATAGCCGCGCATGAGCAAGTTCGCGTTGAACACGGCGTTGCCGCGGTACCTACGCGCAGAGCAGGAGCGCATCGAATCGATCGCGCGCGGCTACGGCCTCGACTTCTTTCCGACCATCTTCGAGATCCTCAAGTACGACCAGATGAACGAAATCGCGGCGTACGGCGGCTTTCCGAGCCGGTACCCGCACTGGCGCTTCGGGATGGAGTACGAGCAGCTCGCCAAGAGCTACGAGTACGGCCTCTCGAAGATTTACGAGATGGTCATCAACAACAACCCCTCGTACGCCTACCTCCTGGAGGGCAACAGCCTCACCGAGCAGAAGCTCGTGATGGCTCACGTGCTCGGGCACGTCGACTTCTTCAAGAACAACTTCTGCTTCAAGGCCACCGATCTGGACGCGCCGCGGCCGATCCTCGACCCGCTCAAGAAGCGCGAGGGTGCCGATCCCGACCGCCGCTGGATCGACAAGATGGCGAACCACGGCAGCCGGGTCGCCCGCCACATCGAGCGCCACGGCATCAACAAGGTCGAAGCATTCCTCGACAACTGCCTCTCGCTCGAGAACCTGATCGACCCGTGGGCGCCCTTCAGCGGCAAGCCCAAGGTCGAGACCGAAGAGGAAGAGAATGCCGCGGTGGTCGTGCCGAAGCTCCTGGCCAAGGAGTACATGGACGACTTCATCAACCCACGCGAATACATGGAGGAGCAGAAGAAGAAGCTCGAGGCGCAGAAGGGCGAGAAGAAGGTGCCCGGCCGCCCCGAGCGCGACGTGCTCAAGTTCCTCCTCGACCACGCGCCCCTCGAGCGCTGGGAGCGCGACGTCCTCGAGGTGATTCGCGACGAGGCCTACTACTTCGTGCCGCAGCGGCAGACGAAGGTAATGAACGAAGGTTGGGCCAGCTTCTGGCACTCGCGGATGATGACCGAGAAGATCCTCGATGCGTCGGAGATCATCGACTACGCGGATGCTAACGCAGGTGTCATGGCGACCGCCCCGGGTCGCTTCAACCCGTACAAGATCGGCGTCGAGCTGTACCGCCACGTCGAGGACCGCTGGAACAAGGGCCAGTTCGGCAAGGAGTGGGAGGACTGCGACGACCTGGACGAGAAGCGGAACTGGGACATGAAGCTCGGTCTCGGCCGCAAGAAGGTGTTCGAAGTTCGCTCGCTCTACAACGACGTCACCTTCATCGACGAGTTTCTCACCCCGGAGTTCTGCATCCAGCAGAAGCTCTACACGTTCGGCTTCTCGGGCCGGAACGACAGGTACGAGATCGAGAGCCGGCAGTTTCGCGAAATCAAAGAGAAGCTGCTCTTCCAGCTGACGAACTTCGGCGATCCGGTGATCGTCGTCGTCGACGCGAACTACGGAAACCGCGGCGAGCTCCTCTTGTCTCACGAGCACATGGGACACGACCTCCGTCAGGACTACGCAAAAGAGACGCTCCAGGCTCTCGTTCGCGCTTGGAAGCGCCCGGTCGCGATCACCACGAAGCTCGATCAGAAGTCGGTGATGCTCCGCTACGACGGGAGCGAGCACTCCGTGGTGCCGTACCGCCCATGAGAGCCACGGGGGCACTCTTGTTGGTGCTGTCGGCTGCGGCGTGCGGCGATCCGCCGCCGCCGGTGACGGCGCAGCCGACGGCGCCGATCCACACCAACCCGTGGACGGTGCCTCTGCCGTCATCGGCTCCGCCCGCGGCGAGCAGCGCCGCGCCCGAGGTGCCGCCGGTCGCCGAGCCTGCACCGCCCACGAAGCCCAAGCCGCTGGCTCGCGGCGACGGCAGCAAGCAGGACGCCTCGCTCGCAGAAGGCGACAAGCTCTACGACCAGGGTGACTTCAAGGGCGCCGAGGCCGCGTACAAGAAGGCATCGCAGGCCGCGCCCAAGGATCCGGCTGGCATCGTCGGCTTCGTGCGCGCGCGCCTCGCGAAAGAGGACATCCCGACCGACTTCGGCGGCGCGCCGACCAGCCCGACGCTCAAGGGAATGATCCAAGAGCTGAAGAAAGCGGTGAAGCTCGACGACAAATACGGTCCCGCTCACCTCGAGCTGGGCCGAGCGCTGTTGGTGCTCGGCAAAGCCGACGAAGCCCACGGCTCGCTCCAGAAGGCGGTCGAGCTCGAGCCCTCCGACGCCGAGGCGTTCTCGTCGCTAGGTGTGTGCCTCCTCGCAAAAGGCGACAAAGAAGGCGCAGTGAAGGCGCTGACGCGCGCGTCGGAGCTCGATCCGAAGTCGGCCCCGAGGTTCGCCAACCTCGGGACTGCGCAGATGCTGCTCGGCCGGGTGGCGGAGGCGATCGGCACCTATCGCAAGGCGAACCAGCTCGCTCCGAACGATCCCGGTACGCTCAACGATCTCGGCTCCGCCCTCCTCTTCGAAGCGCGCTTCGATGAAGCGATCGTCGAGCTCGAGAAGGCCCGGAAGCTGGCGCCGCAGAACGCCGCGGTGCTTCAGAACCTCGGCTACGCGCGCGACCAAAAAGGCGAGCACGACAAGGCGCAGGCCCTCTACGAAGAGGCGCTCAAGGTCGACGAGAAGCTGGTGTCGGCCTGGATCAACCTCGGCAACCTGCACGCGAAGCGAAAGAAGCTCTCTGAGGCCCGCGCCGCCTTCGAGAAGGCCAAGGCGATCGATCCCGAAGACCCGCGAGTCAAAGCGGCGTTTCTCGAGCTCGAAGAGCTCCAGAAGAAGCCCTGATCACAAGAAGCCGCGGCGCGGTCGGGGGAGGGGAGGACCCGCTTCCTCTGCGATGAGCTTTGCGGTCAGCACGGTCGACGACTTGCAAGCGACGAAGGCCGTCTCGCCGCGCGTCAGCCACTCCGGGAAGGGACCGGTCGTGCCCTGGCGTGCGAGCCGCATGAAGAAGCGCCCGCACGGGACGAGCAAGGGCTCGTTGGTCGGGCCCTTGCGGCGACCGCTCAGGTAGACGTCCGCGTCGACCGGCCCTTTGACCTGCAAGTACCCCAGCTGATCCGAGAGCTCCGAAGGATCGGGCATCTGCGGCGTATGGGCGGGCGTCGTCTTGGGCAGCGGCGGCGCCGGCGCGGCCGTCGGGATGGGCTGGGGCAACGGCTGAGCCGGGGGCTGCTGCTTGACCGGCTGCTCGGGGGCGCCTTGGGGCGCAGGCGGGGCCGCGGCGACGGCTCGGGAGTCGTCGTTCCGGGTCAGGAAGATGATGCCGAGGGCCACGACGAGCGCAGCCGTGAGGCCCGCGACGAGGAGCTGGTTGACCAACGGAAACGATCTGTCCTGCCGCATCGCCAAGAGGCGCGCGAGCTCCTCGGGAGGTTGGCCGAACGTCGGAGGATGCGTCGGCGCACGGTGCTCGAACACCGAGTCGTACGAGGCGACGGTGTTGCCTCCGCTCTCCGCCCACGGATCGGTCGGAGGCTTCGAGAGCGGAACCGAGACGACGTCTTCGGGAGACACGACCACACGCGGGGTCGGCGGCATCGTGCGCGCCGGCGGAGCCTGCGTGACGGTGCGGACGGTCGGCCTCACGGTCGTCGAGGCGGGAGCTTGCGACTGGGCGCCTCGCGTGAGCTCTTCGGGATCGGGGTTCGAAGGCAGCGGCGGCGGCTTCGGGATCCGAAGGTTCGTCGGCGTGTCTTGCCGCGGCCTCGCGCTCGCCGCCGGCCGCGCGCTCGTCGGCCGAACGGTAGGCGCGCCGGAGCGCGGCGGACGCTCGCTCGGCAGCGTCGGTATCGCCATCTCCATCGTGCGCGACAGCTCCGAGAGGGGCCGTCCGGTCGCCGGTCCCGGACGTCGCGACGAGGGCGGCGCCGGGTACGAAGACATGCGCCGGCTGGTCGTGCGCATCGCCTGCATCGCTTGGCGGCGGCGCGCCGGTTGCGACACCTTCGGCAGGTCGGTGCGGCTCTGCGTCTGCGGGCCGCGCGTCGCGCGAAGCCAGAGCACCTTCTGGCGCAGCTCTTCGCGGCCTGCGTCGGGCTTCACCAGCTTGGCGAGCCACTGCGCGAGCTCGGCGCAGGTGATGCGGCGGCGGTCGGGCGACGGCTCCATCGCCGCGTCGATCGCGGCGACGAGCTCGCGCGGAAGATCCGGGCGGAGCTCACCGAGCGGTTGCGGCCGCGAGCCGTCGGTCGGCGGCTCCTTGTTGCCGAGGAGCGACCAGAGAAGAACGCCGAAACCGTACACGTCGCTGCGGACCGTCGCGCGCTCGCCGCGCGTCTGCTCGGGCGACATGTAGCCGGGCGTCCCTTTGATCGTTCCGGCGACCGAGTCCGGCGTTCGGCCGAGGATCTTTCCGAGGCCGAAGCCGGCGAGCCGCGCTTGGCCGTCCCAGCTGATCTGCACGTTGTCGGGCTTGATGTCGCGATGGATGACCGGCGACAGGTTTCCGTCCTCATCTGTCGATGCGTGCGCGTGGGCGAGCGCTGCCGCGATCTGGCCGCCGAGGTAGAAGATCGCGCCGTCGCCGAGGCGCTGCTTGCGCCGCCCGAGGTGCGTGAGCAGCCGATCGAGCCCGGCGCCGTCGACCTGCTCGAGCACGAGCACCAGCCGCCCCTGGTGCTCGAAGAAGTCGAACATCCGCACGACGCCCGGATGGTTGAGCCGTGCGCAGATCGCCGCTTCGCGAGCGAGCTCCTCCGCGAAGCGCGCATCGTCTTCGAGCGCACAGCGCACCATTTTGAGGTTCACCGAGCGTGTGAAACCAAACGGGCCCTCTGCGCGCGCGATGTACACGTCCGCCGAGCCGTTGTGCCCCACGTACTTGACGACCTGGTAGGTGCCGATCTTCTCGGGGACCGGCTCGGTCGGGAACATTGCCAGAAGAAGAATACGTGACGACGGCAGCAACCTGCCAAGTCAGGAGCGTGTCGACCCTGCAAGTAGGTGGTCGATCCTGAGGGCACCGGAGCCGATGTGTCAGCGCCACAGCCTGCACGGACGGAGAGCGCCTGCGGGTCGAGAGGCACCGCCAGGCTTGACTCCGCCCTTCGTATGCGAATACTTCGCACGCGAAACATCGGATTCCGCTTCTCAAGGGACCGGCATCCGGCGAGCCCCCATGACGCTGCCTCTCTCCGACGAGAACAAGATCGAGGTCGACGCGATCGTCGAGACGATCATCTACCTCTATACCGAGTCCCGGCGGCTCACGAAGCAGGCGGCGCGCGAGCTCGGACTCACCGGCCCGCAGCTCACGGTCATCAAGCTGCTCGAGACGTTCGGCGACCTGTCGCTCTCGTCGCTCTCGGAGCGCATTCGCGCGCAGAACAGCACGGTGACGGGCATCATCGACCGGATGGAGCGCGAAGGGCTCGTATCACGCGAGCGCTCCACCGCCGATCGGCGCGTCGTCTACATCCGGCTGACCAAGAAGGGCGCGGAGCTTGCCAAGACGATCGCCGTGGAGCCGATGGAGATTTTTCGCGGCGTCCTTGCCGCGCTCAGCCGCGAGGACACGCGCGACCTCTTGAGGATCCTGGGCAAGCTGCAGAAGCGCGTTCGTGCGCTGGTGAAAGACCGCGAAGGCGCAGGCGTGGACGAGAAGAAGAAAGCGGTGGGTGAGCCATGAGCAAAGAGAGAACGACCTTCACCGGCGCTGCGCGCCCGCAGACCGGGCGTGACCCGGATTTGTGCGTCGTGACGTGCGCCTTGACCGGCGTGCTCGCGAGCCGCAAGCAGTGCCCCGGCATCCCCTACACGCCGGTCGAGATCGCCGAGGAGGCGAAGCGCGCGTACGACGCCGGTGCCGCGGTGGTGCACATCCACGCGCGCAACGACGACGGGTCGCCGACGTTTTCTCCGGCCGTCTTCGCGAAGATCAAGGAAGAGACCCAGAAGCGCTGTCCGATCATCCTCAACTTCTCGACGGGGACGATCATGGAGGACGTCTCCGAGCAGACGACGGTCATTCGCGAGAGCCGTCCCGAGATCGCCGCGCTCAACATGGGCACGATGAACTACTCGAAGTACTCGCGCGGCCGGAAGCAGTTCGACTTCGACATGGTCTTTCCGAACACTTACGGAAAGATCATGAAGATGCTCACTGCGATGAACGAGGCGGGCGTCAAGCCGGAGCTCGAGTGCTTCGATACCGGCCACACCAACGGCGTCTGGCCGCTCCTCGACATGGGCCTCCTCAAGCCGCCGCTGCAGTTCTCGTTCATCGTCAACGTGCTCGGCGGCATCCCGGGCCACGTCGAGTCCCTCCAGCTCCAGACGAAGATCGCGCGCGATTTGCCGGGCTCGCCGGGGATCGAGTGGGAGGTGATCGGCATCAGCCACGGCCACTGGCGGATGATGGCCGCGGCGCTCGCGCTCGGCGGCAACGTACGCACCGGGCTCGAAGATCACCTCTACCTTCCGAGCGGCGAGATGGCGAAGTCGAACGGCGACATGGTCGAAGTGCTCGTGCGCATGGTGCGCGACACCGGCCGCAAGCCGGCGACCGTCGAAGAGGCGCGACAGATCCTGTCCCTCCGGGGCTCCGCGTGACCGAGCGTCCGTACCAGCGCCTCGTCGTCGAGCACGAGGGGGCGCGCGCCACGCTCACGCTCTCGAACCCCGCGCGCAAGAACGCTATCGGTCCCGTCATGGTCAACGAGCTCCTCTGGGCGCTCGAAGACGCGCTCGCCGACGACGCGGTTCGCGCGATCGTCGTCACCGGGGCCGGCGACGCCTTCTGCGCGGGCGGCGACTTTTCGCAGATGACCGGCGGGGCCGAGGGGCCTCGGCTTGAGCACAAGGGCGACTATGCCGACCTCCTCCTCGCGCTCGTGCGCGCTCACAAGCCGGTCATCGCACGGGTCAACGGGCACGCGATGGGCGGCGGGCTCGGCCTCGTCGCGGCCAGTCACTTCGCCGTCGCGGCCGACGGCGCCAAGCTCGGTACACCGGAGATCGACGTCGGCCTCTTTCCGATGATGATCATGGCCGTCCTCGCGCGCGTCGTTCCGCGCCGCCGGCTTCTGGAGATGATGCTCTTCGGCGAGCGGCTCTCGGCGGCCGATGCGCTCTCGGCAGGCATCGTGGGCAAGGTCGTCCCGCTCGGCCTGAGCGTCGGTCAGCGTCGGCACCTCGAAACCATTTGACCGTTAAGCTGTTCAATATATAGAACAAATCTTCTGCATTATTCAAGAAAAAACAA
>JBGTSH010000219.1:0-17736 GCA_041940405.1 Polyangiaceae bacterium
CACCTGGCTGGCCGCCGAGTGGGGCCATCCCTCGGACAACCTCGGCGGCATCCTCGCCGTCGCCGACCACCTCTCGCAGAAACGCCTGGCCAACGGCGAAGCGCCACTGAGCATGCGCCAGGTACTGGAAGCGATGATCATGGCCCACGAGATCCAGGGCGTGATCGCCCTGGAGAACTCGTTCAATCGCGTCGGCCTCGACCATGTGCTGCTGGTCAAGGTCGCGTCCACCGCCGTCTGCGCCAAGCTGATGGGGGCCGACCGCGAGCAGCTGCTGGCCGCCCTCTCCCACGCCTTCGTCGACGGCCAGGCCCTGCGCACCTACCGTCACGCACCGAACGCCGGCTCGCGCAAGTCCTGGGCCGCTGGCGACGCGACGAGCCGCGGCGTACGCCTGGCGGACATCGCCTTGCGCGGCGAGATGGGCATCCCCGGCGTGCTCAGCGCGCCGCAGTGGGGTTTCTACGATGTCCTGTTCAGCCACACCAGCAAGGACCTGGCGACCAAGCCCGAGGACAAGCGGCGCTTCAGCTTCCCCCAGGGCTACGGCAGCTACGTGATGGAAAACGTACTGTTCAAGATCAGCTTCCCCGCCGAATTCCACGCGCAGACCGCCGCCGAGGCCGCCGTGCGCCTGCATCCGCTGGTGAAGGACCGCCTGCAACGGATCAGCCGCATCGTCATCACCACCCACGAGTCGGCGATCCGCATCATTTCCAAGGTCGGCCCGCTGGCCAACCCCGCCGACCGCGACCATTGCCTGCAGTACATGACCGCCGTGCCGCTGATCTTCGGCGACCTGGTGGCCGAGCACTACGAGGACGCCTTCCACGCCGCCCACCCGCTGATCGACCGCTTGCGCGAGAAAATGGAGATCGTCGAGGAGCCGCGCTACAGCCGTGAATACCTGGAGGCGGACAAGCGCTCCATCGCCAACGCCGTGGAAGTGTTCTTCGACGACGGCAGCAGCACCGGCCAGGTCGCCGTGGAGTACCCGCTCGGCCATCGCCGCCGGCGCGCCGAAGGCATTCCGCTGCTGCAGGAGAAGTTCAAGGCCAACCTGGCCACGCGCTTCCCGCCGCAGCGCTGCCAGAGGATCTTCGACCTGTGCAGCCACCAGGCGTCGCTGGAAGCCACGCCGGTGAACCGCTTCATGGACCTCCTGGCGATCTGAGCGCGCCCGCCTGGAAGGCGCTGGGCGGCTGGCCGAGGACCCGGCGGAACATGGTCGAGAAGGCTGCCGGGCTCTGGTAGCCGCAGTCCAGGGCGATGGCGGTGACCGTTTCGCCGCCGGCCAGCCGCGCCAGTGCCTGCACCACGCAGGCGCGTTGCTTCCAGGCCCCGAAGCTGAGGCCGGTGTAGCGACGGAAGGTGCGGTTGAAACTGCGCAGGCTGGTATGCAGCAGCCCGGCCCAGCGCTCGGCGCTGGCGCGGATGTCGGGCTCGACGAGGAACGCCTCGCAAAGCGCCAGCCAGCGCGGCTCGGGCGGCAAGGGCACGTGCAGCGGCAGCGTCTCGGCCGCCGCCAGCTCATGGAGCAACAGCGTCGCCAGCGCGCCGTCACGACCTTCGGTGTCGTATTCCAGGGGCATGTCCACCGCCGCCAGCAACAGTTGCCGCAGCAACGGCGACACCGCCAGCACCTGGCAGTGCGCCGGCATCGCCGTGGCGCTGCCGGGCTCGATGTACAGGCTGCGGGTGCTCACCCCGAGCATTCGCACCTCGTGCTCGACGCCCGGCGGAATCCACACCGCGCGCTGTGGCGGCACCACCCAGCCGGCGTCGCCGGTACGCACCTGCATCACTCCGCTGGCACCGTACAGCAATTGCGCGCGACGGTGCCGATGGCGCGGCAGCAGGTAGCCGTCGGGATAGTCGGTACCCATGGCCACCACGGCCCGGGGCGTGGCGTCGTACTGCTCGATGGAAGCGTTGCGCATGGTCGAAGCACCTGGCCGAAACACGAATAGTATTGGCCAACCTCGCGAAGCGGGCCAACCCCGGGACACCTAAGCTGGCCTTCCGCTCTCGTTCCGGAAACCCGCCATGTTCTATCTCCTGCTCTTTCTCTGCGGCTGCCTCACCGGGGTCAGCGCCGTGTTGTTCGGCTTTGGCGGCGGCTTCGTGGTGGTGCCGCTGCTCTATCACCTGCTGCAACTCGGTCGCGCCGCCGACGACCCGCTGGCCCAGGCGGCCATGCAGGTCGCGGTGGCCACCTCGACCTGCGTGATGATCGTCAACGCCGCCCTCGCCACCTATCGCCACCGGCGCGCCGGCAGCCTGCTGCGCGCCTATGTCTGGCCGCTGGGCGCGTACATCGGTGTCGGCGCGGTGCTCGGCGCGGCGCTGGTCGGCCTGGCCAGCGGCGACTTCATCCGCCTGGCCTTCGTCGCCTACCTCGCCATCACCATCCTCGACTGCCTGTTGCGCCGCGGCTTCCTCAGCCGCGCCGAGGAGCGCCAGGCGCGGCCGCTGGGTGTCGGCGAGACGCGCCTGGGCGGAACGCTGATCGGTGCGATCGCCACCTTCCTCGGCGTCGGAGGCAGCGTGATGACCGTACCGCTGCTGCGCCGCTGCGGGCTGAGCATGACCCAGGCGACCTCCATGGCCAACCCGCTGAGCCTGCCGGTGGCTCTTGGCGGCACCCTTACCTACCTGGTCCTGGCCGGCTACCAGGAGCAAGGCCTGGGCCGAGGCTTCGTCGGCTACATCGACCTGCTGGCCTTCGCCACCCTGGCCGGCGGCGGCTGGCTCGGCATCCGCCTGGCGACCCCGCTGATCGGGCGGATTCCCGATGCGCTGCATGCACGGGTGTACGTCGGCCTGCTGGCGGCGGTGATGCTGAGCATGCTGGCGGGCTGATGCCCCAGCCTGGGTAGGGCGAATAACGCCAACGGCGTTATCCGCCGGATGCACCGGACCGGATATCGGCGCAACGAAAAAAGGGCCTCGTCCGAGGCCCTTCTTCCTTTCCGGCGCTACACCGCTCAGGACGCCGCGCGGCTTACCGCGCCGGCGCCGGCAGGCTCCTTCGGCGCCAGGTTGAAGGCGTAGTACAGGACGGTCAGCAGCAGGATGAACGGCGGGCCGATGTAGAGGGCGATGCGGGTGTCCTCGAAGAAGGCCATCAGCACCACCACCATCACCAGGAACGCCAGCGCCAGGTAGGAACTGAGCGGGTACAGCCACATGCGGTATTGCAGCTTGTCGCACTCGGCCGGGCTGAGCGTCTTGCGGAAGCGCAACTGGGCCAGCAGGATCATCGCCCAGGTCCAGATCGCGCCGAAGGTGGCGATGGAGGTCACCCAGACGAACACCTTCTCCGGCACCAGGTAGTTCAGCAACACGCCCAGCAGCAGCGCCAGGATCGACAGGATCAGCGCCCGGCGCGGTACGCCGCTGCGCGAGGCCTTGCCGAAGAAGGCCGGGGCCTGGCGATGCTGGGCCAGGCTGTAGAGCATGCGCCCGGTACTGAAGATGCCGCCATTGCAGGACGACAGTGCGGCGGTGATCACCACGAAGTTGATCACCACCAGGATCAGGAACACCGCCAGGCCGACCACGATGTTGCCGCCGACGACGAAGCGTCCGAACGCCTCGACCATCTGGCCTGCGGCTCCATGCCCCTCGGCGCCGTGCAACAGAATGAGCCTCGTGGTTGCGACGTTCAGGCTCAGTCGAAGGAGCGTGGCGACGAGGACGAACGCCGGGAAGGCCGAGAATTCGAGGGCCGTCTCGATGTAGAGCGCCGTCAGGAAGACGCCGATGCTGAGCGCTACCGAGAGCGTCAAGAGACCGTCGAGGAGGAAGGCCGGCAGAGGCAACACCATCATCAGGACGATGCCGACGATGCCCATCGGGACGATGAGGTCGACCTTGCTCTTCGATGCGTCACCGAGCGTCGTGGAGCTCACGGAGACGCGACACTGGCAGGCGCCGTGCCAGGCTCGACGCGCCGGGGCCACAAAACGAGTGAGGCCCGCGACATCCTAGGGGGACATCGCGGGCCGGTTGGAAAAGCCGCGAAGCGGTCGCGCTCAGCCGTTCACGATCTCGACGACCGGACTTCGTGGGCGATTCGTGGGAACGCCGTCGATCGGAACGCTCGCGCCGTACTTGTCGGCGTCGAGGAGGATCTGCGCACCCACCCGGGTCGACGCATCGATGACGATGGGCGCCAAGAGATTGGCGCAGAGCCGCCCGTCGGCAGGATCGATCGCGAGGACGACGAGGGCGAGCATGTCCTCGAGCTTCTCGATGCCTGCGGCCTTCGCCATCTCCTCCGGCCCGCGGAGCGGGTACGAGGGCTGAAGCATCGCTGCATCGATCACCGGCAGCGCGATCGCCGGGTTCACGAGCGACTGCAGGTACGCGATCGCGCCCTGGTCACGCTCGATGAGGACGAAGCGGGTCTCCGACGAGAAGCCGATGAGGCCACGCGGGAAGGCGATCTGCGTGCTGTCGTCGACGTTGATGGAACCGAAGCGGGTGTTCTCAAGGCGAGTCATGAGGGTCCTCCGAGCTGGGCTGCTCTTCCGAGCGGGGTGGCGGAAGCGCGCTCGCGCGGGTCTGCGCTGCCGCCGCGTTGGCCGAAGCCACCGCGTCGTGCACCTCGCCGCGTGCAACCAAGACGTCTTTGGGAGCGCTCACGGCGAGCTTGACCCCGCCGCGCTGGACCGCGACGACGGTGATCTCGATTCCGCCGCTCAAGACGAGCCTCTCTCCGACTTTTCGCTGCACGACGAGCATTGTCAGCTCCTCCGTTGGCCGGACGGCGTTGCGACTACCGTGCCAGGACCTTGTCGGCTCCGATGATACCGAGGATGCGTCGCGTGATCTCGAGGCTGCGCTCGTAGGCGCCCTGTGCGCTCGTCAGCTGCATGTAGGCGTCGGTCGCGTCGACCTCACGCGTGCCCGCACGCGCTTCGATCAGCGCGTCACGACCCAGCGTGGCCGCCGAGGCCGAGGAGCGGAGTCTTTCCATGGTGAGGCCCGTCTCGCTGCGAACGCCGACGACTTGGGCGTGGCCTTGCGTGATCTCGCCGATCGCCGCCTGAATCCCGACGGTGTCGTTGCTCGCCAGCGCGGTGGCGAGGTCCTCGAGATCGGCGAAGACGTCGCGGCCGCCTGCCGCGGTGAAGGCGCGCGCGCCGCTCGCGTTCGATCGCATCTGCGCGCCCTCTGCCACTTCGACAGCGATCGGCTCGTCGTTGCCGCTGAACGCTCCGTTCTGTGCGAACGGCTCTGTGCTCGTGGCGGTGCCCGAGAATACGTAGCCGGAGGCCGTCCGCGTGTTGGCGATCCCGATGAGGCTTTGACGCAGGGCCGTCACCTCTTTGGCGGCGTTCGCGCGATCCTCGGCCGACATCGTGCCGTCGGCCATCTGCACCGCGAGCTCCTTGGCGCGCGCCATCACGTCGGTCGCCGAGGCGAGCGCCCCCTCTGCCGATGCCAGGTCGTCGCTGGACATGAGCACGGCCCTCATCCGGCTCTCGTAGGTAGCGATCCCGCTCGACTGGCGCGAGGCGCGCGCGAACGCGGCCGGATCGTCCGCCGGAGCGGCGACGCGCAAGCCGGTCGCGGCCTTCTTCGTGGCGTCGTGGAGCCACGCGGCGCTCTTCGCGTTCGCGCCGGTGAGCTCGTTCATCTTCAAGGTTTCGGTGATGCGCATGACTAGACCTCCCGAATCAGTCCCTCCAAGAGCTCGTCCGCCACTCGAAGAACGCGCATCGTCGCTTCGAACGCGCGCTGGTACCGCGACAGATTCACCATCTCTTCGTCGATCGAGACACCCGCGGCCTGTTCGCGCATGGCCTCTGCCATCCCGAGCGTCGACTCGCGCATCTCCATCGCCGAAGCGGCGGACGTTTGCGCAACGCCCAGAGAAGCCGCGAACGAGCCGAACCTCTCTGCCGGGGTTCCACCGCCGGCGAGCGGTTGCGATGCCAGACCTGCGAGCGCGAGCGCCGCGCCGTTTCCGGCCGGAAGCCCGGTCGCCGTACTCGAGGCGGCAAGCTTGTTCGGCTGCCCCGCGACGCCTGGGTCCACCACGAGAGCGCGCGCGGCACCTGCTACGCCGGCCGGCGGCGAAAAGAGCGGTCGCCCCGAGACGCCGTCGAGACCGAAGCCCGCGCCGTGCACCGCGTTCGCGGCCGAGGCGAAGTCGAACGCCATCTGATCGAGCGAGGTCTGCATCCCGGCGAGATCGACGTCGCGCGCCTGCGCGATGCCGCCGAGCGTGCCGCCGTCGAGGCGCGACGTGACGTCCATCGTGGCGCCCCCCGGTTTCTGGACCGAGAACGCGAGCTCGCCCGCGCCGCCGAGCGAAACCGAGAGCTTGCTCGCCTGATCGCCCTGGACGAGCGCCGTCCCGCCGGCGAGGAGCGTGACCATTCCATTGGGCTCCTCGATCATCGACGCGCCGGTCTTCTCGCTGACCGACCGGATGAGCTGATCGCGTGCATCGCGGAGGTCGGCCGCCGGCTCGCCGCCGGCCTGCGCTGCGGCAATCTGCTGGTTGAGCTTTGCGATGTCTTGGAGGCCGGCGTTGACCTGCCCGGCCGTCTCACCGGCTTGCGCATAGAGGTCACCTCGCCGGGTCGCGAGCGCATCGCCTGCGGTTCTGAACGAGAGCGCGACCTCTTCGGCGCGCGCGAGGAACGCCGAGCGAGCCGCGGGATCGGACGCGTTCGATGCGAGCGCGGTCGCCGCGGAGAACATCGCGGTCATCCGGTCGCCGATGCCTCCCTCGGTCGGAGCAAGCCACGCTTCGAGACCTGCGAGGCCGCCGGATCGCGCGGTGGCGGCTGCGAGGAGCCCCGACTCGCCGAGGATGCGCGTCTGCGCGTACTTGTCGTAATGCCGTTGAATCCCGGTGAGCTCGACCCCGCCGAGCGCTCCGCCGCCCATCGGGCGCGCCTCGAGCAGCGCCGATCGGCGCACGTACCCGGGCGTGCTCGCGTTGGTGATGTTCTGGCCGGCGATCTGGATCCCTGCCGACTGGGCGGCCATCCCGCCCTGCGCAAGGAACATCAGTGATGTGAGCGAGCCCATTTCTTCACCCTCGGAGTGAAACGCGCAACCCTTTGCGGGGCGCGCCGTCGCCCTCGGCGGCCGGAGCGCCGCCTCGGCGGTTGAGCTCGCGAGCAACCCCACCGGTGACGTCGCGGACACAGTGCCGTGCGTGCGCCAGAAGGAGGCAGTTCTCGCGCAGCATCCGGATCATCGCTTCGATCCGGGGCCTCAGGTCCTTGCGCGAGGGCGCTGCCGTCGCGAGCGCGGCCACGATCTCGCTCTTCCGTTCGGCGATCTCCACCACACGCGACGCATCGAGCGCTCGCAGCGAGGCGCGCTCGGTCTCGAGCAGCGCCTCCATCTCGTCGAGCAAGCTCTCCGCGGTCATCCTTCCTCGATCATCTTGGCGGCGACGGCCGGCGCATCGATCTGCCATGAAGGATCCGCGTAGCTCTTGCGCAGATCGTCGACGCGGGCCGCCACGGGCGCCGGTGCCGATCGAGCGAGCTCGGTCGCGCGGCCGGAGAGGCTGAGCGAGTAGGCCCCGCCCTCGACGACCGTGCGCTGCTCGGCGCCCGCATCCGCCTTCGCGTCGGGCTTCTTGCGCGCGAGCGCGCTCGTGGCGTCCGCACCGAGCCCGGAAAGGCCGCGATCGAGGATTTTCATTCGCCTTTGCCTTTCTCCATGACGGCTTGTTTGAACGCGTCGCGTACGGGCTCGAGGATCCGAGCCACATCGGCGATGCGGTCGGGGTCACGGTGGAGGTTCGCCTCGGTGAGCCGGCCCATGCAGAACACGTAGATCCCCTCGAGGTTGTCGCAGAGCTCGGGGGCCTTCTCGCGGTCGAGCGTCGCGGCAAACTCGCTGAGGATCGCGTGCGCCTTGCAGATCCGGTCGCCCGCGCGAGCACGATCGTCGGCGACCATCGCCGCCTTTGCCTCGTCGAGGAAGCGGAAGAGGCCGTCGTAGAGCATCACCAGGATCGTCCCCGGCGACGCCGTCTGCACCGAGACCGCCCGGTAGCGGCTGGCCGCTTGCGCGACGCTTGTCACACTCACTTGTTACCTCCGAACGATGAAGACATGTTGGTGATCGCCGCGCCTTGTTGGTTGTATTTGCTGACCGTCGTCTCGAGCGCGCTGAAGCGCTGGCGATACTGCGTCTCGATCTGCGCCATGCGGCGGTCGAGCGCCGCGTAGTCGGCGTCGAGGCGCTGAGAGAGCTTGCCGAGCGCGTCACCTCTCGCCTTGAGGGTCGACTTCTCGTTCGTCGCGACCTGATCGACCGCGGTCATGAAGGACTTCATCGCGCCCGTCGCGCCGATGTTCGAGTCGTTGACGAAGAGCTTGGTGACCGCGCTCGGATCCGCCGCGAGCGCAGCAGTGAGCTTCGCCTCGTCGAGCTTGAGCTTGCCGTCGCGATCCGTTCCGAGCCCGATGCTGCCGAGCGTGGTGTACTTGCCGCTCGTGCCGGGCACCGTCTGCGAGACGAGCCTCGATATCTTGTCGAGCGACGAGCGAATCGACGAGTCGCCGCTGAGCTCTTTCACGCTCGCCCTCGTCGTTCCGAAGCCCGCGAGTGTGTGTCCGGTGTTGACGATGTCGTTGTAGGCCGTGACGAAGGCGGCCACCTTCTTCTTGAGGGCGTCGCCGTCGGACGTGATGGATACCTCGCTGGTCACGTTCTCCTTCGTCAATGCGAGAGTCGTGCCGGGGATCGCGCCGGCGACCTGGTTGGTCGAGCGCTTCATCGGGATACCGTCGACCGTAAACTCCGCGTCTTGGGCCTTCTGGGTGGGCGGTGCCGACAGGCCCAGCGAAAACCCCTGCTCGTCGAAGGCGATCGCGTTGGCGGCGCCCGAATCCAGGCCGCGGACTTGAAGCATGTACTGCGACCCGTCGAAGACGACGGACGCCGTCAGGCGTGCACCGCTCGAGCCGATCTTGGTGGCGATGTCGGTCAGGGTGTCCGTCGCGGAGATCGAGACGTTCACCGGCGAGCCCGAGCCCACCGTGATCCCCAGCGTGCCCGACATGCCGAGCGCCGAGGTGCTCGAGCTCTGCGGCGTCGAGTAGCTTCGCTGCTCCTTCGCGAGCTTTTGAACCGATACCGTGAAGCTCGCGGGACTCGAAGCGCCACTGACGGATGCGACGATCGAGCCGTCGGTCGAGCCGGCCTTGTAGGAGGAAAACCCCGAGAGCGTGCTCAAGGCCTGCGCTGCCGATTTGAGGCTGGCCATCTTCGAGGAGAGGGACGAAATGCCGTCCTTTGCGGCCTGAACCTCGGACTGTCGGCTGGTGATGCGATCGAGCGGGATGCGTTCGGCCTTCATCAGGCCGTCGATGATCGCGTTCGTGTCCAGGCCCGATGCGAGCCCGCCAAAGGTGATGCTGCTCATGGCTCCCGTTCCTTCCGCTGCGGCACTTCCTCATCCGGCCCGTGACGCGCGCGGTGAGGCGCGCGCCACGGGTCGTACGCCGGTCAGGTCAACCCCTGAGGAGGCTCATCGCGAGCTGAGGAGCCTGGTTCGCCTGCGAGAGGACGGAGACCGCCGCCTGCTGGAGAACCTGCGTCCGCGCGAGGGCCGCGGACTCTTCCGCCACGTCGACGTCACGAATGCGGCTGTTGGCAGCCGACATGTTCGAGCGCATCGACTGGAGGTTGCTCACGGTGTTCCCGAGGCGGTTCATCGACGCGCCGAAGTCGGCGCGGCGGCTCGAGACGGCGCCGATGGCGCTGTCGAGCGAGGTGATGGCCGCCTGGGAGGTTGCTGCGGTAGCGCCCGCCACGTTGGAGGTCGCGATACCGAGCGCGGCCAGGTCGACGCCACCGAAGGTGACGCTGATCTGATCCGCTGCGGTGTTGTTGATGCCGACCTGGAACGTCGTCGGCGTGCTCGCGCCCGACAGAAGGTCTTTGCCGTTGAACTTCGTCGAGTCCGAGATACGCGTGATTTCGTCACGGAGCGCCTGAAACTCTCCGTCCAGGTAGCCGCGGTCGGTCGCCGTGAGGTCGCCGTTGGCGCCCTGCACCGCAAGCTCTCGCATGCGGCCGAGCATGCCGCCGATTTGACCGAGGGCTCCCTCGGCCGTCTGCGCCATGCTGATCGCGTTGTTCGAGTTGCGTTCGGCGACACCGAGGCTGCCGATCTGCGCCTTCAAGCTCTCGCTGATGGCAAGACCGGCGGCATCGTCGGCCGCGGTGTTGATGCGCATGCCGCTCGAAAGGCGTTGGAAGCTGGTCCCGAGCGAAGATGACGCTTTGGACAGGCTGCGTTGCGACTCGAGCGATGCGACGTTCGTGTTGATGTAAAGGGGCATGATGGTTCTCCTTCTTGGAGGTTTCGAGGCGGCTTCATGCCGCCCGGTGGGCGTCTGCCGTCATGGCAGCCGTCCCACGAGTTGTTTCGTTTCAGTTACGTGCGTTTCATTTCGGAACAGTCGGAACACCCCGTGAGCTACGTGCGACCCGTCCGGGGTTACGGGTCGTAGACACAACGAAATCCAATCGTCTCCGAGGCGACCCCGCCGGGGATCACCGCTCGCTCGGCGTCCTCTCTCGCCGGAGAGACCGTCGCGAACGAGCTGCCGAGCGCCAAGGCGCCCGACGCCGGATCCGAAGCCACCCACTCCGAGACGTTGCCCTCGAGATCGAGAACGGCGTTCGGTGGTTCCTTGCGCGCGAGCGTCGTCGCCGGCCACGTGCCTTCGTAGCCGTCGTCGCCATCGAGCGGCTTCGGAGGGAATAGTCCATGATCGTGCCACCACGCTGCGCACTCCCAATGACAGAGATTTGCGGCTCCATGCGGGCCGGACTTAAGAGCGGCCGCACGCGCCTTCAGCCATTCGCTCTCGGTCGGGAGGCGCGCGCTCGACTTCTCGCAAAAGTGTTCTGCAGCCTCGTAGCTGATGCAGTTCGCCGGATGAGCGCGACGAGCGGGCGATGCTGCGTTGCAGAGCGTGTCGCGCGCTCGTTCGATCTCGGGTCGCCGCCCGGTGGAAGCCCGACCGCGCGAGGGCTTGCAGTCCTCCTCGTCGACACACCGCGTGTAGTCGGCGACCGTCACTTCGGTTCGGTCGATGCAGATCGCAGGCTCGCCGAGGAGCACCATCCCGCGAGGACAGGGCGACGAGGCCTCGTGCACGAACGCCGGAGCCGGCGACGGCCGCGCCGTCGGGGCGCTGACGTGCGCCGGCGGCTCGACGGCGGATGCCTGCGGCTCCTCTGTCGGACGTCCGGCCGCAGCGGCGGACGGGCGCAGCCCGACCGCCAACCCCGACGTGATCCCGACCGCGATCCCCGCAGCCACGACCACCGACGGCAGGAACCCGCGCACCTTCGAAGGTTTCGGCGTCGCCAGCGCGAACGTCTGCGGCGTCTCCGTACGCGGTTTGATTCGCACGAGATCGAGCTCGACACTGCCGCTCTTCGCGAGCGGCGATGGGGACAGCTCGGTCACTTCGTCTCCGAGCGCCGGCTCGTTGGGCGCGTCGTCGGTCACGCAGACCGTGGCCAGAAACTCGTCGATGGCGACGCCGCCATCCACGAACCGCGCCGAGATCTCGCGGCACACACAGCGAGCGAACCAAGCGTCGAAGCCCTCGGGGAGGGGCTTTCCTGCGACGGCCGCCGCCCGTATCGATGCCGGGTCGAGCTCGTCGAAGCAGACCTCTTTGAGCATCATCGGGATGGCGAGGTTCTGCGTCGCCGAGCGCCAGTAGTGCGCGCCCGTCAGCAGGTAGAACGCCAGCAGGCCGAGGGCCCAGACGTCCGAAGGAGGCGCGATCCCGCCCGCCGGATCGGCTTGCTCCGGCGCCATGAAGAGCGGCGATCCCACGGGCTGCGTCTCTTGCGACGCGCGATTGCCGTTCAAGATCTTCGCGACGCCGAAGTCCAAGAGCTTGGCGGTGAAGCGCTCGCCGGCGTGTCGGGGATTCGCAAGAAACACGTTCTCCGGCTTGATGTCCCGGTGAACGATCCCCTGCGAGTGGGCGCGCCGCAGCGCGTGACCGATGTGCGTGAAGATGAGACGGACGTCCTCGAGCGAGACCGGCCCGGAGCTCTCGACCAGCTCCGCGAGGTCTTGTCCGTCGAGCAGCTCCATCACGATGTACGGGGCGTCCGTCATCTCGTCGACGCCCGCCGTCACGATATCGACGACGTGCTCGCTATCGATCGCCGCGGCGGCGCGCGCCTCCTGCATGAACCTGGCGCGGCTGTCCTCGTGTGCGACGAGCTGAGGCACGAGCAGCTTGAGCGCGCGGAGCTTCCCGGTCTGGAGCTGGGTGACGACGTAGAGCCGGCCCATGCCTCCCGAGCCGAGAGGGCGAACGACGCGGAAGGCGCCGGCGAAGATGTCGCCACGTGAAAGGTTGAGAACGTCGTCCACGCAGCGCGCAGTAACAAGGACCGTGCCGGGCAGAGGTGTCACGGCGTTGCATCTGCCGGGACTCTTAAGCTTCGCGGTTTCGAGCCGTCGTCGAGATGGGACCTCATGTACCTCCGATTTCGGATCGGCCCCGCCGCCATCATGATCTCGTTCCTCGTCGGTTGCGCCGGAGAGCCTCGTCGGCCTACCTCCGCCGCCTCGACGCCGGCGCCGAAAGAAGCGGAGACCGCTGCGGGCACCATGACCTTGGCGCCGGCGGTGGCGGCGCAGCTCTCGTTCTCCTTCGCCCCCTACGAGAGCGACGAGATCGGGCGGCGCGCATCGCACGAGCTGCTCGGTGGACTTGCCGGCGCCGGCTTCCGCTTCGCGCCGGGTGGATCCGCCGACACCGATGCTCGCTTCGAGGTCCGGGTGGCCCCGGATGAGGATACCTCTCGACCGAAGGTGTCGCTGGTCCTCGCGCGCGGCGATGACGTCATCGAGTGGGCCACGGCGGTCGTGTCGGACGATTCGACCCTCGACGAAGCGCTCCGCCCTCTCGTCGCGCGGATGTGCGACTCGACGCGCGTCGCTTCGCTTGCCAAGACCGTTGTCGACGACAGGGAGCGCGCCGCGCGCATCCGGACGATTCCGACGCTCGCGCCGAAGAGCGACGCGGTCCCGAGCCTCGCGAACGAGGTCGCGCTGACGGATGTCGCGCTCCGGCGCTGCAGGAACGCACGAAGCGCGGACGCGTGCGCGCCCGTTCTCGCCTACCTGCGAGACCACCCGAACGGAGCTCGCGCTCCCCAAGCCGAGGCTGCGTGGAAGCTCGCTTCAGCACGGCTCCAGCGGCGTGCCGAAGCGACGCCCGTGGAGTGATTGGGGGCCTCGGTGATGCCCCGGCGTCGTCGAGCGTCGCGAGCATGCTCTTCGCCCACTTCTCTTCGCGCCTGATTAGGCTGCTGCCATGATCCATCCCTTTTGTTTGGAGGGCCGCGTGGACGTGCCGCGACGCTCAGGTGCGATGCAATGGATCGCACCCATTGCCATGTTCGCGATGCTGGCGGGCTGTGGAGACGACACCTCATCGGGAGGTGAGGGCTCGGGAGGGGCCGGCACCACGCAGAGCGCAGGCTCGGGCTCGGGCGGCAACGCGGGCGACACCAGCAGCAGCGCCAGCGCCTCTACGGGCGGTTCGTGCGAGGAGTACGCGAGCTCCGAGAGCGAGTGCGACCAATGCGTGGCGGCGTCATGCTGTCAGGAGCTTACCGCGTGTCTCGAATCGGCGGACTGCGCGGCCGTCACGAGCTGCATCTTCGACGAGTGCGAGGTGGGCGACAGTGAATGCAACGACGCGTGCCAGGCCGCGCACCCAATCGGTTACGCGATCTTGGAGGAGTACGTGGCTTGCTGGGATGCCCAGTGCATGAGGCCGTGCTCCAGTCTCGGCTCGTCGTCCCGATGACGCACCTGGTTCGTGCTCAGCGCGAAAGGGTCTTGGCCCACGCGTCGATCTCGCGGTCCGGCGGACGACTCGTCACCGTGTTGGTTTCCCCGGCTGCCGCGTAGTTGGATGACGGACACGTCGGGGTCTCGTTCTCGAGGTGGGTCTTCCCGATGGATTTCCCGGTGTGTGCGTCGAACGCTTCGAGATCCGCCTCGTAGGCCTTGAGCTTGCCGCTCACCGCACCCTCGTACCCGCATGTCCGGCCGGTCTCACGCGGATTGACCAGCTTGATCCGGACGACGATGTCGACGTCCTTCAAGGTCTTGGCGCCGATTGCGCGTACGCCGCCGTATCCCATGAGCGCGATCCCGGTCGTGCCGTCAGGCTCTCCACCGTTGCCGAGCGGCTCGCCACGCGTGACCGTTGCCAGCGCGCCTTCGATCAACTTGATTTGATCGGTAGTCTTTATCGTCAGCGTCTTCTCGACCCGCTTCGGCGAGCCGACGAGCGGCTTGACGACGATCGGGATCGGCTTGGTCTTGACGTCCTTCATGTTGACGACGTCCAGGGTCATGTCGTCCGGCAGCACGCAGCCGAGAGGGACCTCGACGTCCGAGGCGTCGGCCACCTCCTGGTCGCAGACGCTGACCTTCGCCAGCTTCGGGATGCCGTGGAGATAGAGGCGGAGCTTCCCTTCGGTGCCCACGGTGCCGAGGGCGACGCCCGGATTGGCGTCGCATGCCACGAGGAGGATCGAAGAAGCGACGATGGCAAAGGAGGCGCGAGACATCATGGGTGGCCAAGGCTAGTGGCTCGCCCCGGCACGACAACGGCCGACAGCGAGAATGGGATTCTCGAAATCGAGAATCCCGGCGGCGTCATGCCGACCAGGGACGCACGAGAGCGGACATGACCGCGCGGATGCGGGGCACCGTCCTTCGGTCCGGGTGCGTGAGGATCCAGATCGTGCGCTCCAGCTTCTTGACCGAGGCGCTGTGCTCCCGCACCTCTTCGAGAGCCGGGTGCGAGGCAGCCAAAAACTTCGGGATCAGGCCGAGCCCCGCGCCCCCGGCGCAGAGTTGCACCAGCGAGTGAAACGGAGCGTGCATGACGACCGGCTTCGCGTTTGCCCGCTCCCACGCAGCCTCGGGCGAGCTTTCGCCTCGGGGGCGGACGACCCACCGCCTGGGCGTGGACAGCGCCGCCGACCTCGTCGCGAAGACGCCGTACCCCAGTCTGGCAACGCGCCTCCCCCAGCAGCCCGGCGGGGGCCGCGGGACGATCGCGAGGGCGACGTCGACTTCGCGATCTCGCACGCTGGGCCCCGCGTCGCCGAGGTGGAGCGAGAGCTCGAGGGCCGGGTACTGTTGGCAGAGCTCCGTGATGGGTTGCCGGATGAACGGGAACAGTGACTCGACCGTGGTCACGCTCACCGCGCCCTCGACGCGCGTGGATCGATCGCGCAGCGACGCCAGAACCTGGTCGAGCGATCGGGAGGTCTGGTGCGCCACCCTAGCCAGCGAGAGGCCGGCATCGGAGAGCGAGGCACCCGATGTTCCGCGGATGAGGCACCGTTCACCCAGCGCTTGCTCGAGAAGCGTGATGCGCCGGTAGAGCGTCGATGGCCCGAGCCCCAGCGCTCGAGCCGCCGCGCTGATGCTACCGTGCTGCTGCACGGCGGCCAGGCATCGCAGGTCGTCCCATTGAACTGTTTTCACACCAAGTCAGCAGTGATCTATCACGAGCGTGCACCCATGCAGGCAGACCGCAGTTGGCTCGGAGCCGTCGTGGTGTCGAGCGTCCTCGCGTGCGCCGCAATCGCCTGCGGCGGCCGACCGAGCGGGGCGGACGACAGCTCGGCCCCAGCGGCGCTCGCGGATGATGGACCGTTGTTCGAAGCGATACCCATGGGCGCACCTTGGCCCGAGGCCATTCCGTCAGGGGCTCGCCCCAAGGTGAAGGAGGTGCCCGCGCGGCTCGAGGGATTCGACCTCCGCGCAAGCGTGCTCCTGGCCTGCGGTGGCTCCGTTGCTGGGGTCGCCGGCGACATCGACGTCCCCGGAGTCGACGACGCCGTCACCCTCGGCGGTCGACTGCGAGCCCGCTTCACGCGCGCGGGATTCACGGAGGAGGCGACGATTGGCGGGCCGGTCGACGAGCTCTTGGAGGTCACCCAGCGATTCGCCGGCCGCATGAAGCAGGACGGGGTTCTGCCGGGCCCCGACGACATCCCCAAGGCCTGGTCGGAGAGCAAGCTGGACCGAGCCCTTTTTGCTCGCGACGCCGTCCATCTCGCGTTCTTTGCTCGCCACGATCGGACGCGAACGCTCCAGGTGATGTGCCTCCGGTCGCGATGCAAGGTGTCGGTCACCGAGGAGCTCGTGAAATGCAACTCGCCGGGAGGTATCGTCATGGCGGACGTCTCCGAAGGCGACTCCGCTCCGTGACCGCCTTCCGCGTCGTGGGGGACGATCAGCAGAGATACGCGATCATTGAGCTGCCGGTGGCGGCCGACGGCTCGCCCCCTTTGCGCAGGATCTGCTCCTCACCGATTGCGTCGAGCTCGGCAGCGATCGTCACACATTCGGCGGTCGAGAAGATGCGGGCGGCTTGCGAAGCAGGGCCGCGATCTCGGTTTCGTTCGCCAGCATGAGGTGGCCGGTGATTCCCATGACCGAAGACTACGCCAAGCGGTCGAACGTCCGCGGCTGAGGCTGTGCTCGACGTGGACGCCAGCGTGTCGGTCCTGACCGCCTTCTTGAGGCGCGGCTGAGGAGTCGCTTAGAGTCACTCGATGCCCGCCATCTTTCACTGCGGCATGAACCTCGATCAGGAGGAGGAAGAGCTCCTCGCGACCGAGATGGTGAAGCGCCGCGTGGTCGACGAGGTGCGGGTGTTCTCGCAGGCTGCCGGGACGCCGCTCCTCACGGTCACGCGCAAGGACGGCGCGGTCGTGGCGTCCCGGCACCGAGACCAATGGGTGGAGGACTCGCGGGATCGACTGCGCGGCGCGGACCTGACCCATGACGAATGGGACCAGTACTTCTCCGACACGCACATCCTGGTCCCGAACCTCCGCGTCGAGCACTACCGGCTCAAGCTCCCCCCCGAGGCACGCGTCTGCCGCGGCCGCTGGGGAGACGACTTCGTGCACCTCCGCCGCCTCGACGACACGGTGACCAGGCTGGTTCTCGGCCTCCCGATCATGAATCGCCTTCCCGAGTCGCTCTCGCCGGAAGAGGGAGCGTTGCGAGCCGTCATCGAGCTCGCCATCGATTGCAAGCGCCTCGGCATCGTCGCGGGCATCAGCCCGTGACCGCCGCGTGACCGCGGCTTTCTCGACTCGGCAGGGCAGAGTTGCACGCGCCGCTGCAATCGCTCGCGCGGTACCGGCCGCCGCTCAAAAGGCCATGCGGACGCCAGCCGAGCCCACGCCGAGTCGCAGCTCGGGGTCCCACGGCTGTGCGATGTCGTCGCGCAGCCAGGTCTTCTTCTTGGTCGCGAGGCCTCCGATCGTCATGCCCAAGCCCGCTGCCTGCACGGCTCCGAGCAGGATGAAGACGGCCTTGCCCCCCGAATGAATTTCTTCGTGCCCGGCGATGACGAAGGGGCCGCCGACAGGAATGAGCCCGTACCAAAGGTACTTGCCGTCATCGTGGTCTTCGACGGCATCGGCGATGCCGCCCCCGAGTATCGTGACGAAGTACCCGGCGGAGAGCATGCTCACGCCGCCGATCCATACCCCGCGAAGGTTGGACTCCGCTTCGACGTACCCCTCTGGCGGGCTCGCACCGGGCGTCGGCGCGAGGCGCTTGGGGCGCCGGTCACGGCGTCCCCTGCTCTCGACGACCACATCGACGGAATCTTCATCTTCCTCCACGACGCGACGCTTCTTGTGCTTCTT
>JBGTSH010000220.1:0-17708 GCA_041940405.1 Polyangiaceae bacterium
ATGCAGTTCGTCGCAGCTGTGACCAACGTGAACAACGAATACTTCAACTGGGACTACATTGACTCGGATGGCAGCGGTTTCAATGGCGTCGAAGCCATGTATTCCGCTGGCGCATTCGCTGCTCGGCATCAAGCCACGGGCAGTAGACGCGCTCGGCGCAGCACCCCGGCGTATGGTTGCAAAGCCAATAGAGGATCTGACAGCCCAGGTGGCTCATGCCGATGTCGTAGACGTCCGGAAACGCCAGACAAACCGTGGCTACCTCGGGCTCCCAGACCTTGGCGCGCGAGCCGACCTCACCCCCCGTGTACCGGGCGGGCTTCGTCACTCGATGCAGAAACTCGGCGTACGGGTGCGGTGCGCCCATGTGGCCTGGGCTTTAGCACACCGCCTTCCGTAACGTCAGCCACCACGCTCGCACGCCTCGAGCGCCTGCCGCGTATCGGCGTCGCGCATGCACTTCATTCGTTTGACCCAGGGAACGCGCCCGAACTCCGGCGGCTTGGCGCGGCGCTCGCAGTCCTTGGCGAGCTCGGCCTTCAGCTTGTCCCCGAGGCTGGGGCCGTCCTTGGTCATCACCCGAACGACGTTCTCGCAGACTTCGGCTCCGTCGGGAGCGCGCAGCCAGCCGAACCAGAAGACGAACGCCGCGAGCGCGAGCATACCGACCAGGATCCCGAGGACCTTGAGCACCTTCATTTCCTAACCTCCACCCGACAAGACGCAGGCCCGGACGGGGTGTCGTCCGAAATCGTCTAGTCTCGGCTCGTGCCGCTCGCCCCGACGTTCCTCGCGTTCTTTCCGGACACGGCTCGTCCCCAGGTGGACGACGCCGCGCTCGAGGACGCGCTCGCTCGGCTCGCTTCGAGCGCGCACGCCGCCAGGCCGGGCCTCGACGTCTCGAACGAGGAGCTCGTCGCGCACCTCGCCGAGCGCCTCGGGCCGGAGCTCGCCCAGGCGAGCGACGTGCCGGCGGCGATCGGCGAGCTTCACGGCGCCGACGTCCTCCTCGCGCTCGCTTGCCGCCGAGGTGAGCGGGCTGCGCTCGACGCCTTCGATCGCGCGTTCGGTGCGGACATCGATCTGGCGATCAAGAAGAGCCCCTCGCTCGGGATCCAAGCCGACGAGTTCCGCCAGCTCGTGCGCACGCGCCTCTTCGTCGCCGAGCCCGAGCGTCCTGCGAAGATCGCTTCCTACGCCGGCAAGGGACCGCTCCAGGGTTGGGTTCGGGTCACCGCCACGCGCCTCGTCCTCGATCTGGCGCGGCGCGATCGCGGCGAGCGCCCCGAGAACGACGCCGAGCTCTTCGATCGTCTCCCCGGCGCCGCCGATCTCGAGACCGACGTCATCCGCGCCGACTCCCGAAAGGACCTCGCGGACGCGATGCGCCGCGCCTTCTTGCGCCTCGACGTGAAGGAGCGAAACCTCCTTCGCCAGCGGTACCTCTACGATCTCTCGGGCGATCGCATCGCGCAGATGCACGGCGTTCACCGCGCGACAGCGTTCGGGTGGATCGAGGCCGCGCGCAAGAAGCTCCTCTCGAGGACCCGCGACGAGCTGGGCGGTCCCTGCGGCAAGCGAGAGCTCGAGAGCTTGCTCGCGGTGCTCGGCAGCCGCCTCGACATCAGCCTTCGCGGCGTCCTCAAGAGCGAGGACGGCTAGGAGCCTCAGGGCAGCAAGGACTCCACCCCTTTCTCCTTCGCGCGCGTGCAGCCGAGCTCGACCCCGCTCGGCTCGCCGCTTCGACGGACGATCTTGAACTCGACGCGGCGGTTCTTCTCCCAAGCCGCGTCGTCGTGGCCTTCGTCGAGCGGACAGTACGGTCCGAACCCGATCGAGCGAAGGCGCCCGCGATCGATGCCTCGACCGACGAGCGCGTCGAGGACCGACGCAGCGCGCTGCCTCGTGAGCTTGAGGTTGTAGGCCTCACCACCGCGCTCGTCCGCGTGCCCTTGGATCTCGACGAGCGTGAACTCGTCGTGCTCCTTCAAGATGGAGGCGACCGTGTCGAGCGTGTCGTCGGACGCGGGAAGGATCCGCGCGCTGCCGGTCTCGAACTGCACCTCTTTCAAGAGGACGATCCCGCCGTCGCCGAGGGTGGCGGGCGGCGCCTTCTTCTCGGGCGGGCAGCCGTGCATCTTGCGCACCGAGCTCGCGATCCCAGCCACCTTCGGGCACGCGTCGAGAGCGTTGGGGATCCCGTCGTCGTCGTCGTCGACCACCGCCGGGCAACCGTTCTTCTCCGGGTCGGAGCTTCGAACGCCCGGTACGTTCGGGCAGGCATCGTCGATATCGGGAATGCCGTCGTCGTCGTTGTCGAGATCCGGACAGCCGTCGTCGTCCTTGAAATCGTCGATGTCCTCGGCCGCTGTCGGGCAAGCGTCGATGTCGTCCTTGATGCCATCTCCATCTCGGTCGCCGATCGACGGCTCGAAGACGAAGCCGACCGTGGCCCGTGCGGCGGCGCTCTCGAAGCCGGGCGCGTAGCCTCCGCCGCCGCCCAGGTAGAGGAAGGACTTGCCGTCGACGAAGACCTTGAGGCCGCCGAGCGCCTCCGCGCTTACTCGCTGCGCAGGCGCGTTCTCACCGGTGACGAGGATCGTCGAGTAGGTGTCGGCGACGACGTCGAGCGGCTCGGCGACGCGGTAGCTCAAGCCCAGCCCGGCAGTGACGAGCTGCCCGTACTCGAAGATCCCGTGAGCGAGGACCGGGACACCATTGTCATCGACCCCGTACGCGGCGGGCGTCCCGCCGAAGTTTGCGCGAAACCCACCGTTCAAGCCGATACGGAACACGCCGTCGGCGATGGGCCGCCCTTCGAACGCGATCTGTGGCCACAGGAAGCCGCCGTTCTCGGCGATGAGGTTGTCGGAGCCGGAGACGCCGACACCTCCCTGCACGATCGCAGCGAGCCCGATCGACGGTCGGTCGAGCGGCCTCAGGATGCGGACCTTGGCCTGCGCCGCGACGTGCTCGATGCCTTGTGCGAAGTCCGCTTCCGATGTGTAGAGCGCTCCCGTCGGTCCGATGTCACGGACGCGCTCGTGGCCCGCGAGGACCACCGGAGCAGAGATGCCGACCACGACCCAGTTCGCGATGCCGAGATCGAGCTGAAGCGTTCCTTGAAACGAGTGCTGGAGAAGGTGCTCGCCCTCGTCGCTCGTTTCACCGCGCGTCGTGGGCATGATGCCGTAGCCGTAGTCGAGGAAGAGCCCCAGGCTGAAGTCCAGGTGGCCGACGATGTCGGCACCGTTGGTGCTCAAAAATCCCTTCGAATCCACGGGCGGTCGAAAGAGGTGCGTGTCGGCGCCGGTCCCCTCGGGTGCGAGCGGGACCTTCCCCTGTGCGAACGAAGGCGGGGAGAGAGCGAGCACGAAGAGACAAGCAAGCAATGCGAAGCAGCACCGGAACCCAAGGCGGACGTCGCCATCGACGTCGCGCGAATGCGGACGCGTGCGCATGAGTCACTCCTTCTTCGCGCCGCGGAGCCTGAGAGAAAGTAAGGGTGATGCCTAAGCGAGCCCCAGGACCCGGCGCCTTGGTCGGACCTATCAAGCCGCGCGCCAACGGAGCGTCGAATCTCTGTCGGAGCGAGCTTCAAGGGCCGATCGCGGCGACTGCGCCGACGAACGCGGACGCGATCACGAGGCCGTGGCGCGCGTCGCTGCTGTGAAGCGCCGCCGGTCCCCGTGGAAGCTTCGCGCCGTCCGTGCGTAGAGTGGCGGCATGCAACCGCCCCACGGGTACGGGCCTCCTGGTCATGGAGCCCCCGGCTATGGACCGCCCGGATACGGCCCGCCAGGCCCGCCGGGCTACGGACCGCCTCCCGGATACGGGCCGCCTGGGTATGGTCCGCCCGGCTACAACATGCCGCCGAAGAAGAAAGGCCTCGGCGCGGGCGCCTGGATAGCGCTCGGCGTCGTGGTGCTCGGCTTCGGAGGCTGCATCGGCCTCATCGTGATCGCATCGAAGCCCGAGACACCGGAGCAAAAGGCGGAGCGCGAGAAGACCGAAAAAGAAGCGCTCGACGGCCGCGCTGCGTACATCGCGACGCTCGCGAAGATCGACGAGAAGGTTCGCGGGCTCGACCTCGACCGGATGTCGAAGAAGCCGTGTGACGGCGCGGCGATGAAGGCCAACATGGGCAAGGACCAGCACAACATCCACGTCGCGTACGCGCCGTTCCTGCAACGGTTCTCGAAGCCCGAGAGCACGTGGACCAAGGACGAGAGCCCGTGGGCTTGGATCACCGATAGCTCCTGGGCCGGCTTCTTCGACGCGCCCGAGCAGTCGACATATGCCGCGTCCAACGCAAAGAACCTGCGCGATAACTGGCTGCCCAAGCGTTACATGGTGGTCGTCGTTCCGAGCGTGCCCGAGAACGCCATGCCGAAGGTGCCGAAGCGCGGCGACTTCGAGAGCGGTTTTTTCGGCGGCTGGGCGGTCGTGTTCGATCAGACCGACGCGAGCATCGCGTGCCAGTTCCCGCTCGAGGTCGAAAATAGCAAGAGCGTCAGCTTCCGCGACAGCGGCGCCTTCAAGGAGAGCCCCGAGAAGGCGATCATGAAGGACTTTCAGGACAACTTCGAGAACGCCCTGGAGAAGGGCATGCCGAACGAGGTCGGTCTCGCCACGGGATACGGCAAGATCCTGAAGTAGCTCACCACGCCCGGCTCGATAGCTCGGGCTCACCACACCACGCCGAGCGACTCACCTGTCTTGGCATCGAACACCTCGAGGCGCGTGTTGAGGCGGACGTAGAGGCGCGAGCTCGTCGCCTTCATCGATCCGAAGTTGGTGCCGTGCTCGGTGCGCGGTGGGTTCTTGTGCCAGAGCACCGCGCCGGTCATCGTGTCGCGTGCGCCGAGCAGCCATTGCCCATTCTTTAGCTGGTAGTAGGCGAAGAGCCGTCCGTCCGACAGCGCGGTCTCGAGATCCGGCTCGCCGTGGATCTCGTCGTCGGTGAACGCGACCTTGGTCTCGAAGCGATCCTTCTGGGTGCGCGGATCGTAGCCGAGGAAGACCGACGGTACGTCGTCGTTGCGATGGGGCTCCTTCTGCTTCCACCCCAACGCGATCCCGACGTTCGCCTGCTCGAGCTGGGTCTTCACGATGAAGCGCTTGTCGATCGAAGGCCGCCCGTTCGTCGGGTAGCAAGGCTCGCCGGCGTCGTTGGGGCACTGCGCCTGCTCCCATCTGCGCTTGCACCACGCGGGCCTCTTCACGCTCGACCGCTCTCCGGTGGCCGTGACGAGCGTCCCCGTCGCGTCATCGTAGTCGTGCGTCTCGGGCTCGGCCCAGATGCGCGCCGGCGCGTCCGGAGCGGCGCAGAGATCGGCGAACGCGTCGAACGCGGCCCACGCGACCTGTTTGCCGGTCGAGAGCTCGTGGATGAAGAGATTGCCCTCGCTGTCGCTGAGGAACAGTCGATCGTCCGCGCGAACGAGGCGGATCGATCGCGAATACCACTTGGCAGGGTGCGACGGCGTCGACCAGATCGTCGCGAAGGTCTTGCCGTTCGTGGCGGTGACGGACAGCGCCGACTCTTCGTGGTCCCAGTCCCACCTCATACCGATGATGTCCTCGACCCCGTCACCGGTCAGATCCGCGAGGATCGGCGCGGGCTGCGGGTACCAGCCCTGGCGTGAGGGCTTCGGGCCGGTGGGCTTCGCGACGGCGGCAGGCTTCGGGTCCGGCTTCGGCGTCGCAACGTACAGCTGCCCGTAGTCGCGTCTCGAAGGGAGCAGACCGAAGAGCAGCGCGACGCCCACCAAGAGCGGTGTGCGGGAGGCGGTCATCATCGCGAGGCGGTGCACACCGTCGCGCAACGATCCGAAGAGCAGCAGCGAGCCGGTGGCGCCGGCTCGGTACGGGTGATCCGGCCGCTCCGCGATCAGCCAGCGCTCCTCTCCGACCCCTACATCGATCTGGGTCGCTCGAACCGGGGGCTCACCGTCGAGGAGACGCGCCGACCGGAGCCAGCGGGAGGCCTCGCGAAGCCGAAGGGCGTCCGCGCCCCAGAGACAGAACAGGATCAGCCCGCCGATCCCGAGCAAGAGGCCGCCGAAGGTTCGATGGCTCCCGAAGAACGCCGCGAACCCGAGGAGGGTGATCGCCAGGGTGATACGAAAGCGTGCGCGGCCCGTCTCTGCGGCCGCGAGCAGCGATCCATCGCGAGCGTCGGAACGTCCCCCCGACCAGAGCCACGTGTGAAGGCTCCAGACGGCGAGCAGACATGGGATCGCGATGAGGACGACCCCGAGGAACCGGCGGTCGAAGGACATCGTGGGGCCCCGGGCCAGCTGACCGGCGATCACGAGGAGCACCCCGCCGAGGACCGGGATGGCGGGGCCCGGCCGGAGCGCGCCGAGCGCGAAGCCGCCGAGCAGCCCTCCGAGCACCCACAAATAGCCGGGCATCGGGCCGGGTCCGAACAAGCCGCAGGCAATGCCGCCGATCACCGCGAGCCCAACCGCGATACGGATTCGCATGACGCCTCCTCGGGACGAGCCGGACCCTACCAAGCTCCGGTTGAGGAAACGTGGCCGGAGCATGGAGCTTACTTGGAGACGGTCGGAGTCTCCTTCTATTCCCCTACCCCGAGGCGGACAGCTGCCACCAGGCACGCACCTCGTCCAGCCGCTCGGTTCGCGTCTTCATGGGAAGGCGCTCGAGCATGCTCCTGCCGTAGGACCGGGTGATGAGCCGGCGATCGAGGACCGCGACGACCCCGCGATCGGCGCGGGTTCGGATGAGCCGGCCGGCGCCTTGCTTCAGCGTTATCGCGGCCGAAGGCACCGAATAGCCGAGGAACGGGTCCTGCCCGGCGGCTTCGAGGGCCGCCAGCCGGGCGCTGACGACCGGATCGCTCGGGACCGCGAACGGGAGCTTGTCGATCACGACCAGGCGCAAGGCGCGCCCCGGTACGTCGACGCCCTCCCAGAAGCTCATCGTCCCCACCAGGACCGCATCTCCGTGCGCTCGAAATCGCGACAGGAGCGCGGCCTTCGGCGCGTCGCCCTGGACGAGGACCTCGCGGCCGGAGCTTCGGGCCAGCGCCGCGCCGAACGAACGAAGCGCGCGCACCGAGGTGGTCAGGACGAACGCGCCGCCGCCGCTCACGTCGACCAGCTCGACCGTCCGCTCGATCGCGGCGTCCGAGAAACCTGCCGCGGTCGGCTCCGGTAGGTCGCGCGCCACGTAGAGGAGCGTCGCCTCGTCGTAGGAAAACGGCGAGCCGACCTCGAGCTCCTCGACGGCGACGCCGAGCTGCCCGTCGAGCCCGAGGCGCTGGCGCACGAAGGAGAACGGCGTCGCGTCACGCTCCGTCGCGCCACGGACCGGAACGCTGGTGAGCGTCGCGCTCGTGAGGACCACGCCGCCTGTTCGCGAGAACACGAGATCGCGCAGCGTGTCGCCGACCGAGATCGCCGCCGCGCCGAGGACGACGCTGCGACGCTTGCGCGTCACCCAGAGCGCTTGCTCGGTCGGCGGATCGACGAGACGCGAGAGGTCGTTCCGGAGCTCGGTCGCTCGCCGCGCGACGACGAGGATCGCGTCGGTCGATGCGTGGGTCTCGGCGAAGCCGGCGAGCGCTTCGAGGGCCAGGTCGAGCCTGAGGTACGCGTCGCCTTGGAGCCGGTGGTGAACGTCGCGAACGAGCAGCGTCTTCGTGTCCTCGCCCTGCGCGAGCTCGGCCAGCGTGCCGAAGAACCCGGCCGAAGCCGCATCGACCTCGCGCACCAAGCCGGCGCCGTCGCCCCGAACCAGGAGCGGGTCGAGGAGCCCCGCGCGACCGAAGGCGCCCGTCGCGTCTCGGACCAACGAGACCACCTTGGCCGAAGAGATCCGCAGCCCGAAGAGCTCGCTCGCGATGTCCTCGAGCCGGTGCGCCTCATCGAAGATGACAGCATCGTAATTTGGGAGAACGCCTGCTCGATGCGCCATGTCGCCGGCCTGCGCCTTGAGCGCGACGTCGGCGAGGAACAAGTGATGGTTGGTGACGATGAGCTGCGCACGCGCCAGGTCGCGCTTCATTCGGGTGACGAAGCAGCGGTCGAAGTGCGCGCAGGGCGCGCCGAGCCGGGTCTCGCTCGACGAGGTGATCTCGGGCCAGATGGGGTCGTCTTCCGCGAGCGCGCCGAGCTCGGCGACGTCGCCGGAACGCGACTCCTTGGCCCAGGCTTCGACGAGCGGCAGGGCACGCCGGTGGTCGCGCATCGCCGTCGGGTCGCGCCGCAGGTCTTCGTATCGCCTCAAGCAGAGGTAGTTCGAGAGGCCCTTCGCGACCGCGACCTCGACCTGTAGTCCCGTGGCCGATCGGATGAGGCCGAGGTCGGCGGTCGCGATCTGATCCTGGAGGGCGCGCGTCGCCGTCGAGACGACCACGCGCTGACCGCTCGCGAGCGCAGGAATCAGGTACGCGAGCGTCTTGCCGGTGCCGGTGCCGGCCTCGCAGAGGAGCACCGACGCGTCGCCGAGCGCCTGCTCCACGGCGCGGGCCATGGTCAGCTGGCCTTGTCGGTGCTCGTACCCCGGCAGACGAGCCGCGAAGGGGCCCGCAGGCCCCAGAAGCTCCGCCGCCACGGAACGTCAGCCGCCGGCCGATTCGCCGTTGGGCTTCTTGACGGGCGGAGGGTGGATTCTGGAGATCGGCAACGCCGGCTGGGACTGGTGGATGGCCTTGCCCTCGTCGTCGATGAACTCGAAGCCGACGATGGCTCCATCAGGCTCTTCCTGAACCCAGACGACCCGGCCGTCCCGGGCCGGCTGCTCGCCGATCGCGATCCGGACTTTGGTCCCCGGCTCGATCGTCTCGTCGAGGATCACGCGGACGCCGCCGCGGCTCACGTTCAGCGCCCAGCCGTCGATTTCCCGACCCGCGAGCTGCACGCGAATCCGGTCGCTTGCCTCACGGCGAGACCCGCCGCTCTGACGGCGGGTCGGGGGCAACCCAGCGGCGGCACCGGCGGGCTCGGCCGGCGTTTCTCCAGGGATCGTGCTTCTTCTGGACACGGTCTTCGAGCATAGCACGGGCGTAAAAGCGGGCCGCATCTCTCGATTCCCCGCCCAGCCCGCTTCGAGCGTGACCTCCGAGCTCCAGGGCCCCCCAAACCCGATGAGCCTATGGGCTCCCCATGCTAGGGAGTCCCCGACTCCTGGGAGCCCCACCACCGTGAACCGTCTCTCGTCCTTCCTGGGCGGCCTCGCCGTCATCGCGATCGCGATCGTGTTCGTCGTCAGCTTTCAGCCCGGCGGCGGCCAAAGCCAGCTGAAAGAGGGGCCCGACTGTGCGGCCGAGGTGCTGGGCAACTGCGTTCGGTCGACACACTTCTGGGCGAGCTACCGGCTTCTCGCGCCGCGCGGCTCGGAGATGAACGACGCCGAGAAGCGCCGCCAGAAGGAGATGACCCTCGATGGCCTCGTCGAGCGCGAGCTCCTCTTGGCCGAGGCGAAGCGCCTCGGGATCGGCGTCTCGGACGCCGAGGTCAGCCGCGAGCTCTTGGCGGGGCGGCTCCGCGCGTCCATCCCGGCCAGGGCGCCGGCGGGCTCGCCCTCGATGGTCAACTACCGAGAGGCATTCCTCGATCGGAAGACGAAGAAGTTCTCGGCCGACGCCTACAAGCGCACCGTCACCGAGCTCACCTACCTCTCCGAGGCCGACTTCCGCGAGTACCAGCGCGCCGAGATCATCGCTGCTCGGATGCGCGATCTGATCAAAGAGCGCGTTCGCATCAGCGAGGCCGAAGCCCTCGATCAGTTCAAGCGCGAGAAGGAGACGGTGACCGTCAAGTACGCCAAGCTCGAGCCCGCATGGTTCGCGCAAAAGGTCGTCGACATGTCGGACGCCGCGATCACCGCGTGGGCGGAGAAGCACCAGGACGAGGTCAAGAAGGCGTTCGAGCCTCACAAGAAGGAGTTCGAAGGCGGCTGCCGCATGGCGAGCCACATCCTCGTTCGTGCGTCGGACAAGGCCTCCGAGGATCTGAAGAAGAAGGCGCGCGAGAAGCTCGAGAGCGCGATCAAACGGATCAACAACGGCGAGAAGTTCGCGGAGGTCGCGAAAGAAATCAGCGAGGATCCCGGCTCCGGAAAGCAAGGCGGCTCGCTCGGCTGTGTCGTGAAGGGCCAGATGGTCAAACCCTTCGAGGATGCGCTCTTCGCCCTCGAAGAAGGCAAGATGTCGGACGTCGTGACGACGCCCTACGGCGTGCACGTCATCATGGTCACCAAGATCGAGAAGGGCGAGGACGCGGTGAAGGCCGGAGAGCGCTCGGCTGCACGCCCCCTCTACCTCCAATCCGAAGCGCGACGCCTCGCGGAGGAGAGCGCGCAACAGATCCTCGACGCGATGAAGGGCGGAAAGTCGATGGAGGACGCCGTCGCGGCCGTCGTCGAAAAGTACGCGCCGAAGAAGGCCGAGACCGAGGAGAAGGGCGACAAGAAGCCCGAAGGCGACAAGAAGCCCGAGGATGGTGACCACCACGAGGAGGAGGAAGAGGACGAGAGCGTCGCGCAGGCGCCGAGCGTCGAGACCAGCCTCCCGTTCGGTGCGAACGGCCAGCCGTTCGTCGGTGCCGCCGAGGGCGAGGACGCCGCTGGCGCCGCGTTCGGCATCATGGAGCCGAACGGCGTCGCACCGAAGCCCGTAAGGCTCGCGTCGGGCGGAGTCGCCGTTCTGCAGCTCGTCGAGCGCAAGGCGCCGGGCGAGGAAGAATGGAAGAAGGACCGGGACTTTTACATGAGCTCGATCCGGGCCCAGAAGCAGCGTGAAGCGCTCATGACCTACATGAAGCGCCTGCGCGCTGCTCGCCAGGCCGAGATCAAGCTCGACAAAGAGTTTACGAAGGACTTCGCCGCCGACGCGGCCCCGACCGGAAGCGCGCTGCCGCCGGTTCCGATCGAGCCGTGATCGCGACCTCGATTGGCGCTGGGCTGCCTGCCTTCGCGCTCTCGCAGCAGCACCTGCACCGGGCCGTGCTCACGTACGCGCTCCGGATCGGGCCGCGCTACGAAGCTGAAGGCACCGCAGGCATCTCGCACTTTCTCGAGCACATGCTGCATCGGGGCACGACGCGGCTGCCGAGCGCGCACGCCCAGGCGGTCGCCGTCGAAGCCTTGGGCGGCAGCCTCGACGCAATGACGAGCGTAGATCACGGAACGCTCACCCTCACCTGCCCGCCGGAGAGCTTCGAGGCCGCCGCAGAGCTCCTCGGCGAGATCGTCGCCGCTCCGATCTTCAGCGAGATCGACGTCGAGCGCGGGATCGTCCGCGAGGAGTTGCTCGAGGACCGCGACGAACGGGGGCGGCTCATCGATCCGGACGGCGTCGCGAGGAGCTCTCTCTTCGGCGATCACCCGCTCGGATTTCCGATTGTCGGCACCCTCCGCACCCTCGCCTCGTTCGACGAGCCCCTCCTGCGAAAGCACCACAACCGCCACTACACGGCGGCCTCCTCGGTCGTCACCGCTGCGGGCCGCCTCCCGCCGAAGGCGCGCCTCTCCCGGATCCTGTCGCGTGCGTTCGCGGCCCAGCCTCCCGGCAAACCCGTCCGCGCGCCCGCCTTTCGAAGCGCCCCGGCTGGACCGAGCTTGCGCGTCGTGCGGTCTCCGGCGAGCCAGGTCGCCGTACGTGTCGCCTGCCTCGGGCCGGGGCGCCGGCATGCGTCGGAGGCGGCGACCGAGCTGCTGCTTCGCGTGATCGACGACGGCACCTCGACGCGGCTCTACGAGACGCTCTGCGACCGCCTCGGCCTGTGTTACGAGGTCTCGGCCGCGTGGGAGGCGTACGACGAGGTCGGGCTCTTCGACCTGGCGGCCGAAGCTCAGGACGAGGCGGTGCCGCGCGTGCTCGAGGAGCTGTTCGCCATGATGCGCTCGCTCGCCGGTGACGGACCCACGAGCGCCGAGATCGACAAGGCGCTCAAGCGCTCCAAGTGGCTCGCGGACCGATCGCAGGACCAACCGGAGCTCGCCGCCGACGAGCTCGCCATCTCTGCTCTGTCGGGAGCACCGCGCTCACCCGCAGAGAAGCATCGCCGCCTCACCGCGCTCGGCGCCGCGGACGTGCAGCGTGCCGCCCGACGCGTCTTCGACCCGCGGAGGGTCACGGTGGCGCTCGTCGGGCCCGTGTCTCGCGCGACCGAGAAGCGCGCGCGCACGCTGCTCGGCCTCGACTGACCATCACCACCCCTGCGGGCGGGCCGATTGCGAGGTCGACTCAGGCGAGCCGTGCGACTAACCTGCCGGCGCTCGACATGCTTGGTCGCCTATCCGACATGCTTCGTCGTCTTCTGACGCGCTTTCCTTGGCTGCCCGACGTTCTCACCGTCGTCATCCTCTCGGCGGGCACGCTCTGGCGGTACCTCCACGTCTTCAAGTGGCACGACCCGCGGAAGTACGTCTACTCGGACATGCAGATGTACGTGGATCTGTCGAAGCGCCTCGCGCAGCCAGATCACGTGCTGAAGATGGGCGAGATAACGCATCCGCCTGGCCTGACGGTGCTGCTCGCTTGGGTGTACAGGACGCACCCCGACTACGGGCCGATGCTCTGGATTCAGTTCTTGATCGCGGCGGCCCTGCCCTTGGCCGTCGGGGCCCTCGCTTGGCTGACGTTCGGCAAGTCTTCGGGGCGCTGGGCAGCGATCGCGACGACGGCCTACTTCCCGTTCGTCGACTTCGCAGGTTACTTCCTGGCCGAGAACTACCTGGCGCTCTTCGCGACGCTCTCGCTCGTCTGCTACTTCGGCGCCCTCCGCGTCGCAGAGATCATGCCCGCCGGACCGAAGCGTCTCGCCAGCCTCGTGGCGCTCGGGCTGCTCGGCGGCTTCGTCTTCTCGCTCGCTGCCGTGATGAAGATGGTGGCAATGCCCGCGATAGGCGGGTTCATCATCCTCCATTTCCTGTTCACGCACGGCGTACCGCGCAAGCTCCGCGGCGTCATCATCCTCGCGGCTGCGGTCGGCGCCGTGCCCCTCATGTGGTGGCAGGCGGACCGGTGCACCACGGCGAACGAGGGGAAGTTCTGCACCGGATCGAACAAGGCACCGAGCGACTTCTTGCTCGGCCACTACGGCCGCATCCAAGGCATCACCTGGAAGGACCCGAAACGGCCGGGGCATGTCGGCTTCGGCAGCCCCGCGGCCTACCAGCACGGCTACCGCGACAAGCCCGAAGTGCCGTTCTTGATCACCGACGCCAAGCAGAACACCGACCTGGCTTGGAAGTGGATCAAGAAGAACAAGGCGCACGCCCTCGTGCTCTCGTTCGAGCACGTCTGGGACATCTTCGGCGGCAGCCTCACCTGGCCGGCCGTCGCGACCCAGTACTGGGCCCTCTCGCAGACCTTCCACTACCTCTTCCTGGCGCTCCTCTTCTTCCCGACGCTGATCCTTCTGCTCGACGTCGCACGCAAGCGCGGCCTCCTCGGCCTCCTGCGCTCGGTCGAGCTCGCGGTCTTCGCGCCCATCTTCGGCGTGATGCTGAGCGTCTTCGTCGCGACCGGCGAGACGCGATATCGAATCCCCTGGGACGCATCGTTTCTCGTCCTCGGCGTCGAGTTCTTCCGGCGGCTGAGGATCCCGCTGCGTGAAGTGAAGCCGGAAGCAGAAGCGAAGCCCGACGTCGAGAAGACCGAGACGACCGCGGCTGCGAAGCCGAAGGACGAGCCGGCCACCGAGCCCGCTGCCGAAAAAGCTGCTCCGTCCGAGGACGAGAAGGCGAAGGTCGACGAAGAGGCGTCATGAAACCGGAGGGCGAGGTGCGAGCGAGCGAGCACCGAGACCGAGGTAGGCACCGACTGACGGCGCAGCCGGAGGGAGCGGAATGAGCTCCGAGCGGCGCGAGCGCGTGGTCGTGGTGGACGACGAAGAAGCGTTCCGCGACGTGCTCGTGTTCAACCTCGGAGAGTCCGGCATGGAAGCCGAGGGCGCCGCGACCGGCGCGCTCGGCTTCGCCGCGGTGGCACGCCTGCGCCCCGCCGTCGTCGTCCTGGATCTCATGCTGCCCGACGTCTCGGGCACCGAGGTGTGCCGGCGCATCCGGTCCGATCCCTCGGTCGCCGACACGGGCGTGCTCATGCTCACCGCGCGCGGCGACGAATATGACAGAATTGTCGGCTTCGAGGTCGGGGCCGACGACTACGTCGTCAAGCCCTTCAGCGTCCGCGAGGTCGTCCTCCGCGTGAAGGCGCTGGCGCGGCGCACCTTCGAGCGACGCCAGGCGGCCCAGGCCCTCGACGCAGGCAGGCGACTCCGCCACGCGGGGCTCGAGGTCGATCCCATCCGCCACCGCGTGTTTCTCGAGAGCGAAGAGGTCGCGCTCCGGCCCCTCGAGTTCAAGCTGCTCGTCCTCTTCCTCGAGAACCCCGGCCGCGTGTTCTCGCGCGCAGATCTGCTCGAAGAGGTCTGGGGGATGCCCGGCGATCTCAGCACCCGCACCGTCGATACGCACATCCGCCGGCTTCGCAGCAGGCTCGGCCCCTACGAGGACGCGATCGAGACGGTGCCCGGCTTCGGCTACCGCCTCCGTCCCCGGTGATTCGTTCTGATGTAACGCGCGTGTAACAACCTGGGGCGGGATGTTGCCACCCCGACTCCCGTTTTCCGGCACGATCGACCCTTCTTGGTCACACGGAGGGACGTCATGAGCAAAGCCTGGACGATCGTGGTGGTGGGTTTCGCCTCCCTGGCGGCTGTTGGCTGTGGAGACGACGAGGGCTCGGGTGGCGCCGGCGGTGGGACGAGCACCACTTCGGGGCCGAGCACCACGACCACCACGGCCACGAGCAGCTCGACGAGCGGCTCCTCGAACAGCTCGTCGTCCGCGGCCTCGACGTCGGCGACCAACGGAACCACTGGACCGGCGACGTCCGCGTCGACCGGTGGCGGGATGGCCCAGTTCGGCGAGGCCTGCACCGACAACGCCGACTGTGAGTCCAACGTCTGTCACAACTTCCCGAACCAGGGCGGCCTGCTCTGCACGCTGATGTGCCAGAACGACAACGAGTGCCCTGCCCCGTCGTCCGGCTGCAACAACATGGGTTTCTGCCGGCCGAACTGATCGGCGTGCGCCGGTCTATCCTGCGGTCTTGCGGATCCGGCCGCTGACGTTTCGCACCAAGCTGCTCCTCAGCCACGTCGCGCTCGTCGTGGCCGTGGTCGGCTTGGTGAGCCTCGTGCTCGAGCGTTCGCTCGCGAGCGACCTCGAGCACCAGCAAGGTGAGCGCTTGATCGAGCAGGCCCGCGGCTCGACCGAGTGGGTCAGCTCGGGCCGGCATCCCCAGCGGGTCGCCGCTCGCCTCGCGGCGATCGTCCAGTCGGATGTCACGATCTTCGACAGGAGCGGCTGCATCATCGGCAGCTCGAGCGGCGAGGACGACACGACCGACGCCGACGGCAAGTGTCTGCCTCCCGCCGAGGTGAACGACGCGCGTACCGGCGGCCTCGGCCGCGCGACCCGGCCGCGCGATGACGATCGACTCCACTACGTCGCGGTGCTTGCCGACGACGACATCGTCGTGCGCTTGGCCGTCTCGAGCCGCGAGATCGAAGGGCCGATCGCGGCGATGCGTCGCCACCTCCTCTTCGCAGCCCTCATCGCCGCCGCCGCAGCGTTCGTACTCGGTCTCTTCGCCGCTCGCCTCACGTCTCGCCCCCTGCGCTCGATGTCGCAACAAGCGGACCGAATCGCGCAAGGCGACTACGACGTCCGCTTTCCTCCGCTGCCCCGCGACGAGTTCGGTCATCTCGCCGATACGCTCGCCGCGCTCGCGAGCAAGCTCAGCCAGGACATGGAGAGGATCCGCAAGCTCGAGATCACCCGCCGTGATTTCGTGGCGAACGTCACCCACGAGCTCCGAACGCCGACCGCGGCGATCCAGGGCCTCGCCGAGACGCTCTCGCGCCCTGGCGTGCCGCCCGACAAGGCCGCTCAGTTCGTCGAGCTGATGCACCGCCACGCGCAGAGACTCTCGGCGCTGATCGACGGTCTCCTCCAGCTCGCCGAGCTCGACGATGCGCCTGGCCAAGCGATCGCGTGCGTTCCGGTGATCGTTCACGGTGTGGCGCGCGACGTGAGCGAGACGCTGCGCGCGCGGTCGACCGAAGCCGGCGTGACGGTGCGCATCGACGTCGACGAGGCGTGCGTCGTGTCAGCCGATCCCGGCCGCCTCGAACAGGTCCTCGTGAACCTCGTCGACAACGCGCTCAAGTACGGCCGAGCCGGGGGCAGCGTCACGGTGCATGCACGCACCGAAGGGGGACGCGTCACCATCCGCGTCGAGGACGACGGGCCGGGGATCGATCCGTCCCACCTGCCGCGGCTCTTCGAGCGCTTCTACCGCGTCGATGTCGGGCGCTCGCGCGAAAAGGGCGGCGCCGGTCTCGGGCTGGCGATCGTGAAGCACCTCGTCGAGACGATGGGCGGGACCGTGCGGGTCGAGAGCCAAGTGGGTAAAGGGACGAGGGTTTTCGTCGAGCTGGAGGCACCCTGAAATCCCGGGCAGAAGTTTCTATTTGCATTCATGCACAATCATGCAAATAGCTTGATTGCGTGCTGGAAACCGACGCCACAGCCCCGGCGACGAGCCTGACCGAGGTCCCTCGATGGGAGCTCTACCGCCTGCTCGCCGACCCCATCCGGGTCCGCCTCTTGGCGCTCGTCGCCGATGAGGAGCTGGCCGTCGGAGAGCTGGCAGAGCTTCTCGGTGAAGGCCAGCCCAAGATCTCGCGACACGGCGCCTCCCTGCGCGACGCGGGCCTCATCACCGCACGCAAGCACGGCACATGGGTCCTCTATCGCATCGCACCTGACGTCGCTTCCGACCCCGTCGTGGCGGACGCGCTCCGCGCCGGCCGCGAGCTCTGCGAGCAAGAGGGCACCCGGGCACGCGCGCTCGCGGTCGTCCGCTCGCGCGACGCGCGCGCTCGTGAGTTCTTCGCGCGCGCCAACAAGCCGAACGGTGCCGAGCCGCCGCGCGAGATCGGCGCGTACCTGACGGCGCTGTCACCTTTGTTCGGCTCGACGGGTCTCGCGGTCGACGCAGGTACGGGCGACGGCTCCTTGCTCGACGTGCTCTCTCCGATCTTCGACCGCGTCATCGCCGTCGACCGGTCCGAGGCGCAGCTTCGCTCGGCGCGCGCGCGCGCCGAGCAGCACGGGCTCTCCAACGTGACGTTCGTCGAGGACGAGCTCGACGGCGAGAGGCTCTCGGGCGCGGTCCGATCCGCCGGCGGAGCGGATCTCGTCTTCGCGTCGCGGGTCCTGCATCACGCGCCGCAGCCGGAGCGAGCGTTCGCCGCCCTCGCCTCGCTCCTCACCGCGCCGGCCTGGGGATCGCCGGGTGGCGCCATCGTGGTGCTCGACTACGTCCCGCACGAGGACCTCGCGCTCAAGGACGCGCAGGCCGATCTCTGGCTCGGCTTCTCGGCAGAGGAGCTGCTCGCGTTCGCTGCGGCAGCGTCGCTCGAGCGCGCTCGAGTCATCCCCATCCCACAACCTTTCCGGGGCGCAGGCCCCGATCGAGAGCTCGCTTGGCACGCGCTCGTAGCGCACCGGCGGCTGTGCTCTCGGCCCGAAGACGTCGCAAGGACAGAGAACCAGGAGAATCGATCATGACGGAGAAGCTCAAGTACAAGGTCGCGGACATCGGCCAGGCCGAGTTCGGTCGCAAAGAGATCGCCATCGCCGAGACCGAGATGCCCGGC
>JBGTSH010000221.1:0-17658 GCA_041940405.1 Polyangiaceae bacterium
GCGGCCTCGGAGCGGGCGACCGAGATGGGCGTGCAGGACAAGCTGCCCGCCGGGTTCGACGCCTGGTTCGCTCGCTGCGTCGAGCGCGACATCGACAAGCGTTTCCCCGAGGCGGGCGCAGCGGTCCGCGCTTTCGCCGAGCTCGCAGCGAGCATGCCGAGGGAGCGCAAGCTCGTGATCTCGACGCAGTCCATCGATGCCTCGTCCGTCCCGGCGGCGTCAGCGCCCGGCCTCGAGCTCGCGCCGACGGCCTACATCCCCGACGTGACCGGCCCGTCGCCGGACAGGATGACCACCGGCTCGGCTTCGGCGTCGGTCCGCGCTGCGGCGTCGTCCCCTCCTGCCAAGCGGTCGCCGGCCATCTTCGCGATCGGAGCGCTCGCGGTCGCCGGGCTGGCCGCGGGAATCTACTTCGTGGCGAAGGGACCCAACGCCTCGCCCGCCTCGTCGGCCGCACCGGCCGCGACCTCGGCGCCCGTCGTGGGTGCGACGGCCAGCGCGACGGCGAGCGCCGCTGCAAGCTCGAGCTATGCGCCACCGGTCGCGCCCGCCGATCCGCGCTGCCAAGCAGGCATGATCTTCCACGAAGGCGGCATGACGGTGATGGGCGCGAAGGACATGCCCGACTACACCGAGGCGCGGACCACGCACGAGATCCAGATCTCGCCGTATTGCCTCGACCAGACAGAGGTCACCGTCCGCGCCTACGAGGCCTGCGTGAAAGAAGGGAAGTGCGAGCGCACGCCCGACGACGTCGACTACGAGGGCATCACGCCCGAAGCGAAGTCGGCGTACAAACCCTTCTGCAACGCGCGCAAGGCCGACCGCCTCGACCATCCGATCAACTGCGTCGACTGGGACATGGCGACCAAGTACTGCGCTTGGAAGGGCGGACGCCTGCCGACCGAGGCCGAATGGGAATTCGCAGCACGTGGCTCCGAGCAGCGCGACTTCCCCTGGGGCAGCGACACGCCCGGCGCCAAGCACCTCAACGGCGCCGGCAAAGAGTTCGCCGCGTGGTCCGAGAAGAACGCGATGAAGCCCGGCCAGATGCACGAAGAAGATGACGGGTTTGTCGGCACATCGCCGGTCGGCACGTTCCAAGCCGGTGCGACGCCCGCAGGCGTTCACGATCTCGCCGGCAACGTCTTCGAGTGGACCGCGGATTGGTTCGGCCCGTACACCCCGGCGCGGGCTGTCGACCCGAAGGGTCCGCCGGCGGGTGAGAAGCGTGTCGCTCGCGGTGGCGCGTTCAACGCAAAGGACGCCACCTGGGTGCGCGCCGCGTACCGCTGGGGCAACGTCCCTCATACCTACAACCACGGCATCGGCTTCCGTTGCGCGGCGGCCCCCAGCGCCGGCGACAAGAATTGAAGAAGCTCGGGCGGTGCCTCGTGGGAACGCTCGCCGTCACGTCGGCTTGCGCTCCGGCGTCGCCATCGGATCCCGAGCCGCGCCCTCCGGCGCCCGCACAGCCTGTCGACTCGGGCGCGAACGCCCAGCCCAGCGCGCCTCTGCCGAGCGACTCTGTCGCAGCTTCCCGGCGCCGGCCGCCGACCAGCTCGGCGTCGGTGCTCGTGCCGACCGTGCAGCCGCCTGTCGACCTCGTCGCAAAGGTCGAAGCGGCGCTCGCCGCCGAGGCCGTGGATTCCAAAGCGATCGCGAGATCGTCGCTCTTCACCTGGACGACCCTTCAGCAAGCGAAGGACATCGCCGGCGGGACGCCGGTGCTCTCCAAGGAGAGCTCGACGATCTTCGGTCCATCGGCCTTCGATTGGATGCTCGACGCCGAGGTGAAGAAGGGTGACCGGCTGGCGAAGCTCTTGTTTCGGACGGGCTTCGCGAAGAAGCGCTTCGCGTGGTCGAACAGCTACGCCGCGGCCCTCGGTCTCGGGGGCGAGCGGTACGGTCCTGTCCTGATGCGCGTCGATCTCGCTTCGGATGCGCTCTTCGTCGACTACCCGCGCCGGCGTGTCCTCGATCTGTCGGGCAAGACGGTGACGGTCGAAGAGCTGATCGAACGGCCCGGCCGGCTCGCCGCAGTCTATTGGGAGGGCGACGGCTTTCGAGAGTACGTCCTCGTGAACGAGTCGAAGATCGCCAGTGTCCACATCGCCGACGCCGAAGTGATGAAGCGCTTCATGCAGGACCGCGCGCTCGTGTCGGACCTGCGCTCGGCGCTCGCCTCCGCGGAGCGCCCGGAAGCGGCCAAGCTGCTCGAACGCTTCACGGCCACGCTCGTGTTTCAGAAGTCGATCGACGACGCCGGCGTAAGGCAGATGGAGGATGGCCTCGCGTCCGTGGGCATCGACGGCGTCGATCAGGTCGTCACACCGAAGGTCAGCTTCAACCTCGGCGCGCCTCGGACTGCGCTGAAGGACGATTGCAAGATGATGGACTCGGGCGACATCTCGTACCGGCGCAAGACGTGCCAGCCCGCCGGCAGGTGCACGCAGGTCGGCACCAAGTGCTCGCCTGTCAAACGGGGTGGGATCCGCATCTCCGAGTGAATTCGATGAGGCGCGAGAAAAAGACAGATGGGAGGGCGCCGGCGCGCCCACGCACCCGCGTGCGCCCTGCCTATTGGCTTCCGCTCGCGCTGATCCTCTGGGGTTGTGGAGGAAAGGTGGTGTTCGAGCCCGAGGGCGGCGCCGATGGGACGGGCGGGAGTGAGCCGGGCACCGAGTGCGTGGCCAACGAATGTGGCGAGCCGTGCACCAAGTGCGCTGGAGACGAATGCTTTGCGGGCGAGTGCTCGGACGACGGCTTCTGCATGCGGCCCGAGACGCCGCCCGTCTGCCCGGGCGGCTGAGCAAACTTTCGCTCACTCGGCACAGGCGGGCACACGCAGCGGCTGATTGGCTGCGAGAAACAGGACGCTTCGTGGCGGTACAGCGCTTGCTCTCCCCGAAGCATGCGCACCGTAGCCTTCCTTCTTCCTGCCCTCGTGCTCGCCATCGGCTGCAGCGAAGTAGAGATCGATCCGCCCGACGGGGGCGGCGGCTCGGGCGGCACTGGCGGCGAGGGCGGCTCGGGCGGCGCGTACCAGCCGTTCCCCGAGAGCTGCACGCCATCGGACCTGACGGGAGTCTGCGATCAGGAAGCAAAGTTGTGCGGCAACGGAGCCGTCGACACGTGCGAGGTCTGCTTCAGCACCAACGGGGAGCCGCCCCAATGTGAAGATGCGACGGAGGCGTGCGACACCGAGGCGGCGAAGTCCTGCGAGGAGCTCGGCTACGCCGGCGGCGGACGCACGCTCTGCACATCGGCGTGTACCCACGACGTGCGCGACTGCGACTCCTGCCTGGGCTCTGCAAACCAGCTCGGGTGCGCGCGGCCGCGGGTGGACGGGTTCGACGTCCTGGATCTGCAGCTCGCGACCGACGGGGACATCGTCGCCGCGGCCTGGATCAGCTTCGACAAGACGCTCCACTTCGCTCGCTTCTCGACGGCGCTACAGCTCATCGATCAGCGCGCAGGCTGCGCGACGGTCGAAGGCGGCGGGATGATGAGCCTCGCCCCGACGCCCGGCGGCTGGGTGCTCGCCGTCGGCGGCGTCGGCGACAACCCGCAGACCAGGATCTACAGCCTCGACGCGGCAGGAAACGAGCTCGGCGCGCCGCGAATCGTCGGCGACGCGGCGTTCCCCGTCCTCGTGCCGCGGCCGGCCGCGACGCCCTACCTCGTCTACACGAGCACGACGTTCGCAGGCGGAACCGGCGAGGTGATCGCCGAGCTCCTCGACGCAGAGGGCGGCGCCGCTTGGCAGGCGGCGCTTCCGGGCGATGCGTTCCCGGAGCTCACGGTAGCCGGCTTCGCCGATCCGGGTCTGCTCGTCGCGGCGCGCACGACCGACGGCACGACGTCGACGACGCTGCTCGTACCTGTCGACGAAGCGGGCGGCGTCGGCGCCACGCGTGAGATCCCCGACGCGGTCGAGATCGCAGTCGCCAATGCCGGGACCGATCGCCTCGCGGCGGTCTGGCGGAAAGGCGAATCGCAAGAGCTGCAATGGCTCGATGGCAATGGCGAGGACATCGGCTCGCCGGTGATGCTCGCCCCGAAGGAGGCAACGACCGCCACGCAGGAGCGCACGATCGTCGTCTCCGGCGGCCGCGCCATCGTCATGCTGGCGGAGGACACACGGAAGAAGCTCTCGATGTTCCACGTCGAGCCCGACGGCAGCTTCGGGGTGGAGCCGTACACGCTCGCGATCGAGCCCGGTGAGGTGGCCTGGCTCGCGGGAACGGAAGGCGCGGGCGATCCTGTCTTCGCGTGGACGACATTCGCCGCCGATCCCGGGACGAGCCGGTTCGTATTGGGGAGCGTGAGACGCTGAGCGTGCCGCCCGCCGACACCGCGCGCTAGTATCGGCGCCTTGGTGGCGAGCCGGCTCATCCCCAAGGTCGAAGATTCGCGCAACCGTGCGACGAGCACGTGGAGCTCGAGCGTCGGCGACCCTCAGCGCGAAGCGGTCCGGCGCCTGAGGCTCCTCAGCTTGGGGGCGACGATCGTTCCGTCGTCGTTCCTGGTCTTCGTCTCGATCTTGTCGCCGGTGGGATCGCCCATCCGCGAGGCCCGAGCGCTGACGCTGACGGTCATCGGCACTGCGGTTCTCCTCTCGGTCGGCGTGAACTTCGCGTTGAGCCGAGAGTCGATCTCACTGCCGCGGCGGCTCGACATCGGCTTCGGCTACGAGGTGGTGATCGCGCTGCTCTTGGCGACGATGCGCCACTCGATTCCGTGGGCGCCGGGTGACGGCTTTCGCGAGGTCTCGCCGGTTGCGATCTTGATCCTGCTCTTCGCAGCGCTGATCCCGAACCCGCCTCGGCGGACCCTCTTGGTGTCGCTGCTCGCAGCGTCGATGGAGCCGGTCGGCCTAGCCATATCGATCGCGCGCGGCAACCCGGTCCCGGCGCCCGCGCAGATCACGGCGATCTGCGCGGGGCCATTCTTCACCGCGATCGTGTCGGCCTTCATCAGCCGCGTGATCTACGGGCTTGCACGCAGCGTGGACGCCGCGCGACGCATGGGGAGCTATCGCCTGGTCGCCCTCCTGGGCAAAGGTGGAATGGGCGAGGTCTGGCGCGGCGAGCACGATCTCTTGGCGCGACCGGCGGCCATCAAGCTGATCCGTCCGAGCGAGGGCCGCACGTCGGCCCAGGAGCTGAAGCGCTTCGAGCGCGAGGCGCAGGCGACCGCGACGCTCCGCTCGCCGCACACGATCCATCTCTACGACTTCGGCATCGCCGAAGGCGGAACGTTCTACTACGTGATGGAGCTGCTCGACGGCATCGACCTCGAACGTCTGGTGCGCGAGACGGGCCCGATGCCGCCGGCGCGCGTCGTCCATGTGATGCGTCAGGTGTGCAGATCGCTCAATGAAGCGCACCTCTTGGGCATGGTGCACCGCGACGTGAAGCCGGCGAACATCTTCCTCTGCCGCTACGCGGAGGAGCAGGACTTCGTCAAAGTGCTCGACTTCGGCCTGGTGAAGTCGGTCGACAAGGACGAGGCAAAGGCAGAGCCCGGGATGACCAATGCGAACGCGGTGCTCGGTACGCCCTCGTACATGGCGCCTGAAATGGTGCTCGGCGGGACGGTCGACGCACGCACCGATCTCTACGCCCTCGGGTGCGTCGCCTATTGGTTGCTCACCGGCAACTTGGTCTTCGAGGCCGACTCGGTGGTCAAAGTGCTCGTGCAGCATGCCCACGCAACACCCGCGGCGCCGTCCACACTCGTAGAATCGCCCATCCCCGAGGCGCTCGATCGTCTCGTGCTCGCGTGCCTCGAGAAGGACCCGAGCGCGCGGCCGCAGTCCTCGGCCGAGCTCGAGAGGCGCTTCGCAGCGCTCGCCGCCGAGCTCCCGTGGACCGGCGAGGACGCGCATGGCTGGTGGGCGGATCACTCCTTCGGAGCGAGCGAAGAGATGGCCACCGCGCCCACCGAGCTTCACGTCGCGACCCGTTCCGGGTCCTGAAGAACGGCGCGCAGCGCGGGAGAAGCGCGGTACGATCCGGGGGTGCGAGAGGTCGAGTTCGCATGCCCAAGCTGCTCGCAACGACTGACGGCGCCCGGCGATGAGCTCGCCCGGCCGCTCCGGTGCGCGAGGTGCGCACACTCCTTCAAGCCGCTCGACGTGATCGCGCTCGACGTGCCATTGCCTGCTCTGACGCCGGCGACGGGTCGCGCTGCTGAAGCGGAAGCTCCCGCTCCGGCGGCCCGCGGAGGCACCATCCGAATCGATCCGACCGCCGCACCATCGCCGCCGAGCAAGGTTTCAAAAGGAACGATCCGCATGGAGCCGGCGGACTTACCCGGGCGATTGCAGAAGCCGCGCAAGACGCAGGCCTCTGCAATCGCGGACGAAATCTTGAAGCGCGTGGAAACCATACGCAACGCGCTCCAGGCCCGGCTCGATCCACGAGCGCTGAAGGTGGCAGCGATCGTGCTGCCGACACTCATCGTCGTCGGCTTGTTCGCGACCGCGCTCCACCGCTCGGTGACCGGACCGACCGAGGGCTCGTCCAATGCCCCGCACGAGGCGGGCGGTCAGCGTAGCGAGGAGCCGGTGGTCACGCCCGCCGGCCTCGTGGTGCCCCCGGCCGCACGAGCCGACGTGGCGGGCTCAGGCGACTCGACCCCCTCGGCCGGCGGCGTTGACCGAAGCGGGAAAGATGGCGTCGGTCCGGGCAACCTCTATCTACCGGCCAGCTTTCAGACGAAGAGCGGAACCTTCGACGTCGTGGTGCACGCGCACGGAAGCCCGGGCGTCGTCGTCAAGAGCACGGAGCTCGCAGGTATCGACGCCGCGGTCGTCGTCATGAACATGAAGAAGGGCTCGAAGTACCACGAGTACTTCCAGGACCCGGGGGCGTTCGCCGCGCTCCTCGAAGGGGTGCGCAAGCAAATCGAGAGGCGGGGCGTTGCGGACGCGCGCATCGGTCGCGTGGCGCTCAGCTCGTTCAGCTCGGGATCCGGATCGGTGATCGGCATCTTGAGCGGTTCCCGCTCCGTCGAGCTCGTCGATGCGGTGCTGGTGCTCGACGGCCTCCAAGTCCGCTGGGCGAACAAGCGCCCCGGGAAGGTGGACCCGCACGAGATCTCACCCCTCTTGAAGTTCGCTCGCGCCGCCCGAAATGGCGACAAGCTCCTCGTCATCACGCACTCGGGCGTCCCGAGCGAAGACCAGGCGAACGCGGGAGCCGTGGCCGACCTCCTGTTGGAGGAGCTCGGCGCCGAACGAAAGCCGGCCACCGAGGCGCCGGCGCCGGTTTCGATCGATGGCGCCGCGCAGCTGTTTCATGACGGAAAGGTCATCAATCTCGAGCCGGGCACGACTGCCGGCACGGGCGGCGTTCAGATCCGCGGCTATAAGAACAAGACGCCCGGCCATCAGCCGGCCCACCTCGTACAGATGTCACAGACGGCGCTGCCGCTCCTCGCCCAGCGGTGGAAGTCGCGTTGACTGGAGTCGGCCTGCTCGTTCGAGCGCCCGTGCCTCAGAGCCGATACAGGCGAGCCGGGTTCTCTACCAGGATCGCGTGGCGCTGCGCGGCGTCCGGCGCCCAGTCCAAGAGCACGTTCAAGAGGTGGGCGTCGTCCGGAACGTCTTCTGGCCTTCGTAGCGCCGGATGCGGCCAATCCGTTCCCCACACGCACCGCGTCGCGGCCGCGTCGACGATCGCTTGCGCCATCGGCAGGACGTCATCGTACGGGGACCCACGCGACGAGCGGTAACCGCAGAGCTTCACCCAGGCGCCGCGCCGAAGCATTCGAAGGAGCGAAGCGAACGGCGCGCTGTGGATGCCGGATCCCTCCGTACGAACGCCGCCCATGTGATCGAACACGACGGGGACGGGCAGGCGCTCCACGACCGGCTCCAATGCCGCGAGTTGGCCCTCGCGACAGTAGATCTCCACGTGCCAACCCATCGGGCGAATCCGCTCGGCGAGCGGCTCGAGGGCATCGAGTGGCGTGCCATTGCCCGAGACGGCGTTGAAGCGCAATGCGCGCGCACCTCGTTCGTCGAGCGAACGAAGCTCGTCGTCGGTCACGCGCGGACCGACCACCACAACGGCCCGAGCAGCCGGCCCGAGCGCGGAAGCGGCCTCTAAAGTGACCGTGTTGTCATCGCCGTAGATGCTCGGTTGAACGACGATGGTCCGCTCGAGACCGAGCGCGCCGCGCACGGCGCTGTATGCTGCGACAACGGCCTCCGGCGGTGTGTAGCTTCGGCCGGGCGAGAGCGGGTAGCGACCGTACGGTCCGAACACGTGCATGTGACAGTCGACGCTGCCGGCAGGGGGTTGCCACGTCGGCCTACCGATCTCGGCCCGTGGTCGTGGACACGTGGGCGTCATGCTTCTACCGGGACGTGGGCGACGGTGCGACCGCGTGTCTCGGGCAGCAGGAGGAGCGCGACGACCTGAATCCCGTACGCCGCGAACGCAAACAGCGCGATCGCCACACCGAGCGGCATTCGATCCGAGAGGAAGCCGACGAGCGCCGGAAAGAGCGCTCCCGCCGCGCGCCCCGCGTTGTAACAGAACCCCTGTCCGGCGCCGCGCACCGCTGTTGGATACAGCTCCGTCATGAACGCGCCCATCGGTGAGAACATCATGTAGACGACGAAGCCCAGCGGCGCCGCAACCAGGAGCTGCATCCCGTCCGACAAAGGAAGGACGAGGAACGCGGCGACCGCGATCACGGCCCCGCCCGCGGACAGGAGAAAGGTCGAGCGGCGACCAATGGCGTCGGCGAGGTAGGCCCCCGCGAGGAAGCCCAGCCACGCGCCGAGGATGTGGACCAGCAGATAGCCCCCGGCCATACCGATCGAGAAGCCTCGCGTCGTCCGCAAATACGTCGGGAGCCAGACCGCCAGCGCATACGCGCCGCCTTGCGCCCCGGTCACCATGGCCACCAACTTGACCGTCGTTGCGAGGTACGGCCGTTGGAGCACGGCGAAGAGCCGCCTCGCTCCTCTCGGACCACCGCCGGCGCTGCGCTGAAAGATGTCGGGCTCTTCGACGTGTTTGCGAACCCAGAAGACGAGCAGCGCCGGGGCGAGACCGGCCCAGAAGAGCACCCGCCAAGCCAGCGCCTCCGGCAGCCACGCAAAGACGACCGTGTAGAGCACGACTGCCGCACCCCAACCGAGCGCCCACCCGGACTGAACCGTACCGACGGCACGCCCTCGGTACCGGTCGCGGATCGCCTCACCCATGAGCACGGCGCCGGCGGACCATTCGGCGCCGAAGCCGACCCCCTGAAGCGCGCGGAGCACGAAGAGCTGCGTGAAGTCCTGGGCGAAGCCGCAGAGAAAAGTGAAGAGCGCGTACCACAGGACCGAGATCTGGAGCACGCGGACGCGACCGAAGCGGTCCGACATCGCGCCCGCGATCCAGCCGCCCAGCGCGGAGACCAGCAGGGTCACGGTGCCGAGCAGTCCTGCGTCGGCGCGGCTGATGCCCCAAAGCGTCAGGAGCGTGGGGATGACGAGGCTGAACAGCTGAACGTCGAGCGCGTCCAGCGACCAGCCGAGGAGGCATCCGACCATGGTCGTCCGCTCGCGGCGGTCGAGCTCACGTAACCAGCGGAACATCGGGCTCGTCTGGCGAGCTGCAACTTCACGGCCGGTTCCACTTCGAGAGATTCGGGCTCATCCCCCTTCGCAGCTTGGCAGGCAGATCCCGACCATCTTGTGCTTCGCGCAATCGCCGCATGCGTCGACGGGGCCATCGCACGGCTGCCCTGGGGCGCACCTGCAGTTGCACGTCTCTCCACGGGAGCAATCCGCATCGACGGTACAGGCCTTCGGGAGGGACGAGGATGCGGCGGCCGACGCGGTCGAAGGCTTCATCGGTCAGAAGTTCTTGTCGGTCAGCTCGTAGATGATCGTGCCGCCGCCCAAGTCGACGAGCGTGGACGCGACGGGGCCGACGCCGCGACAGTACGTCCAATCCTGCGTGTAGCTGACCTCTTGCACGACGCGCCAGCAGTCGTCGAACGTCCCTGCCGGGGTCGTCACCGAGCCGACGCTCTCGTAGTGCATGTCGAAGGTCGCCGAGCCATTGGTCGTCGTCCACGTGTGCCCGTCCTCGACAGGTTCGTCGAGCATGCGAAACCACGGATAGTCCTCGTACTTCGACTCGACGACGTCGCCCATCACGGTGATCGCCGTGATGAAGCCGCAGATCCCGGTGGTGTTATAGGCGCTCTTGCCGTCGACGGTCGTCATCTCGAGGATCTCGCTCGAAGCGGAGCCCCCGGGGCAGCTCGGGTAGGTCGACTGAACGTCGTAGGTCCAGCGCCGGCCGACCTCTGCCGGGAAGAGCCGCGTGTCCGGCATTCCCGACCCCGTCGAGCCGCCCGTCGTCATGTCGCCGCCGGCTCCGCTCGCCGCCGAGCTGGTCTTCTCGCTGCCGTCGCCGTCGCCGTCGCCGTCGGATCCGCCGTCGCCGTCGGAACCGGCGCCGTCGTCGCCGCAAGCGACGAGTGCGCCGAGAAGAAGAAAGAGGGAAAGGTTGATGGTCTTCATGGCGGTGGTTCGGACACCTCGGGTTGGGGTTCGTCGCGCTCGGGCTTTGGGTCGCCGCCTTTTTCGGTGCACCAGAGCCGATAGTAGTCGCTGATGATCTTGACCTCTCTGGCGTCTCCGCGGGCCTCTTTCGGGTAGACGGCGTCGAGCCCGCCCTCGCGGTAGCGCTCGCACTCCTTCTTCATGTGCTCGAGGAAGACGCAGGTCTCGTTCAGCTCGGCCTCGGTGAGATCGTCGCTGCCGGCGGCTCGCTCGAGCGCTCGAATCGCCCCGGCCATGTCGCCTTGGTCGCGAAGACGGCATGCCTGGCTGATGGCGACCCGGAACTCGCGCTCGCTCGTGACGCCCTGATCCACGAACTTCGGCTTTCGAAACTCGGCTGCGAGCGCTCGCGAGGACCCGGGCGGCACGAGCGTCAGAAGAACGAGGACGCCACACGTGATCCCGCCGACGATCCCGAGCCCGATCGAGACGGCGGAGCCCTTGGTCTTCTCGAGCGCCTGGGTCGGATACGCGTAGCCGAGGATGCCCCCGACGATGAAGCCGGCGGCGTGCGCCACGTGGTTGGCGTTCATCACGAGACCGAACAGCATCGTGTAGACGCCCCACTTGATCATCTGATCGCGGACGTTCTTGCCGTGCGTCGTCTTGCTGCGATGCCCCCAACCAGCAGCGACGCCGATGAGGCCCATCAGCGCACCGGACGCACCGGCGGTCAGTGCGTTGGGGTTGAAGATGGCGCTCGCCAGCATCGCGAGGATCCCCGTCAGGGCGAAGAAGAAGACCATCCGCCCGCGGCCGTAGACGTCCTCGATCGCAGGTCCGACCTGCGAGAGGCCGGCAGTATTGAAGAAGACGTGGAGCCAGCCGATGTGGAGGAAGTTCGCGGTGCCTATCCGCCAGTACTGCCCCTCCCAGAACGCGGGTGGCCACAGCGCGCCGTGGGCAATCAGTGCCTCGGCCTCCCAACGCATCAGACCTTGCCCCTTCCACTCGACCATCATGCGGAAATAGATCCCGATGATCGCGAGCCAGAGGAGCGAGCTGACCGACAAGAACGCCGGCATCGAGAGGCCGATCGTCTTCAAGAATCGCGCGGGCGCCGACGCCAGCTTCTCGCCGCAGCTCGAGCAAGTCTTCGCCTCGTGCGGCTGCAGCGCGCCGCACTCTCCGCAGATCTGATGCTCGAAGCTCCTCGACGCCGGCTCGAGCTCGCGTCGAAAGGCTCGCCACTTCCGATGAAGCGCGAGGAGCTTCCAGCGGGTTTGGATCCGGTTCAGGCCGAAGAGCGCCCCGGCGCCGAGCATCCACTCGGGAACGTCGGGATCTTCGCTCTGGGGGCCGGCGGCCATGCGCCGACGAATATACGTCACCGTCGGGGCTCGATCCCCGAAGCTGGCGCGGTTTGACGGATAGGGGTGCGCACGCTACGAGCGTCCTCTACATGTTTCGGCGCCTCGTGCTGGTCCTCTTCGCCTGCGTAGCGCCGCTCCTGCTCGCGCTCGCGGTCGAGGCGCCGCTCTTCGCCACCGGGGCCACGATCGAGGACGTCGCCGCAGGCGCCGCCGACTGCGCGGACGCCGATGGCTCCGGCAACGGCGCCGAGCCAGGTCCCGAAGCGGTCGAAGACGACGTCCCCGGCTTCGAGCCCACGGCGGTCCGGGCGCCGGCCGATCCGCGCCAGCTCGTCTCGTACGACCCCAGAGAAGCGGTCGAGCCGAGGCCGCCGGGCAAGGCGGTCCTCACACGTCCACCCGTCTGATCCGCGACGCGTTGGTCGAACGTCGCGACGCCCGAGAGGCGTCGCGGCCTACCTGAACCCGCTATCTCGGAGGGCACGTGCTGCACGGATGGGAGAACCCGGAGACCTGGGTCGCATTGGTTTCGCTGTGTGCGATGGAGATCGTGCTCGGCATCGACAACATCGTCTTTATTTCGATCCTGACGTCGCGCCTGCCGAAGGAGCGCCAGACCTCGATCGCTCGCCTCGGGCTCGGCCTCGCGATGGTCATGCGCATCGGCCTGCTCTTCGCGATCGGCTGGATCATGAGCCTGAAGACCGAGCTCTTCAACGTGCTCGGCAAGGGCTTCTCGGGACGCGATCTCGTCCTGTTGGTCGGCGGTCTCTTCCTCGTGGCCAAGGCGACGACCGAGATTCACGGCAAGGTCGAGGGCGACGACCACGAAGGAGGTCCGAAGGCGAAGTCTGCCGCGGTCGGCCTCATCATCGTGCAGATCCTCGCGCTCGACATCGTGTTCTCGCTCGACTCGGTGATCACCGCAGTCGGGATGGTGCCCCCCGAGCAGATCTGGATCATGGTGACGGCGGTCATCGTCTCCGTCGTGGTGATGCTCGCGTTTGCCGGACCGCTCTCGCGGTTCGTCATGGCGCACCCGACGGTGAAGATCCTTGCGCTGTCGTTCCTGCTCTTGATCGGCGTGATGCTGGTCGCCGACGGCTTGGGACAGAAGATCCCGAAGGGGTACATCTACTTCGCGATGGCGTTCTCGCTCGGGGTCGAGCTCCTCAACATGCGTCTTCGATCGAAGACCAAGCCGGAGGAGGCAGCGGCAGAGTAGCGCGCGCGCTCAATCCGCTGCTTTTGCCTCGCGCAGCCGGGCGTGGCTCGGCTTCTTCTTGGGATTGATGGTGTACTTGCGCATGCCGCGACGGGTGTCGCGGTATGCGCGCACCGCCGAGAGGAGGTCTTTCGCCGCGTCGGGATCGGCCACCATGAGATCGCGCTTCTCCTTCGGATCGCCGGCGAGGTCGTACGCCGTCGCCGCATCGGCGATGAAGTTGTAGACGATCTTCCTATCCGCCCACGCGAGCGCGGTGGACATCTTGTCATAGGCGACAAGCTCCGAAATCGCCGCCCCGTCGGTCGCCTTGAGCATCGGCCCGATGTCCTCGATCAAACGCTTCTCGGACGCCGCCCGGAGCGGCCCGTCATCTCCGAGGAAGAGCCAAGGAAACACGTAGAACGTCGAAGTGACGGTGTCGATGACGCCGCCGCCGGCGCGCGGAATGCGGACCACGAAGGGCACATGGGTGCACTCTTCGTAGAGGGTCTTGTGGCCGCGACCGCCGTGGTCGCCGAGCTCCTCGCCGTGGTCGGCCACAAAAATGACGATGGTGTCGTCGTAGACGCCGGCCTCCTTCAACGCGCCGATGACCGTGCCCAGCCCTTCATCCATGAAGCGGAGCTCTTGGCGGTATTTGTCGGCGGCGGTGGCCTTGGGCATGTCGTCGTACCGGGCGTAGTACGGCTCGTGCGGGCTCGCGAAGTACACCCAGGCGAAGAAGCGCTCGTCCTTGTTCTCTCGAACGAGCGCCGCCGCGCGCTCGGCGATGCGCTTGTCGAGCGTCATTGCCTGCTCTTCGGTCGCTTCGGGGAAGAGCTCGTTCGTCGAGAACCCTTGGTCGAAGCCCAACAGGTTGTCGGTGAAGCCGTAGTGAAAATCGTGGCTGACGCGAAACGTGGCGTAACCCGCCTGCGTCAGGTGCTCGGCGACCGTCGTCTCGTCGGCCGAGAGCTCGCCGCACCAGGACCGCGACCAGGCGTCGAGCCTCGTGGCTGACGGATAGGTCATGGCCATCATGGCTGCGTTCGACGGCAGCGTCGCGCTCGACGGCGAGTGCGCCCGCGTGAACGAGTACCCCCCGTCCCGGGCGAGCTCGAGGAGGTTGGGCGTCGTACCGAGCGACTCGTCGGCGAGCGACGTCGTGTCGAACCGCACGGCTTCGCTCGTGATGAGCACCACGTTGTAGCTCGCGAGGCGGAAGGCCTCCGGAAGCGGAGGCATGCCCGACATCGATCGAAACCGCTCGACGCCGTCGGGATCGATCTCGCGCTTCACCGGTGGGCCCTCGGATCCTTCGGTGAACGGCGCGTAGACCACCTGGAGGCGGCCGAGCAGCGTGTGAAGCAGAGCCTGCGGAAGCGCTGCCGCCGCCGGACCTTTCGCGGCCCACGGGCCGATCGAGAGCACGCCGAGCGCAGCGATCGCAGAGACGCGCCAGACCCTCGGGCGCGAGAACCGAAGGAGGAGGAGCGCGTGCGTCGTGCCGAGGACGAGCACCGGGAGCGAGAGCTCGAGCACGCTCAGGTGGAACGTGAAATAGGAGTCGGGCATCACGAAGTGGTTCAGCCCGTGCAGAACGACGAAGCTCGCGAGACCGACGGAGGCGCCGGCACGGCGGAACCTCGGGAGGCCGAGCGCCGCGCCGAGCGCGGTGATCAGGCCGAACGCGACGACGTACGGCGCCACGAGCACCGGATGGTCCTTGAACACCTCGTAGCGGAGGAGGGTCAGGTAGGCGTGCACGCAGATCGCTGCGGCGAGCGCGGCGTGTACGACGATCCTCGGCCACCGCTTGTCTCGCGCGCGCCACGCGAGCGCCACCTCGACCACCACCACGGCGATCCCATAGGTGATCGACCATTTGAGGCTCTTCAGCCCGAAGGTCACGACATGAGCGAAGAGCCCAAACGCTATCGAGGGGCGCGCGACCACGAGCTCGATCGGCCACAGCGCCTCGACCACGGCGACCGCGAAGAGCGAGAGGATCGTGGCGCCGATGCCGGCGCGAGCAACGGACGCGTCCAACGCCCCACTCTAACGGCGGCGCCACCGAGCCGTCACGAGATTGTCATCGCACGCGGTAGCGGGTGGCGCGCGCGCTCCCCGACCGAACGACACGGCGTGCCTTCACCAATCGCCGGAGCGCTCGAAGGACGGTGCTCTCGGACATCGCGAGAGAGCGCGCGAGCTCCGGGACCGAGCTCGACCCGGCGACGCCGAGCCGATCGAGGATGATGCGCTCGCCGTGCGTCGCGGCGGCCTCACGCGGTCGCCCGCCGGCGCGCGGCATCGGCAAGTCCAGCGGATCGCCCTCGGCCAGCGCAGGGTCCTCGGACAGGTTTGTCTCGAAGCTTCCGATCGCGCGGACCTCGACCGCGAGGCCGTAGCCGCTCGATGTGACCGTCACCCAGTCGCCGTGGGGCTCGAGGAACGTGCGCAGGCGGTGGATCGTCGTGCGGACGAGGTTGTCATGGCGATCCGGGCGATAGCGCGAGAGGCCCCACAGACGCTGGACGATTGTCTCCTTCGAAGCGCCGCCCGCGAGCGTGCGGAGGAGCACCAGCACCCAGGGAGGCGGGCTTCGCCTGAGCCAGATGTCGCTCCGGTCTTCGACCAAGACGGCGTTCTCGGTCGGAACGAGCAGCACGCGGCGCGCGGGTGTGAGCTCGAAGAGCTCGGGAACGAGCGCGAGAAAGCCCAGCGCGAGGAGGCGTGGCATCACGCGTTCGTCGCGCTCGCCGACCGCGCGAAGGAGCGCCGAGAGCTCGTCCTCGACGAAGGCGCGCGCGCCGTCCGGCTGGTAGGGCTCGAGCGCGACGCGGGCGACGTGATGCTCCGAGCTGCGCCGGAAGCGGCGGAGCTGATCGAGCGCGCGCTCGACGCGCGCCTCGTCCCTCATCGCGCGTCCGATCGCCGCGTCGAACGAGGCGAGCTCGGCGCGAAACGCGACGTCACCCTGCTCGGTCATCGAAGCTGCTTGATCGATCAGATCCGCGCACGCGCGGGGTCCTTCTCGGAAGCGCGTGACGTAGAGGCGCGCGATCAGGCTCACCACCTTCGCGCGCCGAGCGTCGGCGCGCATCGCGTCGCGGTCGGCTTGCTCGAGCGCGGCGAGCGCATCCTTGCCGCGCCCCCGGAGCGCATAGTGGATCGCCGCCTGCGTGAGCAGCGTTCGCCGCGAATAGGAGTCGTGCGCGCGGCTCGCGATGAGCGCCTCGAGCTCGGCGAGCACCTCGGGGCCGACCTTGAACTTCGACTGATAGACCGCGATCGAGCACGCGATCGCGTACGCGTTCATACCGAAGCCGAGGCGCTCGGCGTATCCCTTGGCGTGCTCGAGGAGCGCGGTGCCGGCGTGAAACTGGCCGAGCTGCGTCAGCGCATGGCCGCGCAGATCGTTGGCGAGCATCTGCAGGTACGCGAAGTCTGCTGCATGCGCCGCGCGCGATGCGCGGAGCGCGTGGCGCGCGGCCGCGCGGTACTTGCCGGTGAAGTAGCGATACGCCGCGAGCCCTTGGAACACGAAGGAGCGGGACCAGGGATCCGCGTCGCGCAGCCGCGGTCGCGCGCGCGTCGCCGAGTATCCGCAATACGGACTGGATGGCGAATGGCTGGTCGAAGGCGTCGGCGTGTCGCCTGACATCGTCGTGGACAACCTGCCGCATGCGAGCTTCGAGGGAAGCGACGCGCAACTCGATGCCGCCATCGGTTGGCTCGAACGCAAGCTCCGCAGCGAACCGATGCCGCCGCTGCAGCGACGTGCGATCCCGCCGCTGCCCTCGCTCACGCCCGACACGTCGGTGCCGGAATGATGCGCCAGTTCAAGGCGGTACGGCTGTTCGCTCGCGATTCGCGAACCACTCGGCGGCACCGCGCAGATGCCAGTGCCGCTCTCCATTGGCCAGTTCCAGACCGAGCTTGAGCCGCCGCCAGGCCAGCAGCAAGTCGCCACGTGGCATGCGGTCGGCTACGGTCAGGCGAGCCTGCACATCGAAACGCTCGTTGGCCGCATGCAGCGGATCGAGGATCAATCCTTCCTCGCGCATGCGAATCCGGCCGTCGACGCGCGCCTGGCCTGCGTCGATCAAGCGCATGGCCCAGCGCGGATAGTCCCGATGGCGTGCGAACAGGGCGAGCAGCAACCCGGCGTTCTTCGCTTCCGCATCGAAACGGGCATCGATGCGCATCGGCCGATGCCATTCGACGCGACCCTGCCGCAACCGGCCCCGCACCCACCAATCCGTGATCGGCGCCCGCTCCGCGTCGGCCATGCGCACGATCGGCTGGAAGACGGGGCGGATCGTGTCCGGGGCGTCCATCAGCTCCTGCACCAGCATCCGGCGATCGGCGAGCGTGGCGTTGCCGTCCTTCAGCTCGACGCCGTCCAGGGCGCCTCCGCCGAAGGCGACGACATCGCGCTCGGCCTCGCGGGCGGCGCGGAGGGCCTCTTCGAGCGCGGCCAGCGCCTGCTCTGCGGAATCCGCATCCTCGGGCAGGCGGACCAGGCCTCCGCGGGCGCTGAGCTCCTG
>JBGTSH010000222.1:0-17658 GCA_041940405.1 Polyangiaceae bacterium
GCGCGAGAGCGAGCGCGGGCGTGGGCGTGGGCGCGAGAGCGGGCGTGCGCGCGCGGGCGAGAGCGGGCGTGCGCGCGCGGGCGAGAGAGCGCGAGCGAGAGAGCGAAGAGCGCGTTGAGCGAACATGGCGGGGCCATCGGACGCGGACGTCCTCACGGGTCGCGTTGAGCGAGGGATGGCGGCGCCATCGAGCGCGGATGTACTCGGTGGTCGCGCTGGGCGCGGATGGCCGGCCCATCGACCGTGAAGGTCCCTCCCCCCGCCGCCCGCGGCGCGCGAGCTCGCTCTTGCTCTCACGCCCGCGCTCGCCCTCGCTCCCGCGCTCTTGCTCTCACGCCCGCGCTCGCCCTCGCGCCCGCGCTCGCCCTCGCTCCGGAAGGGTGGGATCTCTGGATGGATCTCGGATGGTCCATGCGCCCCTGCGGAGCGCTTGATTTGCCGTGAATCCGCCGAAAAAAACCTGGTCCCGATCTTGAAGAGCGGGGCGCATGGCTCTCAGGCGCTTCCTTGGTCTTGCGCTTCCGGTGCTGTTCTCGCTCACGGCTGCTTGCGATGACGGGACCGGCAAGACGTCGGCTGACTTCACCGAGTCGGACGCGCTGGGACCAAACCCGCGCGGGGACGCGACGCAGTATCCGATCGTGCTCGCGCACGGCTTCGATGCGTCGCCGACGAATCGGTGGGGCTTCTATCGCGTCGCCGAGGCGCTCGAGGCCGATGGGCACGAGGTCTACGTCGCGATCGTTCCGCCGTACGACTCGCCCGAGGTTCGCGCGGTCGCGCTCGCCGATGTCGTCGACAGCGCCTTGGCCGACGGGCACGAGAAGGTGAACGTGCTCGCGCACTCGATGGGCGGCCTCGACGCGCGCCACATGATCTCGCAGCTCGGCTACGGCGACGTCGTCGCGTCGCTCACGACGATCTCGTCTCCTCATCGAGGCAGCAAGGTCGCCGACACGATGCTCAAGGTGCTCGACGGCCTTCACGCGGACGATGACCTCGTCGACGCGCTCGCTTCGGCCTGGGGGGTCACGTTCAACGACCTCGCCGGCGACAGCAACGTGCGCGCCGCGCTCGAAGGGATCAGCGAAGGGCGCTCCGACTCGTTCAACGACGAGAACCCCGACGACGCGAGCGTCTACTACCAATCATGGGCCGGCGTGAGCAGCGCATTCGGCATCAAGAACCCGCGCGACAAGAACGCCTGCGAGGGCGAGGTGCTCGGCAATGGTCGCAAGGCCGACAGGATGAACGCGACGTTGCTCCCGATGGCCGCCATCGTCGGCGGCGTGAAGCTCACGCCCAACGACGGCATGGTCGCCGTCGAGAGCGCCAAGTGGGGCGAGTTCCGCGGCTGCATTCCCGCCGACCACCTCGATGAGGTCGGACAGATGCGTCACGACAAGCCCGACAGCCGGACGAAGTTCGACCACGTGCGGTTCTACCGGAACGTAGCGTTCGAGCTCGCCGAGATGGGGTTCTGAGCGAGAGCGTCGCAGCAGGCGAGAGCGGCGCTGCCTACATCGACGGGAGCGGCCGAGGCGGATAGCCTGCTCCACCATGCGCGCTCTCTGCCTTTCGCTGTGTTCGCTCGTGCTCTTGGCGTGTGGTGACGACGAGGGATCGACATCGGGAGGCTCGACCTCGACCGGCAGGACGACGTCCAGCACATCGGTTGGCGTGAGCTCGAGCGGATCGAGCGGTGCGAGCACGAGCGCATCCAGCACATCCAGCTCATCGAGCTCCTCGGCATCGAACGGTGGCGGCGGTGCCGGCGGCAGCGGTGGCGAGGGCGGCAGTGGCGGCGAGGGCGGCGGTGGTGGTGGTGAGGGTGGCCAGGGCGGCGGCTCGAGCGGACCCATCTGCGGAGATGGCGCCATCGATGCGGGCGAGATGTGCGACGACGCCGGCACCGCTGCAGGAGATGGTTGCAGCGACACCTGCCAGACAGAGCCCGGCTTTATGTGCATTGGGACCCCGAGCGCCTGCTCCGAGATCTGCGGTGACGGGCTCGTGGTCGGCATCGAAGATTGTGATGACAGCGGCGTCATCGATGGCGACGGCTGTAGCGGCGTCTGCGGCATCGAGGCCGGCTACGAATGCGTCGGTGAGCCGAGCACGTGCGCGCCCGCATGCGGCGATGGCCTGATCATTTTGCCCGAGGGTTGCGACGACGGCGGCCTCGTCGCCGGCGACGGTTGCAACGGCTCCTGCCAGGTGGAGCCCGGCTTCGACTGTTCGGGCGTCCCGACGGTCTGCACGGCGATCTGCGGCGATGGGCTCGTGGTTGCCGGTGAAGGCTGCGACGACGGCGGGACGGCGCTTGGGGACGGTTGCGGCGCGACCTGCCAAGCCGAGCCGGGCTACGTCTGCACGGGCTCGCCGAGCGTCTGCCAGACGGTATGCGGAGACGGCGTCCCGGCCGGAGCCGAAGAATGTGACGACGGCAACCTCGACGATACGGACGGTTGCAGCTCATCCTGTGTGCTCGCCACGGGTGAGAGCTGCGGCGATCCGTTGGTGATGTGGCAAGCGACGCCGGTCGGCGGCGCGCTCGTCTGGACGATCCCCGGCGGGAGCGTCACCCAATCCGACGCCAGCCTCGCCTGTGATCCGAACACCCACGGCCCGGACGCGGTGATCGAATACGTCAAGGCGTCGGACACCGTCGCCAATGGCGGCGATCTGCTTCATATCGTCGCAGATACGACGGCGACGACGTCGACCAGCTACTACCTGAACGTCGAGGTCGTCTCCGGCGACTGCACCGTGAACCCGGGCACGTCCGAGAAATGCCTTTGGTACAAGGACAACTGGGACGTGTACCTCGACGTTCCGCCCGGCGTTTACTACCTGTGGGTCGGCAAGAACTCACCGGCGACCGCATCGCAGCTCTTTCCCGAGGTCACGGTCACCATCGAGGAGATCCCGGCATCCGACGCAGAGGGCGAAGGGTGCTTTGCCCCGTACGACGCTTCGAGCACGAACTACACGCCGCCCGCCGGTGCCGGTCAGCCCCACATCTGGACGCTCCCGGCGAGCGTCAACTCGTTCGACATGGGCGCTACGTGGGGTGAGCCGGGATCGATCAGCTGCGACAACACCGCACCCTACGGCGACATTCACGGCGTCGATGCCGTCATCGAATACACGAAGGCATCGCCGACCAGCGTGCTCAAGGTCGACGTACAGAACCTCGATCCCACGCTGAGCGCGAGCGATCTCGACGTTGAAGTCCTCAACGTCTGCGATCCTTCGGCGCCTGCGAAGATTTCCCGAAACTGCCGCGCGAACAAGGACACGGTCTCGTTCACGGCGCCGTCTCCGGCAGGGCCCGTCTACCTGTGGGTGTCGACGGAGGCGACCGGCGAGGAGTTCAACGGAGCGAGCGTCCAGGTGACGGAGATCTTTCCCGGCGTCGGCGAGAGCTGGCCGACCGCGCAGCCGCTCCTGGCGTCGGGCCCGATCAGCCCGACCTCTACCCAGAGGCTCGACGCGCCCGACTGTTTCCCCGCGACGGGCAACGTACATTGGTATTCGTACACCCTCACGAATGATGCACTCTCTCTATCGGCGAACGCCGCGGGACACGTCGGTGTGTACGACGAGGGAGGTCAGCAGCTTCAATGCGTCACGAACGCCTCGACGGCCCCCATCGGCCTCGTCGGAGTCACCGGTGAGACCTTCTACATCGCCGTTCAGTCGCCGAGCACCATTGGCTCGTTCACCCTGGCCGACATTGTCTACTCCGGCGTGGACAGCGAACCCTTCGATATGGGGATCACCTTCCCGGCGTCTGCCCTGGGCGAATACGGTATGGCCGTCAGCGGAACGGAGCTCTTCATGGGCGACGGCACCTCGGTATTTGCGTTCCCAAAGACGGTGGGCGCCGCCGCGATCGAGCACGGCACGGCGGACGGTCTGACGAGCACGCACCTGGGCTACGACCTCCTTTTTGCCGGTGGCTCGCTCTTCAGCGCCGACAGCGCCACGACGACCAACGCCAGTCGTCTCTTCCGGATCTACGACGGGACCACCTGGGGACCGACTGCGTGGGACCTCACACCGACGTATCCGGCGTCGTCACCGACCCACGCCATCGCGACCGATGGCTCGACGTTGTTTTCGTCCACCCGGCGCACGTCGACGAACGCAAACTTCTATTCTCTGTCGCCGGCGTTGGCCTCCACGCCCACGCTCCTCGGCACGAACAGCTCGGTCTGGTACGTCGTCGGTATGGCAGCCGACGCGCAGTACTTCTACGTCGCCTCGAACGGTGCGCAGGGCGAGGGCGTCTACCGCCTCCTTCGCTCGAACATCCCCGCCGCAGCGGAAAAGATCGCCACGTTGGACACCGATACGCTCTGCAACAACGTCGAGCTCGACTCGTTTACGAGCCCTCAGAACCTCTACGTTCGCGATGGTGACGGCAGCATTCACGCGGTCGTTGCGCCTGCCTCGGCAACGCCGACGCACGTCGGGGCGATCACCACGCTCGGCACCACCAGCGACTACGCGATGACCTTCGACAAGCTCGACGGCGCACTCTACTTCTTCGAGACCGAGACCGACGCGAACGGGGTGATCCGCAGGATGGACTGAGCGGGCGAAAGCCAGGCGTTTCGCCGCGGCTTCATGCGCCCGATGAAGCGACCGCAACCCGATACTCGATCGGGCTGCGGTCCCGCGCGCTCAGCTCATCGCGCACCACCTCGCCAACCGATCGGAGCGCGACGGTTGTTGGCATGCTTGGGTGGCTGTCTCACGCCGCTCGGGCCGTTGCGATCGAAGCCGCGCTTCTGCTTCGGTAGAGGTGGCGCGATCGGTTTCGGCTCTTTGATGGGCGTGGTCTCGTTCTTGTCGTTCGTATCGTCGGCAGGACGCTTGGGATCAGGCATGAGATCCTCTTCAGGGTTCGATCGGGTCGCGGTTTTGCCCGGCGAACGGACGCACCTCGGCCTGTGCGCTGCGGACATGCGGCAGCGCCGAGGGCGCGGTGGCTTCCCGGCGTTCGCCACGCCGCGATGGAGATCACGTGCGGCGTGCGGACATGCGGCACGACCGACGCGCTCTCGACACCTCTCCATCGCAGACACGACGAGCTGGGATCAGCTCACCGGACGACTGGATCGGGTCTCAACGATAGCGCATAGAGGCGCGGGATTGCCGCGCGGATCGATCTCTAACACGCGTGTCGGGCTCGCGCCACTGTCAGGGGAGAACCGAGGGAAGTGATCCGCATACCGTCGCGTATACGGCTTCCCGTGTCGATCGCTCCGAGGCTTCCACGCTGGCGGGCCTGGGCTTCAGGCGTCGCCGTCCTCTCGGGAGCTCTCCTGCTCGTGGACTGCCGGGCTCGACCGGGGAGCTCTTGTAGCTCCGACGGAGAGGCGCGGTGCGACGGATCGAATCAGATGCTGGTCTGTGTCGACGGCACCTGGTCTCCCGTCGCGTGTGCCGGGCCCAAGGGATGCGTGGCAGGCGCGCGGTTCGTCGACTGCGATGAGAGCCTCGCACGCGTCGGAGATCCTTGCGGTGCCGACGCCGTCGACAATGTAGCTTGCAGCACCGATGGGCGCGCGATGCTGCGCTGCGACGGTAAGGCTTGGGCCGAGCACCGGGTCTGCAGGGGACCCAAGAGCTGCACGAAGACGGACCGGTTCGTGGACTGCGACGACTCGCTCGCCGAAGTGGGTGACCCGTGCGACGAAGGACTGCGGACCTGCTCGGTCGACGGAACGAAGCTGCTGCTGTGCAAGGCGGGCCGCTTGGCGGTAGAGGACACATGCACGCCGGGGAAGTGCAGTGCGGGGGATGACTTCGCCGACTGCGAGGGTGACGGCGTCGACAACGCTCCCTAGGTGAGCGGGAGCGCTCCTCGATCGTCTCGCCGCGCTACCAGATCTTCCACCACCGCTTCTTGGTCGCGATGCCGGTGGCTTTCGAATCGGTCGCCACGCGATACGCCTGCAGGCTTGCAGCTTCGATCGCGATGATCCCCTCTGTGGACGTAAACCACACCCTCGAGCGCTTGCGTGGTCGCTCCTTCCGCCCCGCCGTCTCCACCGCGACGTGCGAGACGTCGTGCACCTCCACCTCGACGGCGAGTGCTTCATCCCAACGCCGGTCGCCGAATTCGAGTGGCCCAAAGCCAGCGTGTTTGACGACGGCCATGATCGCCATGCCGTCCCAATGGACGAGCTGAGTCGAGCCGGGCCTGGACGTGTCGAGCCAGGGGCGCACATCCATGGACGGCGCGGCGACATCGACGGCTCGCCCCTCATCCGGCTCTGGAATGACGAGGATGTGATCTCCATCCGGAATGAGACAAGAGAGAGGGCCGAACCAATCGTTGACGAGGAGCGCCCGGATCGCGGTCCCTGCCGACCCGAGCGTCGTGATTGCGAGGTCGTCGCGCACTTCGTTGCTACTTTCGGTCAGAAACGCAAAGGTGAGCTTGCCCTCGAGCGGTAGCCAGCGCGACGGCTTCAGGCCCTCGAGCGTGCGCGCAGCTCGACCATGGGCAGCGAACGATTCCGACTGCGCGAAACCATCTCCGAAGAAGACAGCGTTCACGAGCCCGCCATCGGCCACCTCGGAGAGCCTCGACAGCGCGACCGTCCACTCTGACCAAAGGTTTGCTGATTGGTACCCACGCTCGTCGAGCACCAAGACCCGATCGCCAAAGCGAGCCGCCCGCAGTCTCTCTACGACGGACGGTTCGATTTCGTCCAATCCATCGAGCGTGCGGTCGAGAACGTCCGCCGTCTCGAAGCTGAGGCATCCGCGAAACACTTGTCGCTCGCCCAAGCTCTAGCGCCCTCCGCGCTGGTTCCTGTCCGCCAACGCCAAGAGAGCCGCGCGCTTGACTTCCTCATCCTCACTACGCGCGAGCTCCGAGAGCGCCTTGGCCGCGGACGGATGTGCGTGCATTGCGAGCGCCATCGATGCTGCGTGACGCAGCGTATGGTCCCCGCGCAAGACGGCGTCCCGCAAGACCGGAACGCTCTCCGCTCTACCCCACTCGCCGAGGAGCAGAGCAAGGTTCTGCTGGAAGCTTCGATGCTCTGACAGCGCGGGAGCACGGCGTCATGAGCATGCTCGGGGTTCGCTCTGAGAAAGGCCATGGCCTCCTCGACATCTTCGACGTGCTCGCTCGTCAGGCGCTCGATCGCCGCTTCGACTCGGCTCGCATCACCCTCGCCGTCGTTTTCCGCGACCAGCTCGCCGACTGGAGCCGCGGTGACCTGCGGCGGCGGAGGGCCCGTTCGACATCCGGCGATGCCCACTGCCGCGACGATAGCCATGAAGCGATGCATTGTGCGGCTCATCATACGGCTCTCATCCCCAAACCTTCGGCCCCTTCGGTTGTCTACCGCGGCAATGGTTGCGTATCGCAGCACCCGCGCCGTGCTCGATGGAGAGGTCGAAGCCGCGTGCCGCGCGCTGGAAGATTCCATCCACGGTGCTGCTTCGAAGGGCTCCGCCTCGAGCTCGCTCGCGCGTGCGCGCACGTGCGTCACGGTGCTGCGCGAACAAGCGGCGCGTGCGCAGACCGCGACCGATCTCCGTCGAGCAATCGACGAGGCGACCGAAGGTGTCTCCTCGGCCCTCGCCGTCGCCGAGTGGCGGAGCGCGGTGAGGTGGCCGCTCCGAACGAAGGTCCTCGGCGCGATCGGTCTGGCCGCATTCCTGGCGCTCGCGAGCGGAGCGTTCGGTGCTCTCGTCGAGCGGCGAGCCGAGCTGTCCACGGTCTGCCACGACCTGTGCGCGTATGACGGCAGGTGCGCGCTTCGCTGGTCGGCGGTGCTGCGGACCGACTTCCCGGCGCGGCCCTGGGACTGCACGGCGATCGACGAGGAGGACTGCGACACGCCGTGCTCCGAGCACGGCAAGTGCGAGCTGATCGCCGGTCAGTGCAACCCGCCGAACGGCGAGGCCTGCCGGCAGAGTCGGGGTTGTCGCGAACGAGGCGAATGCGCGGCGACCAGGAATGGCTACTGCAGCATCGATCGGGCCGGTTGCAGCGCGAGCCTCGGCTGCAAAGTCGCGGGACGCTGCGCCGTCGGTACGTACGAGTGCATCGTTCTTTCGGACGCGGACTGCCTGGTGTCCGAGGAATGCACGCGCTGGGGGCGGTGCCATGCTCACGACGGCGTGTGCGTATCCCGGGTTGGCAAGCCTGCCGCGTCAGTGGGGCCCGAGTAGGTCGGAGGTGCACGCCCGAGTCATGCTCGGTCGAGGAGCCGACTCAGTCGCAGAGCTCGCCCTCGTAGTCGAGGTACGAGACGCCGGTCGTGTAGACGCCGTAGCCCGACGCATCGATGAAACCGCTGTCGATCGCCGCGTAGGCACCGGTCCCCGCATAGGGCTCCATCTCTTGGCTGAACTCGGTCCTCCCGTACTCCACGAGACAGTCTGCGAGGCAAACATCGACTGTCGGCGAAAGCAGGCAGCCGGTCAGGCAGCCGGCCGCACCGGTGACGTCGTTCAGCACGAGCCATCCGGTCTCCTGGAACGAGATCGTGCCGGTTGAAGTGGTGATGACACTCTCTATCTCGAGCTCGAAGCGCAGCGGCTCGAAGAGCGTGGGCGCCAGGGTGAGGTTCTGGAAGGCGCCGTGGTAGGTTCCTTCGAGATCGCCGCTCGTCGTTCCATCGATGCACAACAGAAGCGGCGAGTCGGTGCAGACCATGTCGAGCGCTTCGGCGCTCCCCGAGACTGGGGTGCAGACGGCGTGGGCGGGGACGGTGAGGGACGCGATTGCGACAATGGCGAGCGCAGCGACCGACGGCTTCATGGGCTGGAAGATAACAGAAGTGCCATCCGCACCAGATGGACCGCTAAGATCCGGAGCGGGGCCATGACCGAGACGTCGACCGAAGATTGGGACCCTGAGCGACGCCTGAGCGCTGCAGCGATGCTGGCAAAGGTCTTGCGCGGCGACCCCGAGCGGGCCCACGCGATCGCCGGTGGGGTCTCCGGGTATCCGGCTGCGTTCACGGATTTCGGAGCGTTCCTCGTCGCGCTGGATGCGGGCGAGCCGCGCGCGCTGGAGCTCGCGCTCGTGATCGCTGCAGCGCTCGACCCGGAGTCGGGCGTGCCTGCCGGGCGCGTGCTCCTGCCGGGCGGTCCCCGGAAGCCGCTGGGGAGCGCGCTCGCGAAAGCGCTCGCGTGCCGCACCCTATGGCTCCCGCAGGAGGGGGCCGACGCCGACATGGTCGACAGCGACGGCAGGGGCGACAGCTTGCTCGCCTACCTCCAGCGATCGATGAAGTGGGCAGGCTTCCCTGGCTTCGCTTCAATCGTCGGACGGCCGGACGACTGGCTCGCTACCGCGCGCACCGCACGGGGACCCTTCCAACTCCACAGCGGATAGCGCCGTGGCTCTACCCGTCACTCACCGAGCGCTCAGCACATAGACTGCTACGCCGCTGAACAGCGTGACGCTCGCGCCGAGCTGGCCGAGCGAGATCCTTCGCAAGCGCGAGCGTGCGTGGAGGTCGGCGACCTCGCCCAGCACGCGATGTTTGAAGAGCGCGACCGCCAAGGCGTTCACGAGCAGAATGCCGACGGTGATGGAGAGCGCCGTGCGCCCTTTGCCGAGGGCGATGAACAAGCCGACGGAGAGCGCAACGACTGCGGTCGCGAGCCACAGCCGACCCAACCTCGTCGCGACCTCGTCGCGAGCGGACGGGTCGAGCTTGTCGAGCTCTCGCTGGAAGACCGACTGAAGCGCGAGCGAACCGACCAGTCCGACGATCGCCAGCCCCAATCCTATGTTGCCCGTCACGCGCGCAATCATGGCACGCCACATGCGACGTCGCGAGCATGCCCTGCGGCGATCGCGTTCTGTTGCGGGTCCTCGCGCTCTTTCTCGGCGCCTGCTGCGTTCGCTGCACCCCGCCCGACGCCGAACGATCGTCACCCGCACAATCGAGCCTGGATGACACACCAGACGTCGACGCGGATGCCGCCGACAACGTGACCGACAACGACGCGCGGCGCGTCTCCGTCGAAGAGCTCAAAGTGCCCGACGACCTTCCCGCGTACGTTCTGCACGGCGCCCGAGGCGACGCCAAGATCGTCTTCTTGCACGGCATGTGCGGGCACGGCCAAGGCTACGTGCAGGCGTTCGCGAACGCCGCCGCCGAGCACGGCACCGTGATCGCCCTCTCCGGCGATTTCGCGTGTGGCGAGGATCCCGCGTTTCGAAAGTGGTCCGCCGACATCCAAGGCATCGATGGCCGCGTCCGTGAGGCTTTTGCGGCCGCAGAGATGCCCCTCGCCGAAAATGAGGAGGTCGTCGTGATCGGTCTCTCCCAAGGTGCGCTCCGCGCAGAGTCGCTCGTCGAACGTTTCCCGGACCGTTACACCCGAGCCATCTTCATCGGCTCACCCCGAGCACCCGCGCCCGCGCGCGTCCGCAATCTCAAGTCCGCCGTCATCATGGCCGGCGAGCACGAGGGAACCTGGCCGATGAAAGAAGGCGCCAAGTCACTCGTGCGCGCCCACGTCCCGGCGACGTTCATCATGATCCCGGGAGCGCACCATGCGCAGCTCTTGGAAGGCGAGCGCGTGATGGGTGACGCGCTCGACTTCGTGTTTCGGCCGGCGCCGCAGGCGGTGCGGCCGTCGAGTTGACGTCAACAACGACGTCGGACTCACGAATCGAAGTTCGTCGAGCGCGAGAGCGCCGCGTGACGCTCCATCTCCTCGGCCACGCCGGCGAGCTTCTTCTTCGCGAGGTCGAAGGCGTCCGGGCCGAGGAACAGGTGGAGCGGCGGCGCGTTCGAGGCCGCTACCTCGACCAGCGCTCGCGCGAGCTTCGCCGGATCACCGGGCTGGTTGCCCGCGATCGTGTCGGTGTGCGCGCGTTCGGACGCCCGCGCAGATGCATAGTCCGAGATGCGGCTCGTCGGCAGCCCGCGTGAGCCGGCAGCGAGGAACTCGGTGCGGAAGTAGCCGGGATAGACCAGGGTCACGTTGATACCCAGCTCGGCGAGATCCGCGTGCAGCGCCTCGGTGAGGCCGGCGAGCGCGAACTTCGTGGCGCAATAAACGCCCCAGCCGGAGAACCCGCCGACGAAGCCGCCGATCGAGGCGATGTTGAACACGTGCCCCGAACGCTGCTTCCGTAGGCCGGGCAGCGTCCCGCGAAGCACGTTGAGCACGCCGAAGACATTCACGTCGAAGTTTTTGCGCGCTTCTTCGTCGGTGACCTCTTCGACCGCACCCATCTGGCCGTAGCCGGCGTTGTTGACGACGACGTCGATGCGTCCGAAGCGGGCGATCGTCGCATCGACCGCGGCTTTCACGCTCTCTTCGTCCAGGAGATTCACCTCCAGCGCGAGCACCGCCTCGCCGAGGACAGCTTTGACGTCGGCCGGTGCTCGAGACGTGACCGCGACGCGCGCGCCGCGCTCGACGAGGACCTTCGCGAGCTCGAGACCGATACCCTTCGAACCACCCGTGATGAACCAAGTCTTGGTTTCCATGCACTCACCATACGAGCGGCATCGTAAGAGGCGGTAGAACAGGTCTCCGCGTCTCTTGCCTAATCCTACGAGTAGCAGTAGGTTCAGGCCATGGTCGACCTGGCTGCTCTCACCGAGGTCGCGCTCCGCAACGCGAAGATCGGGATGCACGAGACCCGCATCCCCGGGCTGTCCATCGTGCGCGCCGACGCCCCGTCCGAGCCGATTCACTCGGTGCAGCGGCCATGGCTTTGTTTTCTGGCGCAAGGAGCGAAAGAGGTGACCGTCGCGGGGAAGACGTATCGCTACGCCGCCGGAGGCTTCCTCGTGTCGACGGTCGATCTGCCGATGACCGGTGAAATCGTCGAGGCGTCACGCAAGCGTCCGTACCTCTGCTGGGTGGTCGGCATCGACCCCGCGGTCGTCTACGAGGTGCTGCGCGCCGGCAACTTCGACGCGCCCGGCACCTCACGGCCTGGGATCTTCGTCGGCCGCGGTGATGAACAGCTCGGCGATGCGGTCCTGCGGCTCGCGCGCTGTCTCGACGACGAACGCGACCAATCCGTGCTCGCACCGAGCATCCTTCGCGAGATCACCTACCGGCTGCTCCGCGGCCGCTTCGGCGGGATTGTCCACGAGTTGGGCGTCGCGGGCAGCCGGACCCAGAAGCTGGCGCGCGCCATCGAGCACCTGAAGGACGCCTACAAGAGCCCCATCAACGTCGATCAGCTCGCGAAGCTCGCAGGAATGAGCGTCTCCTCGTTCCACCAGCACTTCAAGCAGGTCACGACGTTGAGCCCGCTGCAGTACCAGAAGCAACTGCGCCTGCAGGAGGGGCGGCGCCTGCTCGCCGTCGAGGGTGCCAGCGCAGCAGAGGTCGCGTTCCGCGTCGGATACCAGAGCCCGTCACAGTTCAGTCGCGAGTACGCGCGTCACTTCGGGGCACCTCCGAAGCGCGACGTGCGAGAGCAACGGCCGACGGCTCGGGCGAGCCCGAGTACATCGAACCCGCCTCGGACTTGAACGAACCCCGCACGCGGGCCGAGCCAACCGCCGCAGCCCCTGAGCTTAGTCCGACATGAGCGGGCCCTTCACGTAGACGCGATAGCCCCATGGCTCGAGCGCGAGCGACTGACCGGCGGCCAGCGAGACGGCAGTTTCGGAGAAGAGCTCGACGTAGTCGCCGTCGATCGAGCCGGCGTTCTCGGTTGGCACCAGCGTGACCGAGGGCAGGGGCTGATCGGAGAGGTTGAGCAGGACGACAACGGAGCTCTCGCCAGACCGCCTGACGAAGGCGTAAGCGGGCATGCTCGGCAGCGTGTCGATCTTTCGAAAGTCGCCCATTCCCGGCTGATGAAGCGCAGGGTTTGCCCGAAAGAGCTGAAGAAGCTTCGTGTAGAAGGGGCGATACCCCTCCGGATCCGACCAGTCGATCTTCACCGCGGGGTCGTGACCCAGGTTGATGCTGTGCTGGACGCCTCGGCCGTCGAAGACGTTCATCCCTACTTCTTGGCCGTCGAAGATCAGCGGCTTGCCCGGCAGAGTGCAGGCGAGGACGGCGAAGGTCTTGATGCCGCCGCGGTAGCGCTCGGCGAGGGTGAACTTGCCGTTGTCGTCGTGGTTGTACGTCATCCGCATGACGAGCGCGTCGGGCTGGTCGGCGTAGGGGATGAGTTGGGTATGCAGGAGCGCATCGTCGATCGCGCTGACGGGCTTTGCACCCCATGCGACATCTCCGAAGAGCGGATAGACGTTCCAGTCGTAGGTCATGTCGAACGTGGGGTGGAAGCCGACCTCGCCGGACTCGGCCAGCAGGAAGACGGGCTTGATCTGCTCCAGGCGCGCGCGGAGATCGGAGAAGAAGGCGAGCGGCATCGAGTGGGCGAAGTCGATCCGGAACCCGTCCAAGTCGAAGCGCTCGGTAAAATCGACCATTCGGTCCGCCATGTATTGGTGAAGCGCGGGCTTCGACCAATCCAGCTGTGCAATCCATTGAAACTCGGGCCCTACCGGTTTGATGGCCCCGTTCTCCCAAACGTACCAATCGGGGCGCTCTTGGATGAGCGGGTTGTCCCAAGCCGTGTGATTCGGCACCCAATCGAGGATCACTTTCATCTCGAGAGCATGCGCGCTCTCGACCAGGCTCTTCAGATCGGCCTGGGCGCTCTCCTCGGTGCCTTCGCTTCCATATTCGGCAGCGAGACGCTCGTAGCTCCGCACGGCGTACGGGTTCCCGTGTGGCGCTTCGATTGCGACGCTCCCATCGACCGAGACGATGCTGCCGATCTCATGAACCGGGAGGAGCCAGATGATGCCGACACCGAGTGCCTTGAGCTCCGGCAGGCGCGCCTCGACGCCCTGAAACGTGCCCTCCTCGGAGAAATGGCGGACATAGAGCTCGTAGATGGGCTCGCGATGCCGCCACACTTCGAAGGGCTGCGGCGTCTCGGGCGCGTCGCTGCCCCCCGCGCCGGTCGATGCCTGAGCGTGGCCGCCGGCGGTCGCTGCGCTCGGAGCGCCGGCAGCTCCGCCCTCACCCGCATCGTCGGCGACCCGAGGCATGGCCTGGTCAGGTTCCGCGCAGCCGGTGGCAAGCAGCAAGGCGAAGATTCGTGGCATGATGGCGCGCGTTGCTCGCTTCATGCGGAGTCTCTACGAACGCCGCCGGGGGGCGGCCATCGAGGTACCGGCGATGATCCCACAGAAATCGTCATCGTCGGGCGGCAGCGGCGTGCACCTCTCGGTGCACGGCTTGGTTGCGGCACAGCGAGTCGCTGTCCGGACCGTGGCGCCCGCCTTGGTGATGACGCTCGAGGCGGCGGTGGCCCAAGTCGAAAGCGGGCGCATCGAAGCGACCCTCGATCGTTCGGTGTGCCTCGTCGTGCCGGCGCGGTCGCGTTTGGTGATGCGAGCTGCCACCCCGTCGAGTCGACTGGCGATTCTGGCGTTCGAGGAGCCTGCCGCCCGCCGCATGGCGCGTGCACACCGCCGGCTCGGTGTCGACCTCGCCCGGCTGACCCGCTGGGTCGGAAGCGTGACCGTTCTTCCGCGGACGCTCTGGGTGCACGAGGTGGTGCACCGTTATGTGTTCGAGCGCTACACGCTCGGGCAGCACCAGAATACGGCGACGCGCTTTCTGGAGACGGAGATCCTGAAGGAGATTTACTTCCTGTTCCGTGACCGCGAAGAAGGCGCCGATCGACAGAGTGCAGCGCGACGTTACGGCGCATCTGTCGAGCGCGCGATCGGATACATCGAGTCCCAACTCTTTGGGGAGATCGATGTCGCCGGCCTCGCTGCCAGGGTCGGCGCCAGCGAGAGCACGTTGCTCCGCGCGTTCCGGCGTGAGGCCGGATGTACACCGGGGGCTTATTGGCGACAGCGCAGGCTCGAGGAGGCGCTCATCTTGCTGCGCAGCGGCCGTCACACGGTCGCCGAGGTTGCGACCCGCGTCGGCTACGACAATCCCACCGCGTTCGGGTTCGCTTTCGGGAAGCGATTCGGCAAGCCGCCCTCTTCGTATCTGCCCAAGAATCCGGCGCGGCGCGCGCCCTGACCGTCAGCTTCGAGCTGAGCAGCATGCGCGAGCTTGGCGCCGCTCGGGCGTCTGGGCGACGACAGATCAGCACGAATCCGTCATCGCGTTCGAGACGCCGCACCTTGGCTGTCGCCTACGATGCGCGGCCATGAAGCGTCGCTTCGGGATCGCGCTCATCGTGCTCGCCGCGGGATGCGGTGACGACGGGAGCAGCACGAGCAGTGACACGACCGCGACGAGTAGCTCGGGCACCACGAGCGCCACGACGAGCAGCAGCACGACCACCACGGGCGGGAGCGGCGGAGCCGGCGGCGGCGACATCGGTCAGGCGCTCCAGGCGAGGATGCAGCTCGCGGCAGAGCAGGGATTCTCGGGGGTGGTCGCCGTATCCCACGGCGACGATCTCCTCTTGGCCGAAGGCTACGGCGATTGCATCCGCGAGTCGGCGACGCCTTGCACGGTCGACACGGTGTTCGACATCGGCTCGTTGACGAAGCAGTTCACCGCGGCCGCCGTCATGTCGCTTGTCGACGCCGGGATGCTGTCGGTCGACGACCCACTCTCGGCATTCTTCCCCTCGGCGCCTACTGACAAGGCCGACATCACGATTCATCAGCTCCTCACCCACACAGCCGGCCTGCCCGACATTCTCGGCGACGATTACGATCCGATCGATCGCGAAGCATTTCTGGATCTGGTCTTCCAGACGCCGCTCGTCACGCCTCCCGGCGATACGCACGCGTACTCGAACGTCGGTTACTCGGTGCTCGGAGCCATCGTCGAGACGACCACTGCCTCCTCCTATGACGAGGCGCTCCGCGCGCTCGTTCTCGATGACGCAGGCCTCCAAAGGACCGGCTATCTGATCCCCGATTGGTCGAGCGCCGTTGTGGCGCACGGATACGAAGACCAGGTCGACTTCGGATCGCCGCTCGATCATCCGTGGGACACCGACGGACCCTACTTTCACCTTCGCGCCAACGGCGGGATCCTCTCGACGGCTCCGGACATGATGCTCTGGCACCAGGCGCTCCTCGGGACCACGGTCCTCAGCGATGCGTCGAAGACGGCCATGTTCACGCCCTTCGTCGAGGAGTTTCCTGGCGGCGACACGTTCTACGGCTACGGCTGGGTCGTCGAGGACACCACCTACGGCAAGCTCGTCTGGCATAACGGCGGCAACGACTTCTTCTTCGCCGACTTCTGGCGCTACCTCGACGCGGACGTCACCGTCTTCGTCGCGAGCAACGCGTATGCGGAGTACGCGGGGAACGACGACCTCGCGCGGGTGCTCGCGACGATCGTGTTGAATGGCGGGTAGGCGTTCGAGTCCTTTGGCTATCATCCGCGCATGCGCAGATTGGGCCCGCCGCTCTGGAGCTTCATCGGTCTCGCCGCTCTCGCGACGTGCGTCGCGTGTCGGCCGAAGGCGGACGCGAACGATCCCAAGCTCTCGGAGACGCAGGCTGCCCAAGGAACGGCCTCGTCATCGGCAGCCGCCCCGTCTGCGAGCAGCCCTCTCGCGAAGCTCGAAGGGGACCGAAGCGCAGTGCAGGACGCCGCGAAAGAGATCGCAGAGAGCGGCGACGAGGCGACCAAGCGTGCCGCGGGTCCGATCCTCGTGAAGCGCATCCGCGCCATGCGTGAGCCGGCGTACCGCGAAGAGCTTCGGCCGCTGGTGCAGAAGGCGAACGAGCAGAGCCAGCTCGCTCCGACGCCGGAGCAGTTGGAGGGGCAGCTCCGGCAGCTTCAAGAGGAGGACGTGATCGGGCTCGTGAAGCGTGCCGGCAAGATCGGTGGGCCCCTGGTCACCGCCTATCTCGTCGAGCTCGTGCAGGACAAAGAGGCGCCGCGTGAGGTCAAACAGGCTGCCCTCGATGCTCTCGATCCGCACCGGGCTTCGCTCGAGCCGTCGGCGGTCGCCGCCGTCGACTCGGCGAAGGATGCCCTCAGTAAGCCGCCCGCGGGCGCCGTCGGCGTCGGTGGGGCCAGCGTCTCCGGCGGCACGGTTTCGAACGCGGCTGCCGTCGTTGCGAGCATGGCGGCGGGCTTCCGCCGTTGTTTCAACCGGGGCTTGCAGGACGATCCGAACATGAAAGGAACGGTCCGCGTCACCGCGAAGATCGACAAGAATGGTGACGTGCTCGGAGCCACCCCGTCTGCCAGTGGGACGCTCTCCGAGAACGTGGTCAATTGCGTCGTGGCACGCGTCTCGAGCGCGAAGTTCTCCCCACCCGAGGGTGGCGCCGCCGTGATCGTCATTCCGGTGTCGATGACGGCCGAATGAAGACGGCTCCGTTTTAGCTCCCCGTGCAGCCGCGATAGCAGCCATCAGCGAGCGCGTTGCACATCGAGTCGCAGGTCGAATCGTTGCATTCGGACATGCAGCTCGACCTGCCGCTGCTGCAGACGCGCGCGCACTCGTTCTCGTGCTGGCTGCGCGCGATCACGACCTCTGTCGACTCGCAGGTCCACCTCACCTGCTGCCGCGTCGTGCCCGGGTTCAGGTCGTAGCTGTGACAGTAGTAGAGGTCCTCTTTCCCGCACCCTGCTACCCGGTAGTTGTGCTCGTCGACCGGCGTCACGACCACCTCCTCGTGCGGACACGAGAAGGCGGTCGCCGCTGTCTTTCCGGCGAGCGCG
>JBGTSH010000223.1:0-17606 GCA_041940405.1 Polyangiaceae bacterium
CTTCCCGCCGGGGACCCTGCTCAAGTTCGAGATCCGAATCGCCGACGAGCAGTCGGTGTTTGCGGGCGTCGGTCGCGTCGTGTGGAAGCGCGAGCCTGATCAGGCTGCGCCCGAATCGCCCGCGGGCATGGGCGTGAAGTTCATCAAGATCGACGACAAGTCGAAGGGCGTGATCACGCGTCTCGTCGACAAGCAAGGTGGCAAGCCGAGCACGTTCGATCGCGGCGCCGACGGCAACGGCAACGGCGCCGAGCTTCCGGCAGCAGCAGCAGCCGCTCCGGCAGCAGCAGCCAAAGAGCCGGTTCGCGCCGCCGTGAAGGCAGAGAAGCGCGCATCGACGATGCTCGGTCTCGGCGCGATCGGTGCGCCGGAGAAGTCGTCGTCCCCTCCGCCGCTGCCGCCACCTCCGGCACCCGAAGAAAACGGCGCGGGTGGATTCTTCCCGAAGGCCGCCGCGGGTGAGGCCGACACGCGGCCGCCCGAGGAGCGGACGGTGATGAAGCAAGCCGCCGAGCTCCTGCAGCAGGCGCTCAACGAAGCGGGCGGCACGCTCGACGAGATCGGCACCCCCGAGCCCAAGAAGGCCGAGCCGCTGCCGGAGCCCGAGAAGATCGTCGAGAAGGCACCAGAACCGAAGAAGGAGCCCGAGCCGGTCGTCGCGAAGGCAGCGCCGGTCGTCGCCAAGACGGAGTCGGTCAAGCCCGAGCCGGCGAAGCCCGAAGCGAAGAAGGCCGAGTCGGTGCGGCCTGCGCCGGCGCCCGTCAGCGCTCGCATCGAAGCCGAAGAAGAGCCCAAGGGCGGCGCGGGCAAGATCGTCCTGCTCCTCGTCGCCGCCGCGGTCGTCGTGGGCGTGGGCTACTTCGCCATCAACAGCGGCAACCAAGCCGACAAGGACGCGCCGCCTCCGCGGCCGACCACGACGGCAGCGACGACGACGACGGCCACCGCCGCGCCGGCGGCGACCACCGCAGAGCCGGCAAAGACGGCAGAGCCCGAGCCGGCGAAGACGGCGGAGCCCGAGCCGGCAAAGACGGCGGAGCCCGCCAAGACGGCGGAGCCGGTCAAGACGGCAGAGCCGGTCAAGACGGCAGAGCCGCCGAAGCCGCCGCCGCCCAAGCCCACTGGCGAGCCGCCGAAGCCGCCGCCGCCCAAGCCCACTGGCGAGCCGCCGCCCAAGCCCACTGGCGAGCCGCCGAAGCCGCCGGCGCCCAAGCCCACTGGCGGGGGCGACGACATCTACGGCTGACGCTTTTTCGCAACCCAACCCCGCGCGGGTTCCTAGGCAGTACCCATGGATCGTTCGCCCACGCTCGCCGCAGCCGGTCTCGGCGTCGTCGTCGGCTTCGTAGCGCTCTTGCCGCTCGCGCGGGATCCCGCGGTGGTCGAAGCGCTCGAGGTCGCCGATGGCGCCGTGCCCGCGGCGACCGCGAGCGCCGCCGAGCAGCCCCCTTCTCCCGTTGCGAGCGCGACGACGACAGCAGCGTCCTCGAGCGCGACGGCCAAGACCTCGATCCTTCCCGAGATCATCCTCCCCACCGAGCTCGCGCCGACCGAGCAGCTCGATCGCGCCAACACCGTCGACGCGCTCCGCGCGCTCTCCGAGAAACACCCCAAGGATCCGAAGGTCCTCACCAAGCTCGTCAAGACGGCCTCGGTCGCTCCGGGTGGCCTTCACGAGGCGACGATCACCGCGCGCCGGCTCTTCGAGCTGCAACCGAAGAGCGCGAACAGCGCCGAGATGCAGGCGGTGATCAAGCGCGCCGCGAGCGGACAGCCCGCGACGAGCGACATCGCGCTCGACATCATGGCGTCGTCGATGGGGTTCGCCGGCCCCGACATCTTGTTCGAGATGTCGAACGTGAAGAGCCTCAACGTGAAGCTTCGCGAGCGCATGATCGAGCTGACGCGCACGGACAGCGTGCGAAAGCTCGCGACGCCGCAGCTTCGCATCGCGCTCGATCTGCGCGACAAGACCGCATGCGATCGAGCGACGCTCTTCGCAGAGGCAGAGAAGACGGCCGATGGCCGTTCGCTTCAGTACCTGACGCCCCTTCAGGCAAAGAAGGGCTGCGGCCTCTTTCGTCTCGCCGACTGCTACCCCTGCCTCGGCAACCGCGGCCCGCTCAACAAAGCGATCCAGGGGATCAAACAGCGGGCCGGCGGCCGCTGACTGCTCTGTACCGGGTGGGCGCAGCAGGGTTCGAACCTGCGACTTCGACCGTGTGAAGGTCGCACTCTACCGCTGAGTTATGCGCCCGAGTTGCTGCTGATTCGCACCCTGACGGGCGCGAATGGGAGAGAGGCTCTTACCAACGGCGCCCTCTCCGTGCAAGCCGCAAGCTAGCGTCCAGCCGCCTGGACCACGCGAGCGAACGCCGCGACCCCGTCTTTGATGTCGTCTTCGGAGCACGCGTACGAAAAGCGCAGGTAGCCCGGCGCACCGAAGGGCGTGCCCGCGACGGTGGCCGCGTGCGCCTCGCGAAGGAGCCACATCGCGACCTGTTCGTCGTTCTCGAGCGTCTTGTCGCCGTCGTAGAGGCCGTAGAGCGCTCGCACGTCGGCGAACGCATAGAACGCTCCCTCGGGCATGCGGCATTTGACGCCCGGCACCGAGCGCAAGGCTTCGACCATGAGCGTACGGCGTGCTTCGAACTTCTTGCGCATGGTCTCGACGCTCTCGCGCGGACCGCGAAGCGCCGCCACCGCCGCGGCCTGCGCCACCGCCGCCGGGTTGGTCGTGCTCTGACCTTGGACCGTGGCGAGCGCGGACGCGACGCGGGGCGACGTGATGCTCCAACCGATGCGCCACCCGGTCATCGCGTACGTCTTGCTCACGCCGTCGATGATGATGAGCCGCTCACCGAGCTCCGGCGCGATCCTCGCGAGCGAGTGATGCTCGAAGCCGCCGTAAACGAGGTCGCCGTAGATCTCGTCGACGATGACGTAGTAGTCGCCCTTCTTCATCACCTCGACCAGGCCGAGCAGCTGCTCTTTGGAGTACGCCGCGCCTGTCGGGTTCGACGGCGTGCACAGAATGAGCGCCTTGGTCTTCGGCGTGACGCGCTTCTCGAGCTCTGCCGGAGAGAGCACGAAGCCCTCGTCCTCGCGCGTCTCGGCGATCACCGGCGTCGCGCCGACGAGCCGCACCTGCTCCGGATAGCTGACCCAGTACGGCGCGGGGATCACCACCTCATCACCCGGCTCGTAGAGGGCACAGGCGAGGTTGAAGAGCGCGTGCTTTGCGCCCACCGAGACGGTGATCTGCTTCGGCTCGATCGTGTGACCGCGGTACTTCTTCGTCGCCTCGACGATCGCCGCCTTCAGGTCGGCGGTCCCGGTGACGGCCGTGTAACGGGTCGCCCCGCGGTCGAGCGCCTCTTTTGCGGCGGCGACGACGTGGCCCGGTGTGGGGAAATCAGGCTCCCCGACGCTGAAGGGATACACCTTGATTCCGCGCGCCGTCAGCTCGGCCGCTTGCGCGGCCATGGCCAGGGTTGCGCTCGGGGCGACGGCCGAGAGCCGGCCTGCCAAGGTCGTGGGCATGACCCGGCTATTAAGTCCGGAGAGCGATCGAAAGCAAGGCTCGGGGGCATACCAGAGAGAGTGCCCCGCTTTGTGCACACATCGCCCGCGTTGAATGCCGTCCGATCTTAAGGCTCCTCAAAGGATGAGCCGAGAGGCTCCCCCAGCGCTACCATCGCGCGTAAGGATTAGATTCGATGCCCCTAGGTCGCTCCCCGATCCTCCGTCCCCGTAGGCGCCTCGTCCTCCCCGCCGAGGCAAACTTCAGCTTCAGCCGGCGCGGCATCCTACGAGGCTTTCTCGCGCTGCCGCCGGCCTTGGGCGCGGCCGCGCTCGGCGGCTCGCTGGCTACCTCGTTGGGGGGCTGTGCCGCGATCGCGGGTGAAGAGACCATCGATGCCTACTTCACCGTGGGCAGAGGCACCGACGCCGACTTCAACGGGTGGTCGGAGTACAACTTCGATTCGGCGCCCGACAAGGATCAAGCCGCGACGCTCGAGCGCGTCATGCTCCACGCGCCCGACGGAGCCGGCGATCTGACGTTCATCACGAGCGTCTTCGCCGAGTGCGTGCAGCCCGACAAGACGCGCACGCCTCTCGCTCAGGGCAGCAACTTCCCCAAGAACGACACCATCGCGCCGCTCGACATCCTTTACGACGGGAACCTCAGGCCGCTGCTCTACCCGGACGGAAAGAAGATCCGCATCGAATGGTCGGGCACGTTCGACACGACCTACCCTCACCCCGAAGGCGGGACCAAGGTCCAGGCCCAGGTCGTCATCGAAATCTTGTGAGGACTACTTGGGCTGGGCGTTGGCGCTCGGCCCGCCGGACGGCTTGATCGAGACGGGAGGCGGGACGATGTTCACGTCCGGCTTCTTCTCGTCCTGCTTGATCGAGTAGCGGACCAACGCACGAAGCACGTCGTTGCGCTGCACGTTGCCGAGGACGACCTTGATGTCCTCGTACACCGAGGGATCGACCAAGAGGCCGCCCACGGTGCCCTTGCCGGCGCGCATGTCCGCGACGATGGCGCGTACGTCGGCGGTGATCGCCGTCAGGTTCTTGATCGCCTCTGCGCCGTCGCCCTTGCCGCCGTAGATCAAGTCGTGCGCGATGCTGTCGCTCTCACGCACGCCCTTGAGCGTCAGCGCCACCTCATCCGCGGCGCGCGCGAACTCGGTCACGCCCTTGGGCTCGGCGTAGATGACGTCGTGGGCGAAGCCGGGGCCGTGCTCGACACGCCCTGCAACCCGGCGCACGTCACGAAGCAGCCCTTGCGCCTCGATCGACGTCTTCTCCAGGTTCTCGATGACCGCGCTGATGCGCTCCGCTTCCTTCGGATCGTTGACCAGGCGCGCGGGGTACCCGTCGCCGTGAGCGATCTCGTTGAGGATGTGGTTCATGCTGGCGATCGCGCCTTGCAGATCCTTGTGGAGCTTCTCGTCGGCGAGCGGCTCGGTCGCGCGGGCGATGTTGTCGATCGCGATCTCGGCCTTGTCCGCCATGTCGCCGACGCGACCCATCACGTCGTCGGTCGATTCACCCTGCAACACGGTCCCGGGCGGTGCCGCTTCGCCGACGCCACCCATCGTGAGCTCGATCATCTTGTCGCCGAGCAGACCCTTGGTCGCGATCCTCGCGCGGGTATCGGTGCGGATTCGGCCCTTTTCCGAATCGGTGACCCAGAACGTCACGTAGACGGTGGGATCGTCGGGGTTCGTCTTGTCGTAGCCGACGGTTCGAACCTGACCGATGTCGATGCCGCCGAGGCGCACCGGTGCGCCGGACTTCAGGCCGGCGACGTCGCCGAACGTCGTCCGAAAGTCGACCGAGCTCGAGAAGAGACGGCGCTCGTCGCCGATCAAGAAGATCACGAGGCCAGCGAAGAAGAGGCCGAGGACCACGAAGACCCCAACCTTCAGGTCGCGGGACACACTCATTCCGCTCCCTCCGGCTGCGCCGTCGGTCGGTGCCTACCTCGGTCTCGATGCTCGCTCGCTCGCATCTCGCCCTTCGGTTTCATCGGGGATCGAACATAGCACGCGCCATAGGATCGAGGCGGCGTCGGAAAATCGACACCACACGTGAGCTTTCCCCGCCTCTCAGGAGTGGAGCAAGGTCTCGACGTCCTCGTTCACGGGCGCGATTCCATGGATGAAGTCGTGTACGCGCGGGTCGGTGCTCCTCCTGAAATCGTCGGGGGTGCCGCACATGATGATCGAGCCCGAGTGCACCATCGCCATTCGGTCCGAGATCCCGAACGCGCTCTTCATGTCGTGCGTGACGACGATGCTCGTGACGTCGAGCGCCTTCTTCAGCCCGTTGATGAGGTGGTTGATGCGCTCGGTGTTGATGGGATCGAGGCCCGTCGTCGGCTCGTCGTAGAGGAGCACCTCGGGCTGCACGGCGATCGCCCGCGCGAGGCCTACGCGCTTCTTCATGCCGCCCGAGAGGTCGGCGGGACGCATCGCCTCGATGCCGGGCAGGCCGACGAGCGAGAGGGCCCAGTGGGCGCGCTCCTTCATCTGCTGCGGCGTCATCTCGGTCCTGAAGTGCTCGCGGAGGCCGTACTCGACGTTCTCTCCCACGCTGATCGAGTCGAAGAGCGCGGCGCCCTGAAAGAGCATCGCGATCCGCCGGCGAACGTGGCTCACCCGGAGCTCGTTCATCTTGGTGACTTCATCGCCGTGGTAGGTGATCGAACCGCCGTCGGCCTCGAGCAGGCGGATCAAGAGCTTGAGCATCACGCTCTTGCCGACACCCGAGCCGCCCATGATGGTGAGCGTCTCGCCGGGAAAGACCTCGAGATCGAGATGGCGGTAGATGACCTTCGGACCGAAGGCCTTCTTGATGCCCGAAAAGCGGATGATCGGCTCGCGGAGCGGGGGCATGCGCCGCCGATACTAGCGAGCGCTGCGCCCGGAGAGAGCGATCTTCTGCACGTGCACCTCCGCCCCGCCTGCGAAGGTGTTTCTGCGCACGAAACCCACGAGGTCGAGGGCCGCCCCGCCGACCTGCTCGGCGAGAGCACCGCGCTGAAATGCCACGGCCGTGACATCACGCCCTTCGCACGAGAGCTCGAGCTTGAGGTGGCCCTTGATGTTGCGGGCGCCGCGGACGGTCGCCCCGCTGAGGAGCAGCGGCGGCGTCGGGTTCTCGGCGCCGAAGGGCTCGAGCCGCTCCAGATCGCGAAGGACGACCGCCGGATCGTCGCGTGGATCGAGGCGCGCGGCCGGCTCGTCCTTCGGGGAGAGGACGAGGCCGCGGCCGATGTCGGCGCACGCGTCGGCCCACGCGGCACGCAGCGCATCGACCCTCTCGGCGCGGACATGAACGCCCGCGGCGGCCTGGTGCCCGCCGAAGCCGACGAGCTCCTCACGGCACCTCACGAGCGCGTCGTAGAGCGGAAATCCGCGAGGCCCACGCACCGATCCCCGGCCCGTGGCGCCCTCTAGCCCGATCACGATCGTCGGTTTCATCGTCTGGTCCGCGATCTTGCCCGCGACGATCCCGACCACCCCAGGGTGCCATCCCTGGCGAGCGAGCACGATGCCCGCGAGGTCGCCGAGGGCAGGCTCGCTCAGATCGCGCAGCGCCTCGTCGATCATCTCCGCCTGCACCGCGCGGCGCTGGAGCTGCGTCTGCTCGATCGCCGCCGCGAGCCCCTGTGCAGTCGTCGGATCCGTCGCGAGCAGCACCGCGAGCGCCTGATCCGGATCGCCGAGACGCCCCGGCGCGTTGATCCGTGGCGCGATGCGGTACGCGACGTCCTCGCCGCCGACGCCGTACGAGAGATCGAGCTTCGCGAGCTCGGCGAGCGCGCGCAGCCCCGGCCGCGCGCCCGACGACAGCACCCTGAGCCCCGCCCGCGTCAGCGCGCGGTTGTCGCCCACGAGCGGGACGACGTCGGCGATCGTGCCGATGGCGACCAGATCCAAGAGGGGCCGGAGATCCAGCTTCTGGTCGAGCTCTTGCCGGAGGGCGGCGGCCATCGTGAGCGCGAGGCCGCACGATGCCATGTGCTTGAACGCGAAGTTGCACTCGGGACGGTGCGGGTTCAGAAACGCGAACGCCGGGAGCTTCTCTTTCGGGACGAGGTGATGATCGATGACGATCGTGTCGACGCCGGCGCGGCGCGCGTCGTCGATGCGCTCGTGGTCGCTCGACCCGCAGTCGCATGTGACCACGAGGCCGGCGCCGCTCGCGCGCACACGCGCCAGCGCCTTGGCGCTCAGGCCGTATGCGCCCTCGGTGCGGGTCGCCAGGAGCGGCACCACCTCACCGCCGAGCTGGCGGATCGCCGACGTGATGACCGCCGCCGACGTGATGCCGTCGCAGTCGTAGTCACCGAAGACGCAGATGCGCTCGCCCCGCTTGATCGCCGAGACGATGCGGCTGGCCGCGGCCCCACGATCGGCCATCTCGGTGGGCGCCGTCAGGTGCGCGAGCTTGGGATCGAGCCAGCGCTCGGTGCTCTCGCCGGGCTCTCTGCCCGCGCGGTCGAGGACCTGGGCCGCGGTGCGGGTCAGCTTGAGCGCCGCAGCGAGCGCTTCTGCACGAGCCGACGCCGGGCCGGGGTCCACCGGCGGAGCGTCGAGCTCGGCGGCTTCGCGAGGAGGGTCCGAGGCGGTCACACGACCGCGTCGGCCTTCTTCTGGGTGCGAACTCGCGGAATCTTGGCGCCGCGGCGCGCCTGCATCCCGCCTGCGAAGAGCCGGCGGTCGACCCACTCGGTCACCGGGGCCGCGATGTAGATCGACGAGTAGGTGCCGACGCCGACGCCAACGAGCATTGCGAAGGCGAAGTCCTTGATCACCTGCGTACCGAACCAGAGGAACGCGAGGAGCGAGAGGCAGGCCGTGAGGTTGGTGATGATCGTCCGGCCGAACATCTCGGACACCGAGAGGTTCACCAGCTCGGGGAACGTCTTGCCGCGGTACTTACCCAGGTTCTCGCGCACCCGGTCGAAGACGACGACGGTGTCGGAGATGGAGTAGCCGAGGACGGTGAGCACCGCCGCGACCGTGGTCAGCGTGATCTCGCGCTGGGTCAGGCACATCGCGCCCATTGCGATGACCACGTCGTGGAGGATGGACACGATCGCGCCCGGCGCGAAGCGCAGGTCGAACCGCAGCGCGATGTACAGCATGATGAAGATCATCGTGATGCCGATCGCCTTGAGGGCGGTGTCGCGCAGCTCGGCGCCCGCCTTGGGACCGATCCACTCGACGCTCTCGAAGTGATCGGGGACCGCGGCGCCGAACTTCGCCTGCAGACCCTCCATCAGGACGTCGCCCTTCGACGCGAGGTGCACCTCGATCTTGCCGTCGCGCTCGCTGATGAGCTGCACCGGATCGACCGTCTTCGACAGGGTGACGCCGGCGACGCCGGTCAGCCTGCGGGTGACGTCCGCCACGATCTCGGCCTTCTTCGCCTTGCGTCCGGCCTCATCCAGCTTCTCGAGGCCGAGGTCGTACCGCAGGACGACCTTGTCCCCGCCGGGGCTGAAGCGAAGGTCCGTGGGCGTCGACGCTTCGGTGCAGTCGGCGGCGCGCTCCTGCTCCGAGAAACACGTCGCCTTGGTGATGCTGCTCCGCGCTTCGTCCGAGAGGGAGCTGACCTCTTGCACGCGGATCAGGTACGCGTTCGCCTTGTTCGGAACGCTCACCACCTCGGGCGAGTCGAACGCCGACTTGCCGTCGGGCTGTTTGATCTGCTCGACCGCCTCGCGGACTGCTCCGCCCTCGACCGGCTGGTTGAACTGAACGACGACCTCGGTACCGCCCCGGAAGTCGGTTCCCCACTTGGGGCCGGGTTTCCAGAAGGAGAAGAACGAGATGCCGACGAGCAGGGCCGACAGCATGTAGAAGAGTCGCCTCTTCCCCATGAAGTCGTAGACCTTGCCGTGCTTGAAGAGGACGAGAAAGACCATCGGAGATCCGGTCAGCCGAGGCTGAGCTGCTTCACTTTTCGCCAGCGGACGGCGTAGTCGAACATCAGGCGCGTGCAGACGACGCCGGTAAACAGGCTCGAGACCATCCCCACGATGAGCGCGACGGCGAAGCCCTTGATCGGGCCCGAGCCGTACTGGAAGAGGATGAGCCCCGAGATGAGCGTCGTCATGTGGCCGTCGATGATGGCGCTGAACGCGCGGTCGTAACCTATGTCGACCGCCTGCCTGGCGCTCTTGCCCGCTCTCAGCTCGTCGCGGATGCGCTCGTTGATGAGGACGTTGGCGTCGACGGCGATGCCGATCGTGAGCACGAGCCCGGCGATGCCGGGCAGCGTGAGCGATGCGCCGAACATCGCCAGGATCGCGACCTGGATGAGGAGGTTGAACAACACCGCGAGGTTCGCGATGAAGCCGGCGCGCGAGTAGATGACGAACATGACGAGGAGCACGAGCCCGGCGCTCAGGAGCGCCCCACGGACGCCCTGCTGGATCGCGTCGGCGCCCAGGCTCGGCCCGACGAGCTGCCAGCCCTTCTGGAAGATCGGTGCCGGCAAGGCGCCGCTCTTGATGACGAGCTCGAGGCGCTTGGCGTCCTGATACTGCTGCTCGGGGTTGTTGCGCCCCATCGTGATGCGAGCGCTGCCGCCGGCGATCTTGCCCTGGATGACCGGCGCGCTCTCGACGACGCTGTCGAGGATGATCGCGAAGCGCTTGTTGATGTTCGCGCCCGTAACCTTCTCGAACCGATCGGCACCGATGGGGGTGAAGTCGAGGCTGACGTTCCAGCCGCCGAGGCCGCCGCCGTCGGACTGATCGCGGGAGGCCTGCGCCTCACGGATCATGTCGCCGACGATGTCGGCGTTCGACTGCACGTAGTAGGTGCGCCACCCGGTCTCTTCGAAGGTCTGCTTGTCCGGGTCGAACTCGGTGACCTTGCCGAAGACGATCTGGTGCGTGTCCGGGACGTTGAGCGTCGCGACCCACGCCTCGAGCCGCTTCTTCGCGTCGACCATCTTCTCGCCCGGCTTCTTGTCGAGGACGGCGAACGCACGCGGCTCGGTCCGTCCGGGGCCGAGCGGCGCGTCCTCGACCCGGAAGACGATGCCTTCTTCCTGGAGCTTCGGGTCGTTCGCCGAATCCTTCTGGACCTGGTCGAAGAAGCCGGCGGTGTCGTCGAGCATCTTGAACTCGAGACGCGCGGTCTGGCTGATGATGCTCGTGATCTCTTCGAACGCCCGCCGATCGTCGCCGGGGATCTCGACGACGATGTCCTCGCCGCGGGACGCGAGACCGACCTCTTTCACGCCGAGGCTGTCGATGCGGCGGTGGATCTTTTCCTTTGCCTGCGTGACGGCGTCGGTGCGGATGCGATCGACCACCTCGCCCTTGATCTGGAAGTTCAGGACCTTCCGATCGGCGCCGCGGACGATGTTCATCTCCTGCGTGAAGCGGGCGAGGAACGTCTCGTTGTTCGCCTTGCCGGCGTCCTCGTCGTTCACGAACTCGACCGAGATCTTGGTGACGTCGTCGCGGGGCTTCGACACCTTCACCCGCTCGGCGAGCTTGGCGAGCTGCTCGAGCGTCGGCAGCGCATCCTCACCCGCGATGCCGAGGGTGCGAGCGAGCTGCGTTCGCAAATCGTCGAAGTAGCGATCGCGCTTGTCCTTGATCGCCTCTTGAACGTCGACGGCGTACTCGACGCGGAAGCCGCCCTTGAGGTCGAGGCCGCGAACCAGGCGGAACGGAACGTTGGACCGGATGAAGCGCCCGAACCCGAGCTCGCCGGCCCTGGCTTTGCCATCGACCTCGAGCTGCTGCTCGTCGGTCAGGTTGGGGTCGCGATCGGGGCGGCCGAAGCGCTCGTCGACGTACGTCGGGTAGAGGCACAGGGCCGAGCCGAAGAGCAGGAACAAGCAGAAGCCGACCTTCGCGCGCCATGCCGAGTCGATCCAATCGCCGGCCGTGAAGAGAGCCCACGGGATCATCAGCACGGCGACCGCGAGCAGCCAGAAGACCTGGAAGTGAGCCGTGACGGCGCCGACGGCAGCGCTGAGCGCGGCCCACGCGAGGACGCCGCGCTTGGGCTTCACGGCGAAGGCGGCAAAGGCCAGGATCACCGCAAGGGCGGCGAGCCCGTATTTCAAGTACACGTAGACGGGAGTCACGGCCTAGCTCGCCTCCTTCGGGGAGGGCTTGTCCTTCTCAGAAGCCTTCACGGCCTTCGTTTCTTTCTCGTCTTTCTTGTCGGACGCCTTTTTGTCCTTGTCCGCAGCCGTGGCCGGCTTCGCGTCGGTCGCGTCCTTGCCCTCGATCGCGGTCTTCACGAACGGGACGAAGACGCCAGGGGCGATCTCGACCTCGACCGTGCGCTCGCTCATCTTGCTGATCTTGCCGATCATGCCGCCGCGGGTGACGACGCGATCGCCCACCTTCAAGCTCGCTTCGAGGTCCTTCTGCTTCTTGTTCTGGCTGCGCGTCATCCAGAAGATGAGGAGCACCGGAAGAAGAAGGAACAGGATCGAGCCGAAGCCGCCGCCGAAGAGACCACCACCGCCACCCCCGGGGGGCGGTGCGCCTTCTTGGGCAGATCCGGGTTGTGGCGCAGCGGGGGCAGGCGCGCCCGGCTCGGTAGGTTGCAAGATGAGCGCTGTCACGGGAGTCGTGCTGTCTAGTCAACTTCCCGGGGGCGGGCAAGGAGAGCGGTCGTCTTGCCCCGCCAGCTCTCGATTCTTTGTAGGCGCGACTGGGGTCGAACCAGCGACCACTACCGTGTCAAGGTAGTGCTCTACCACTGAGCTACGCGCCTGTAGCTACGCTGGGTGGGCTCTGTAATCGTCGGCCTCGACCATGTCAAGGCGCCCTCCGGGTCGGGCGGGGTTGGTTGGGCGAGACGCCCAAGCTCGGGTCAGCTCTGAAACGAGGGCAGGCGGCGCTGCGCGGCTCGCGCTCGGCGCCGCAGGAGCAGGAGGAGGACCGCACCGCCGACGAGATACGGCGCGACGCGCAGCGTTCGCGGAGGGCTCGGACGCTCCCACGTCGGCGCCACGACCGCACCGGGGCAGACGGAGTCGGCGTTGATCGATCGCGTCGCGACCAGCTGGCTCGAGATGCCCGCTTGGGGGCCCGCGCCGATGACGAGATCGCTGGCGAGCGCGGATCGAGGTAGCTCTGCTTCCACACGCGTAAGCCATACGCTGCTCGGTCGCATGCCGACGAGCGCCGTCGAAAAGTCCCATGCGCCCCTGCACCCGAACTTTCGCGCATCGATCTCGCCCGGCATCGAAGCCACGCACGCAGCGGAGTCGAAAGACTCGCCCGCTGGGCACGTGCTCACGACGGGATCCGAGCCGGTGGCCCCCGCGACAGAGCAGGCGGTCGTGGCCTCGCCGTTCGCGATGGCGCGGTTCTGGTACAGGGTCAGGAGCGACGGCACGCCGGTCGACGGGTCGGTCCGCGGAGCGGTGAGCACGCTCCCCGACGCGAAGCTGACGAGGAACGAGCCGCCGCCGTCCTTCTGCATCAGCGTGTTCCGCAGCTGCTGGTAGTTCGACGACTGCGTCTTGAAATCCCAGATGAGATCGGCCGTGGGAAACGTCACCTCGGGGAAGTTCTCGACGCGGTGGCGCCCTTCACCGATGAAGTAGAGGACGAGCGGCGTCACGGCGCCGGTACCGATCGCGACCATTCGAAGGGGCAAGGTCAGTCCGCCGCCCGGCATCACGACGCGGACGGGCGTCATCTGCGCGATCCCCTGCCCTGGCTGCAGCCTGAGCGCGATGAAGTCGAACCCCTCGGCCACGTACTGATCGATGACCGGCTGCGACGCCGCGTCGACGTTGTAGCCGTGGTCTTGGAGCCATGTGTTGAGGGCGCCCGGGGTCGACGTCGAGAGCGTGACCGTCTCGTACGGACCGACGCTCCCTTGGTGGACCACGTCGACGCCCCCCTCCGAGTCGGCGTACCCGCCCGAGGACCCCTCAGCCGCGTCGTCACCGCAGCCAAAGCCACAGCCCGAGTCCGCCGAGCCGCAGGAGATCTCCTGGCTTCGCACGGTGACGCGCGTCGACGCCTCGAGGGCCTCGAAGAACGCGTCGGTCGACTCTTCGACGCGCGCACCGGCCTTCACCGGCAGGACCCAGGCGAACTCCTCGGGGTCGCCTTGGTACTGGATCTGATCCCAGAGCACGGTCTGCGTCTTGGAGATCGACATCGCCATGCGGTGGCCCGAGACCACCGTGGGAGAATCGACCTGCGCCGGCACGAAACAGCCGCCACAAGCGAGGGCCTTGGGGACGAAAGAGAGCGAGACGGCGAGCGTCGCGGCACCGGCAAGCGCCGCAGCAAGGGCCTTCATCGTGAAGCCTCCGAAAGAAAGAAAAGAAGAGCTGAATGAAGCGACCGCAGCATAGCAGCGGGCGGCCGCTTCGAGGTCAGTTCTTTGCTTTGCTTCCCTCGGACACTTTCAGGTCAGCGGTCTTCACCTCGGCCGGCTTCACGTCGGGCGGAGGATGCGTGCGGAGGTGACGCACGTCCTCGCCGCGGAGCATGAAAATCACCTCTTCGGCGATGTTCGTCGCGTGGTCGGCAACGCGCTCGAGGTACTTGGCGACATGGATGATCCGGACGCCTGCGCTGACGTCGTCGGGGTGCTTGGCGATGAACTCGGTCATCGTCTTGAGCACGCGGGCGTAGCGTCGATCGACCTCGTCGTCGCGCGTAAGCACCTCTTCGGCGCGCGAGCAGTCACCGTGAACGAACGCGTCGAGGACGTCGCGCAGCATCGCTTGCGCGATCTCGCTCATCTCGCGAAGGTCCGATTTGACGACGTCGCGGGCCAGGCCGGGACCTTCTCGGGTCCGCTCGGCGATGTTGACGGCCTCATCGCCGATGCGCTCGAGGTCGGTGACCAGCTTGAGCGCCGTGGCGAGGAACCGTAGGTCGTACGCGACCGGCTGGCGGAGCGCGAGGATCCGAAGGACGAGCGCGTCGATGTCCATCTCGTCGCGATCGATCTGCATGTCGAGGTGCTCGATGTCGGCCGCGAGCACGGTCGACCCCTGCCAGAACGCCTCGAGCGCCAGCGTGAGGATGCGCTCGCAGCGCGCGCCCATGGCGAGCGCCTGACCGCGGAGCTCGCGAAGCTCGGCCTCGAAGTCACGACTGGTGTGCGGGTTGGGCATGGTCTCTCGCAAGCCGGATTGGGTAGGAAGAGCTCAGACCGCGGCCCGCCGCCGAGCCCTGCCGCGGATCACGATCGCAATCAAGTTGAGCGCGAAGGTCAAGCCGAGCAGAACCAGCACCGTGCCGTAAAGGAGCGGCTTGGTCTTGTCGACGTCCGGCGACTGCGTCGCGAGCACGTACACGTGATAGCCGAGGTTCATGAACGGATCGTTCAGGTAGGTCGGCAGGTACGGCAGGAAGTACGCGGCGCCGGTGAAGAGGATGGGCGCGACCTCACCCGCGCCGCGGCTCACCGCGAGGATGCTGCCTGTCAGGATGCCGCCGAGCGCCTCGGGCAGGATGACCTTCCTGATCGTCTGGAACTTGGTCGCACCGACAGCGAGGCTCGCGTCGCGGAGCTCGCGGGGGACGGCGCGGAGGGCTTCTTCGGTCGCGACCACCACGACCGGCAGGGTGAGGACGGCCAGGGTGAGCGAGGCCCAGATGAGCGACGGCTTGCCGTAGGTCGGGGTGCCACCGAACGCTGCGGCGTCGATGCCGCCGCCGACCGTGGCGACGAAGAAGCCCAGGCCGAAGAGGCCGAACACGATCGAGGGCACACCCGCGAGGTTTGCGATGCAGACACGGACGAGCCGCGCGATCCTCGACCGCGGCGGCGCATACTCGGTCAGGTAGACGGCCGTGATGACCCCTGCGGGGACCGCGACGACCGTCATGAGGAGCGTCAGCGCGGCGGTGCCGAAGATCGCCGGAAAAATACCGCCGGCGGTCATCCCTTTCTCGGGCGCCTTGCTGAGAAAATCCCAGCTGATGGTCGCCGCACCGCCCCAGAGGACATTGCCGAGGATGACGGCGAGCATTGCCAGGATGACGACGCAGGCCGCAGCCGTCAGGCCCCGGGTCGCCGGATCGAGCCACGCGCCGGGCGGCTTGCCGGTCAGCGGCGGTCTGGCGATCTCGGCGGACACCGCGCTCATGTCGACACCCCGAGCTTGCGCCGCATCCTCGTGACGACGCGCTCGCCGGCCAGGTTGATGCCGAACGTCGTGAGAAAGAGCATCGCGCCGAGCGCGAAGAGCACGGTGTAGTGCGGGCTGCCGACCACGACCTCACCGAGCTCCTGGGCGATCGTGGCGGTCACGGTGCGCGTCGAATGCCCGAGCGACCAGTCGAAGAGCGCCGCGTTGCCGGTCGCGAGGACGACGATCATCGTCTCGCCAACCGCGCGACCGAACCCGAGCGCGATCGCCGCCGCGATGCCGGGCGCCGCCGCGGGCACGACGACTTGCAGGACGGTTTGGGCCTTGGTGGAGCCGAGCGCGAGCGCCGCAGTCCGATACGAGCCCGGGACGCTCCTCAGCGCGTCCTCGGTTACCGAGAAGACGACGGGGCAGACGGCGAACGAGAGACCCAGACCTGCGACCACCGTGTTCAGGCGGTGCTCGAAGCCGAACACGCGCTGCGTCCAAGTCGCGAGGACCACGAGGGCGAAGAAGCCGACGACCACCGAGGGGATGCCGGCGAGGAGCTCGATCGCCGGCTTGACGATTTCGCGCACCCTGCGGGTCGCGTACTCCGCGATGTAGATCGCCGCCGCGACGCTGATGGGCACGGCGAAGAGCAGCGAGACCACGGTCACCTTCAACGTGCCGGTGAAGAGCGGTAGCACGTTGTATTTCGGGACCTCGCTCACCGGCTGCCACGAGAATGGCGCCGGGCCCTCGTGGGCCTTGAAGAGCCCGAGGGCGGTGACCTCTTGGTGGACCTCTTCGCTGTAGAAGATCGGCAACGCCTCTTTCCCGACGAAGATCAGAATGAGGAGGACGAGCGCGATGGACACCAGACCGACGGAGCGAATCACCGCTTCGGCGATTCGCTCGCCCCACTTGGGGCGCCGTCGGAGGTCGAGGCCGGCCATGGGACTACTTCTTGGGAAGCGGGTAGTACCCGACGGCCTCGATCACCTTCTGGCCATCGGCTCCGACGACCCAGTCGGTGAACTTCTTCGTCGTGCCGGACGGCTCGCCGGCCGTGTAGAAGAAGAGGAAGCGACCGAGCGGATACGTCCCGTCCTGCGCCGACTCGAACGACGGGGTGATCGCGGGCGCGGCGTCGTCCTTCTTCACCTTGAGGGGGCGAACACCTTGGAGGTACGCGATGCCGCCGTAGCCGATGCCGCGCTCGTCGCCTTTGACGGCGTTGATGACGGCGCTGGTGCCGGCGAGCGTCTGCACGTTCTGGGCGAAGTCTTTGTTCTCGAGCACGTGCTCCTTGAAATAGGCATACGTGCCCGAGTTGTTCTCGCGTCCGTAGACGACGATGCCCCCCTCACCCCCGCCGACGTCTTTCCAGTCCTTGAGCTCGCCTTTGTAGATCTTGGCGAGCGTCGGCAGGCTGATTTCCTGCAGCGGGCTCTTCTCGTTCACGTAGACCGCGAGGGCGTCGAGCGCGACCTTGGTCTCGACGGCGTCGGCCTTGCGCTTCTCCTTCAGATCGGCCTTCTCTTTGTCCTTCATGGGCCGGCTGGACTGACAGATGTCGGTCGTGCCGTTGATCAGCGCGGCGATGCCGGTGCCGGTGCCACCGCCGGTCACCTGGATGGTGACGCCGGGGTTCGCCTTCATGAACTCCTCGGCCCAGCGCTGGCCGAGAATGACCATCGTGTCAGAGCCTTTGACCGCGATCGCCGACTTGTCCGGTGGGTTGGAAGACGAGCTTCCGCCCGCACCTGGATCCGTCCGCGTGCAGCCCGTGGCGGCGAGGGCCAGGGCCAATACGATTGCGCTTCGCATGGGGAAGGTCTCCTTCAGCCGAAACGACCCGTGATGTAGTCCTCGGTCTCTCGTTCCCGAGGCCGCGTGAACAGCGTGCTGGTGTCACCCACCTCGACCAGGCGGCCGAGGTTGAAGAAGCCGGTGCGCTGCGAAACGCGCGCCGCTTGCTGCAT
>JBGTSH010000224.1:0-17475 GCA_041940405.1 Polyangiaceae bacterium
GATCTCGTCGAGAAAGAGCGTCCCGCCGTCTGCGGCCTCGAACGCTCCCTCACGGTCGGCGACGGCGCCCGAGAACGCGCCTCGCACGTGGCCGAAGAGCTCGCTCTCCATCAGGTTCGGCGCGACCGCGGAGCAATCGAAGACGACGAAGGGCTCCGCGCTCCGCGCGCTCTCTTCGTGGAGCGCCTCGGCGGCCAGCTCTTTTCCGGTTCCGGTCTCTCCCTCGACGAGGACGGTGTCGTCCACGGCCGCGGCACGCTCGAGCATCGTGAAGACGACGCGCATCGGGACGCTCTGCCCGATCAATCCGCCGAAGCTTTCGCGCGACGAGAGGGGGACCTCGATCACGTCCTGGAGCAGACGCAGGCGCAACGTGGTGTTGCCGAGGACCAACGTCGAGTCGTACCGGGCGAACGCGTCACGTATCGAAACGCCGTCGAGGACCGTGCCGTTGCGACTCCCCATGTCGAGGACACGGATGCCGCCGCGCTCGATCTTCAACGAGAGGTGATGCCGGCTGACGGCGCCGTCGAAGAGGACGAGATCGCACCCGCGAGCGGAGCCGATGCGCACCTCGGGCCCGGCGAAGTCGAACCCCTGCCCCGCCTGCGGGCCGGCGACGACGTCGACATGGATCTTTCGCGAGCGGAGCTTCAGCCCGGAAGCGTCACGCGAAAGAATCTCGGTAATGGCGTCGCGACCGGCGACGTCGGAAGACACGCGCGAGACGATACCACGTAAGGGCCGGGGCCTAGGGAAGCGGGCAGAGGCTCGAGGGCTCTGCGTACCCGAACTGGATGAAGTTGATGGGGTGGCTCGGGACGAACGACCCGGCGGGCAGCACCTCCCAATCGACGCCGTTTTCGCTCCTGTACATCTCCTGATCCTCGTACCAGCCGAGCCACGAGTCCTCGTGCGCGACGAAGGTGCCCTGATCGCTGCGGGCGAGCGGACCGATGCGAACGCTCGGCGAGATGTCCTGGCTCTGCCACGTCTGACCATCCGCGCTGCGGAAGAGCGTCGAGGCGCCGTAGACGAAGAACTCGCTGCCGGTCCACACGCCGGGCGACGTCAGGTATTCGGTCACGTCGTTGAGCGTCCAGGTGTCGCCGCCGTCGGTGGAGGTGCAGACCGTGCCGTGCCCGCTGAAGATCGCGATCGTCCCGGCGCCGTAGGCGATGTTCAGCACGTACGATCCGCACTCGGGCGGGCGCGTCGTCGGGTGGCGCCACGTGATGCCGTCGTCCGAGAGCACGATGTCGCGGTTCTCACCGCTCTCGCCGGTGACGATGAAGAGGCCTCCGTCGTGCGGGACGAACTCGATCGCGCGGTAGTTGATGTCGATCGTCAGCTCGCCGCCCTCCTCCCAGGTCGTGCCGTCGGTCGAGATCGCCGTGGGCGATCCATTCGCGACGAACTTCCCGTTGCCGAACGCAATGTCCGCAAAGGTGGGCGGCTCTGACCACGTGTCCTGCCAGGTGACCCCGTCCGTCGAACGCCGGACGACGCCGGGATAGCCCCAACCGAAGGTCGAGACGAAGACGCCGTTACCGAACGCGAGACCCCGCCCCGCCCACTCGCTGTGATCGCAGTCGGGCAAGTTGCTTTCGCCCCAGCACTGGACGCTGTCGTCGGCGGATTGGTTGGCGACGAAGGTGTGGCCGTCGTCGCACGAGACCATCAACCTGCCCATGTGCCCTTGAGCGACGAAGACCGGGACGGTGCCCGGCGGAGCGCCTCCCGATCCCGTGGTGGTCGTGCCCGTCGCGTTGGCCGCGGTGCTCGAGGCGTTCGCCGCGGTGCTGGCGTTCGCCGTCGATGAAGCCGCCGCACCGCCCGCCGCGTCGTCACCACCGGAGCCGGAGAGCTCGCCGTCGCAGCCGGCGACCTGGACCGCGAGCGGAAGAGAAACGACCAAGAGACCAAAGGTCGAGAGCGACACGAGCCGAGCCATCGCGACCGGCCCGGGCAAGGGTCGTGCCTCACGCTGGGCACCGCGGGATGCGAGGGTTCACGATGGCTCGCGGGACGACTGCGACAGCGAGGGGGCAGTCGGAGCCGGCAGAGGCCCCTCGAGGGGTCAGCAGCAACGACGGGACTCGTCGTTTCGTGAGCTCTTTCGGGCGCCGGCGGCGGTATGCGCGTTGCAGTCGTGCCCGGCCCTAGGGCGATGAGGAGAGAGCGCATGAGAAAACTGCTGCCCCTCGGTATGGCTTTGGTCGGCTTCGCCGCCGCCGGCTGCACCGGTGAGATCGGTGGCGACGACGCGGGCAAGGACGACGACACGCCGAAGTCGACGCCCACGAACTTCGTCTGCGATCCGGACGCCGTCCCCGAGGCGCTTCCGCTCCGCCGCTTGAGTCACGTGCAGTACGAAAACACCGTCCGCGATCTCGTGCGCTTTGCGCTCCCCGGCGAGTCGGCGGCGATCATCGACACGGTGACGCCGCTCTTCGACAGCGTGCCGGACGACGCGAAGATTGGTCCGGACAAGCACTATGCAGGCTTCCAGCGCCTCGATCAGGCCGTCCAGCAAGAGCACATCGACGCGACCTACGCCGTCGCTACCGCGGTCGGCACCGAGCTCACCTCGAGCGCTGCGCGCCTCGCGACGGTCGCGGGAAGCTGCGCCTCCGACGGCGACGGGGGCAACGACGCCGCGTGCCTCGACGCGTTCATTCGATCCTTCGGCGAGCGTGCGCTCCGCCGCGCCGTCACCGACGACGACGTCGCCTTCTATCGCGTGCCCGCGGGCGACGCGCCGTACGACGGCGCGGACTACGCGGACGTCATCGCGCAGCTCATGGTCGCCCCACACGCACTCTACCTGGTCGAGCACGGCGACGAGAGCGATGAGGCCGAGCACGTGGCGCTGGGCGCCTATGAGCTCGCGTCACGCCTCTCCTATCACTTCTGGCAGACGATGCCCGACGAGGAGCTCCTCGCCGCGGCGCGGTCCGGCGACATCCTGACCGACGCCGGATATGCAGCGCAGGTCGAGCGCGTCTTTTCCGACGCGCGGACCCGCGAGGCGGTCAGCGCGTTCTTCTCCGACTGGCTCGAGAACACGACCCTCGAAGAGCTCGACTCGCGCGCCGGCACGCCGGTGTTCGACGCCTTCACCGCCGGCTTCACGCCGGGGCCCGATCTGCGCGAGCGCATGCTCGCCGAGGTCGTCGACGCCGCGGCGTACTACGCGTTCGAGGGCGCGGGGAGCTACAACGACTTCTTCCAGAGCAACAAGTCGTTCGCCCGCACCGAGGACCTCGCGTCGATCTACGCCGCTCCCGTTTGGGACGGCGTCTCCGAGCCTCCGAGCTTCGGCGATCCGGCACGCGCGGGGATCATCACCCGCGCCGCGTACGTCGCGACCGGCTCACCCAACACGCGCCCGATCATGAAGGGCGTCTTCATCCGCAAGGCGCTCCTCTGCGACGATATCGCGCCGCCGCCCCCGAACGCGGCGGCCAACCCGCCGATGCTCAGCGAGAGCGCGACGACGCGCCAGGTCGTCGAGGAGCTGACCTCAAACTCGCCGTGCAACGGATGCCACCAGATCCAGATCAACCACCTCGGCTTCGCGACCGAGAACTTCGACGCACTGGGCCGGGTGCGGACCGAGCAGGCAATCTTCGACGAGGACACCGGCGCCTCGCTCGGCTCGCTTCCGATCGACACGACGAGCATTCCGCGCGTCGACGGCGAAGAGGAACAGATCGCCGGCTCGGCGGACCTCGTCCGATTGATGGTCGAGAGCCCGAAGCCGCATGCGTGCTTCGCGCGGCAGTACTTCCGGTTCACCTTCGGGCGAGAAGAGGACATCGATCGCGACGCCTGCGCGCTCGACGACGTGAAGACGAAGCTCGACGAGGGCGCGCCGCTCGCCGAGGTGCTTCGCACCGTGGCGCTCAGCGCCGCGTTCAAGAAACGATCGTTCTCGGAGGAGGTGGCGCCGTGAAGACCCTCGGTCGTCGCATGTGGCTCCGAGGAGCCGCGGGCTTCACGCTCGCGATTCCTTTCCTTCCGTCGCTCCTCGAACAAAAGCAGGCAAGCGCCGGCGCGCTCCAGCGCAAGCGCTTCGTGGCCTTCGGCACGAACCACGGCGCCATCTGGCAGCCGAACATGTACCCCGCCGACGGCGTGCTGACCCAGAGCCAACAGTACGCGGGGCATGAGGTGCGGCGCGGCAACCTTTCGCTCGACGTGAGCAACGGCATCGCCAGGCTCTCGCCGGTGCTCTCGGCGAGCTCGAGCGTATTCACGAGCGCGCTGGCTGCGAAGATGAACGTCTTGCGCGGTCTCGACGTCACCTTCTATCTGGCGCACCACCGTGGCGGGCACCTCGGCAACTACGCCGAGAACGACGGCAACGGGAGCGACGGGCAGGCGACCCAAGCGCACATCCCGACCATCGATCAGATCATGGCCTGGTCCTCGTCGTTCTATCCGGACCTCGCCACGATCCTCGAGCGGTCGCTGGTCATCGGTGGCAACGGCATGAGCGCGAACTGGTCGAGCCCTTCGACGAAGAGCGGCGAGGTGCAGAACATCTCGCCCGAGAACGACTCGCTCGCCCTCTTCAACCGCATCTTCGTCCCGGAAGACGACCCGGCGGAGGTGCGGCCTCCGATCGTCGACCGCGTGCTCGAGGACTACAAGCGCCTGCGCAACGGAAACCGCCGGCTCTCGAGCGCCGACAAGCAGCGCCTCGACGATCACATCGATCGACTGGACGAGCTCCAGCGAAAGCTCAACGTGCAGGTCTCGTGCGGCGAGATCGAGACGCCGACGGCGAGCTCGACCGACGAGTGGCAGTCGAGCTCCTACGGCATCGATCCCGTGGCACAGACGCGCTTCTGGCAGCTCCACAACGACGTCATCGCGGCGGCGTTCGCTTGCGACACGTGCCGCATCGCTTCGATGTTCGCGACGGACATCTTCTCGGACTACGTCGGCGACTGGCACCAGGACGTCGCGCACCAGGCACACTTTCCGGATGGTGAGGATCAGGCGACGATCTCGGCGGCGCACCAGCGCTTCTTCGAAGGCGTGTTCCTCGATCTCGCGGCGAAGCTCGACGCGATCCAGGACCTCGAGGGCACGGTGCTCGACAGCACGCTCATCCAGTGGACCCAGGAGAGCGGCTGCGCGACGCACGATCCGATCGAGCTGCCCGTCGTCACGGCGGGGAGCGCCGGCGGCTTCTTCACGACCGGCAACTACGCCGACTATCGCAACCTCTCGAGCCCGGCCCACCAGGCGAACGGCGAGAGCGCGGTCAATTCGCACACGGGCCTCGTCTACAACCAGTGGCTCGGCAACGTGCTTCAGTCGATGGGGCTCGCGCCGAGCGAGTACGAGTTCGGCGGCTACGGCGGCTACGGCCACGTCGTGCTCGGAACCGAGGAGTGGTACGCCGGCTACCAGCGGTACGATAGCGCCGAGCTGTCGGTGATGAGCGAGATCCTCCCGTTCATCAAGGCGTAGCCCTGATCGCTCGCTCGGCGACGTTGATCTCTGTCGTTTCACCCCCCCTTCCCCCCTCACTGCGTGAGGGGGGAGATCGGTGGACCAGAGAGGAAACGATCGGCCCGCAGGGCGCGGTCTCGTCGCGCGTCGAGCAGGTGACGAGCCGCACCGCGCCGCCTTGCGCGACCGCGACCATCTGCGCCTCGAGCGGGCGGCCGTCCCGCGTTCCTTCGAGACGCATCCACGTGTGGCGCGCCTCGCCCGCGGTATAGACGCTGTCGACCCGCTTCGGGCTCGCGCTCGAGAACGAGGCGGCGAATTGCTCGAACGCGATCCCGACGTCGCGGTCCGACGCCGAGAGCACCACCGTCTCGACCGCGGTGAGCCCGCCGCAATAGAACGCGCGAACGTCGGCGTCGCGCTCGTCGAGCTCGCATCGCGCGAGCATCGAATCGCCCACCTCGAGCACCTCGGGCGGGGCCGCCGGAGTTGCGGCGCCACATCCGGAAAGGACGAGCAAGAGAGGCGCGAAGCGGAAGGAGCACTTCATCCCGTTTTGCCGAGTTTCGTTGCCGGCTCGCCGTCGGAATTCACCTGGCTTGCCAGGTGAATCAAAAACAACAATTCGCTCGGCTTGCCTCTCGTTCTCGCGCGCGCTCCGAGACAAGAAGGCAAGAAGGAACCAGCGCAAGCCAGGTGAATTTTGCTCTTTGATTCGCTCGGCAAGCCGAGCGAATTCACCTGGGTGCGCGCGGATCGCTGCTGCGCCCGCGAAAGTTGCGTATTCTTCGCGAATGCGCCGTCTTGCCGTCACGATGTCTTGCTTGGCCTTGGCCGCCGCCTGTGGGGACGACTCCGCCGGGTCAGGAGGCGAAGGTGCCGGGACGCATCCGCCCCCGCAGCCGCTCGCGCCGCTGTCGCGCGCGCCTCTCACGACGGAAGAGCGGCTCATCGTCTCGCGCGCCCCCGAGGTGGCCGGCGCCAACGACCCCCGCCTTCCGGAGAGCATGGATGCGATGCTCGCGGCCGGGTACGGCGACTACACCCGCGGCCCGGGCGAGGCGGTCGTGACCCGCACGATGGACGGTACGCCGGCGCCCGCTGCCGGCCCGAACGCGCAGCGCCTCGCGCGCTTCGTTCATTTCGCCGACATCCAGCTGGCGGACGACGAGTCGCCTGCTCGCCTGGTCAACACCGACAGCGACGGGCCGACCGCGGGCGCCTTTCGCCCGCAAGAAGGGCACGAGTGCCGGATCATGAACGCGGCGGTGCGGACCATCAACAAGGTCCACGAGGCGTCGCCGATCGATGTCGTGATCCTCGGCGGAGACAACGCGGACAACGCGCAGTCGAACGAGCTCGATTGGGTGCTCTCGATCTTGTCGGGCTCGGCATCGGTCCACTGCGACTCCGGCGCGGACGACGATCCGACGCCGGGACCGGCGAACGATCCGAAGGACGCGTTCTATGCCGACGGCCTTCGGATGCCGTGGGTTTGGGTGACGGGCAACCACGACGTCTTGCAGCAGGGCAACTTCCCCCCGCTGGCGAGAGAGGCCGACTACCTGGCGAGCTACACGGGAACTGGAACCCGTGATTGGTCGCTGCCGGGTGGTCCGACATTCATCGGCGACGTCATTCCGGACGAGGCTCGCAAACCGCTCTCGGGGCAGGATCTGCTCACGCGTGTACGCGCCGACGGCGACGGGCACGGCGTCACCGACGCGGCCATCGCATCGGGCCGCGCGTTCTATCCGTACGACGTCCCCAACACGCCGATCCGATTCTTGGTGATCGACACCGCCGCGCCGACCGGCAGCGCCGAAGGCTTGGTGCGTCAGAGCGAGATCGACGACTTCCTGATTCCGGAGCTCGAAGCTGCCCAGGCCGAAGGCAAGTACGTCATCGTCACTTCGCACCACGCATCCAGCAAGCTGACCGACGGCGGCGAGTTCGGCGGCACGGCGCAAGCCGACGCCGTCCTGCCCGGCCCGTTCCGTGAGGTACTCGGCGGCTATCCGAACGTCCTGATGCACCTCGCCGGCCACACACACGTGCATCGAGCAACGGTCGTCGATCCGATGGTGACCGGCCTCTCGCGATACTGGGAGGTCGAGACATCGGCGCTCGCCGACTATCCCAACCAGCTGCGCGTGATCGAGATCTGGGATCTCGACAACGGCTTTCTGAGCATTCGCTCGACGGTGCTCGACTACCAGACCGAGAACGACGACGTCGCCGAAGACGGCAGAAAGCGCGCTTACTGCGACTACACCTCGGGCTGGACCAACGACGCGAGCGGCACGCCCGAGGAGCGAAACGTCGAGCTCTACGTCCCGAAGCCCTGAGCGCAAAACCAGGACCGGCGCACCTTCTCAACGTCGAGCGAGGATGCTTGCATAGCGAGCATGTCGCCCTTTGCTCGCGCCTTCGTCTTGCCTCTCTTGGCAGTACTCTTTGCGCTCGGAGGCTGTGCAGAAGAGCGCGAGCCTATCAACCGCGTGCAGCCGAACGCGCTCTCGAAGGCGTTCTTCGTCGGGGTCATCGACGACCCGAGCGACGATCCCGAGTTCTACATGCGAACGACGGTGGTCGACGTCGCAGCGGGCGCGGGCGCCGATGGTCTCTTCACGAGCTCCGACGCGCAACCGGTCACCCGGATTCGCTGGGAGATCACCGAGTCGCTCCTCGTCGCACGGCTCACCTACGAGCTCGTCGAGCAGACCGACGGCAAGGGCGCGCGCCGCACGCCCGACGGGCAGATCGTGGCGGCATTCACGATCCAGAGCCATTTCGACATTCAGCGCGACTACAACCCGGCGACCGGCGAAGAGACGAACGTCATCGTCGAGAACAACACCGACCGGCCTTGGAACCGGCGCAAGTACTTCCGCATCGACTGGTCGCGCAACCTGGTGACCGACGCCTACGACCTCGACACGCTCTCGCAGCTCGGCATCTACTACGGCGTCACCTGGGATCCGGTCGCGTACTACGTCAACGATCCGACGCACCCCGACGCGCCGGTGTTCGACATCGAGCGCGGCTACTTCGACGTGACGCACAAGGCGCTCGCCGCGCCCGAGGTGATCGAGGACCCCGAGTGGGGCGACTTTCCTGCGTGTTGGCTCATCGGACAGTTTCCGACGCTGAGCTGTAACCCGAGCGAGATCACGCTTCGCCAGGCATTCCTCAAGGTGACCGACACCGACTACGAGCCGATGGTCATCGACGGAACGATGATGGACATGTTCGGCTACTTCACCTGGGACCGGTTCGGATACGACCGGCGCTACGGGGTCGTCGACAACCTCTGGCGGCGCTTCGCGACGAAGTGGAACATCTACGAGCGCTCGCACGCGGACGGGCCGGTGGTCTGCAACACGCCGGAGACGACCGGCGTCGGCCAGTCGCCGCATCGCGACGACGACAACAACGGGACCGAGGACGAGTGCGAGACGATCGGCAACGGGTCGCGGTGTGACGACGTCGTCGGCGAGTGCACGATTCCGCTCCGCGACCGCAAGATCAAGACGATCGCCTGGCACGTGAACCAAGACTTCCCCGAGGACCTCTTTGCCGGCACGCAAGAAGCGCTGCAGTCTTGGAACCAGGCGATGCGCGTCGCGGTGATCGCGGGTCGCCTCGCCGAGTGCCGGCGCACCGGTAACTCCGGCTGCGAGGCGACGATGGGGTGGCCCGAGCCGTGGAGCGACACCTTCGCGCCGCCGGTCGGCGACGCGAGCCCGGCCGAGGTGCCGGACATCTTCGTCCTCTGTCACAACCCCGTCGATCCCGACAAAGGCGACGTCGCAGCGTGCGGGGAGAAGGGCACGTCGCCCAGGCTCGGCGATCTGCGCTTCAACCTGATGACGATCATCACCGACGTCGAGTTCATGGCGCCGTGGGGCATCATGATGGACGCCGAGGACCCGCTCACCGGCGAGAAGATCGCGGGCAGCGTCAACCAGTGGGGCTTCGTGCTCGACCGCTACTCCTCGACGCTCGCGGAGATCGTCGATCTCATCAACGGCAACATCGATCCCGAGTCGTTCATCGCCGGTGAGAACGTGTCCGAATGGGTCGCGGCGAACCAGCCGCACGGCCCCGCGGAGAAGTACCACGCGATGCCTGCGGACGAGATCGCGCGCCGTCGCGCCGCGTTCGACCCGCAAGTGATGACGCCCTATTGGGCGAACATGCCGCAGACGCAGGGCAACCTGCCGCCGCCCGGCAAGCGCGCGGTTCGGTTCGAGCACCTGCTCGAGCAGGGCCGTCTCGGACCGGGCAACGCCGAGCTCGGCGCGCGCATGGCGCTCCTCCGCGATACGCCGCTCGAGGCCGCGATGGCGTCACCCGAGATGGTGCAGGTGGCCGGCCAGGACCCGACGGCGCCGCCCACCGACGAGGCCATCCGGCGCGCGTCGCCGTTCCGGAAGAACAACCCGACCGTCCGGCGCGCGCTCGATCGCCAGCGCAGGATCGGCAACGCCGAGCGCCACTCGTGCCGTCGCGAAGCCCCCGATGCCGATCACCTCATCGGCATGGCGAAGGTCGCCGCGCAGCTCTTCCCGTCGCCCAACCCGGACGATCCGGCGGCAGTCGCCGCGCATCGCCAAGCGGTCTACGACTGGGCGCGTGTCGAAAACTCGAAGGGGGTCATGGCCCACGAGATCGGTCACTCGGTCGGGCTCCGGCACAACTTCGCGGCGTCGTTCGACTCGCTCAACTACGACCGGCGCTACTGGCAGCTTCGTACGAAGAACGGCACCGTCACACAGGACTGTCAAGACGGCGAAACCAGCGGCGAAGCGTGCATCGGTCCGCGCTGGCGGGACCCGGTGACGGCGACCGAAGTCGACGGAAACATCTCGAAGTGGGCGACCACGAGCGTGATGGATTATCCGGGCGACCAAAACCAAGATCAGCTCGTCGCCGGCTCGTATGACCGCGCGGCGGTGCGCTTCGGGTATGGCGGCACGGTCGACGTCTGGGCCGGGCCCGGTCTCAGCGTCAACGAAGACAGCCCCGAGCAAGCCAAGGCCTTCGAGCTCTCGTCGTTCACCACGAGCCCCGGGCTCTTCGGCGTCCTCTACTTCAATCCCGTCGATCCCGAGGCGCCGTACATCTTCCGGCACTACACCGAGTACCAGCGCGAGTACGGCATCCTGGGCGCGTGCGCGCCCAGCGATGAAGCCGGTACCGTGCTCGGGACCAAGTGCGAAGGCGCCCCGATGGATGTCGTCGACTACCGCGACATGGCCGACTTCGCGCCCATTCCGCTCTACGCGACGTTCAGCTGGGGCAACCAGCCGATGACCGTCGATCCCGCCGGCCGAGTTCGCCGCGGGTACATGTTTTCGTCGGACGAGTACGCGGACAGCGGCAACGTGCCCTCGTTCTCCGACGATGCGGGCGCCGACGCCTACGAGCAGATCCGCTTCCTCGAGGCCGCCTACGAGAACCGGTACATCTTCGACTCGTTCCGCCGAAACCGCGTGCAGTTCAACTCGGCCGACGCGACGTGGCGCGTGCAAGCACGCTACCTCGACAACCTACAGCTCATCGCCAAGGCCTTCTTCTTCGGCGCGGTGCTCGAAGGCGATCCCACGCAGCCAACCGACGAGTTCCTCGCCGACGGAAACTTCGGACCGCTCGCGATGGGGAGCACGATCGCCTTCGATCTCTTCGCACGCCAGCTCACGCGGCCCGACGCCGGCTACTACTGCTCCGCCGACGTCTGCGGCGTCCAGCCGTGGGGCGTCGAAGACGTCGTCTACGCCGCCGATCCCGCGCCGCTTCCGGAGGAGTACTACTACGACTTCTCGGTCGCCCTCGGCGACGGCCGCTACCTCCACAACGACTTCGACTACTCGCAGGGCTACTTCTGGGGCGACTACCAGACGCAGATGGGCAGCTACTACGACAAGGTCTGGGCGATCTATTACCTGGCCGAGGCGTACGACAGCTTCATCTCCAACTCGAAGGAAGACTTCGTCGACTCGCGGTACAAGAACGTCAACTTCGCCACCGTGTACCCGCGTCAGATGCAGCGCCTCTTCAGCGGCCTGCTCACCGGCGACTACGCCACCTACGCGCCGTGGGCTTCACCCGACCTCTCGCTCCCCGACACCCCTCCGATCACGCTCGAGTATCCCTTCTGGTCGGATCCCCTCGACGTCGGCACACGCCCCGCCAGCTCCCTCCTCGTCGACCCCTCCTACGGCTGGAACACCCAGATCTACGCAATGGTCTGGGGCACGATGTTCTTCTCGACCAACTGGTCGACGAGCTTCGTCCACGACGCGCGAATCGTCGTCCTCGGCGGCGAGGATCCCCAATGGCCCGAAGCCGAGATCATTCGCTTCCGCGATCCCAAGTCCGGGCTCGTCTACATGGCCCGCAAGGCAGGCACGGAAGACGTCCTCGGCAAGACCGTCCAGCGCGGCACCGGCGCGCGCATCCTCGAGTGGGCCAACCATCTCCTTGCCACCAGCTACCAGGTCGTCCGCGACGTCGATGACAACCCCGTCCTTCTCCCGGACGGACAGCCCACCCTCATCCTCGACGCGAACGGCTTGCCCCAACGCGAGCCTTCCGCGCCGGGCGCCGACACCGAGCTCGCTCGGTACGTCGACACCATCGATCTCTACCGGCAGCTCATCACCACCTTCGAGCATCCGCTCGAGGAGCTGCCGGAGCCCTAGCGAGGAGCCGTTCGCCGCCCCCCTCGCCGAGCCATCGGCTGCCGGGCCAGCCCCAAAACTCCATTCCTGTAGCCCCGGGACTACGGGACCCGCATGCCCGAGCTCCCGGGACTACGGGACCCGCATGCCCGAGCTCCCGGGACTACGGGACCCGCATGCCCGAGCTCCCGGGACTACGGGACCCGCATGCCCGAGCTCCCGGGACTATGGGACCCGCATTCCCGGAACTACAGGAATGCGCCCCAAAGAGGGCATAAGGATACCTGCGAGAAGAAAAAGAATGCGGACGACGCAACTGGCGGCGCTTCGTGTCGACCTTCCATACGAGGAGCATGAACACGCGCCGACCCGACCCTACGCACCACGAATTCGAGGCTGTCTTCCGGGCTCTTTCCGACGCGACGCGCCGGGATGTGTTGTGCGCGGTGACCAAGCAGCGCTCGGTGATGGAGGTCGTCGAGCGAATGCGGCTCACCTCGAGTCGGACTGCCGTATCCAGACACCTTGCGATCCTGCGCGAGGTGGGCCTGGTGCTCGAGGAGCCGGGATACGATCTTCGCAACCAAGTGAGGATGCAGATCGCGTCACGCCGACGAATTGAAGAGGCATTCGCCTCCCTGCTCAGGATGTGGGATCGATGACGGATGGACGTCGAGACGGCGGTCGCAGAGCGGCGAAGCGTTCGAGCCTTTCTTTCGAAGGATGTTCCGCGCGAGACGCTGGAGCTGATCTTCGAGCGGGCGCAGCGCGCGCCCTCGTGGTGCAACATCCAGCCGTGGCGGGTGTGGATTGCCTCGGGGGAGACGCGGGCGGCGCTCGTGAAGGAGATGGCGGCCGCCGCAACCGAGACGTCGCCGTCGCCTGACGTTCCATTTCCGGCGGAGTATCCCGAGCCGTACGGGACGCATCGGCGCGCTTGCGGGAAGGCGCTGTACGAGGCGATGGGCGTCGCCCGCGACGACTCGTCGGCCCGGCAAGCTGCGTGGCTTCGGAACTTCGTGGCGTTCGATGCTCCGCACGTGGCCATCGTGGGGATCGATCGGAGATTCGATCTGTATGCGGCGCTCGACGTGGGATGTTGGTTGCAGACGGTGCTTCTGCTGGCGCGAGCCGAAGGCGTGGCGGCTTGCGCTCAAGCGAGCTTGTCGCTTTACCCCGGCGTGTCGCGGCGAGTCCTCGGGGTGACCGAGGACGTGAAGATCCTGTTCGGCATCGGGCTCGGCTACGAAGACTTGGCTGCACCGGCGAACGCGTGCCGCACCGCGCGCGATCCGATCGGGAGCAATGTCTTCTTTCGGTAGCTACTTCGTACCGAAGAGCCGATCGCCGGCGTCGCCGAGACCGGGAACGATGTAGCCGTGATCGTTGAGGCGTTCGTCGATCGCGGCCGTGTAGATCGGCACGTCGGGGTGCGCGGTGTGAAAGTTCTTGATGCCTTCGGGGCAGCCGAGGAGGCACACGAGCTTCACCGATGCGGGGTTGAGCTTCTTGATGCGTTCGACCGCAGCGACGGCGGAGTTGCCGGTCGCGAGCATGGGATCGCAGACGAGGATGTCGCGATCCTGGAGGTTGCCCGGCACGCGGAAGTAGTACTCGACGGGCTGGAGCGTCTCGGGGTTGCGATAGATGCCGATGTGCCCGATGCGCGCCGAGGGCATGAGCTGCATCATGCCTTCGAGGATGCCCAGGCCGGCGCGGAGGATGGCGATGACGACGACCTTCTTGCCGTCGAGGAGGGCGCCGGTCGTAGGCCCGATGGGCGTCTCGATCGGCTCGTCGCGGAGCTTCATCTCGCGCGTGGCCTCGTAGGCGAGGAGCATCGAGACCTCGGTGACGAGCGCGCGGAACTCGGCGGTGGTCGTCTCCTTCTTCCGCATCAAGGTCAGCTTGTGTTTGACCAGCGGATGCCCGACGACCACGACCTGAGAAGCGGCGCTCATGGCCGGGTTCTTTAGAACACCGTGCCGTCGCTGACGAGAGGAAGCGGCGAGCCGCCGTCGGATCGCCGCTCTTGGGCCGCGCGGCGCCCCGCAGCCCAGGTCGCCCAGGAAAGGAGGTTCGCGCCTTCGAGCGAGCTCGACGAGATCCCGAGCTCTGCGGCAGCCATGGGCACGATTCGATCGAGCAGCGACACGGTGAGCGCCCGCCATTCGACGACGAGGGGCGAGCCGATCTCGTGAGGGCGTCGCGCCTCCGTAGGATCGACGAGCTCGAGCGCCCCGAGATCCAGCAAGAGGCCGCCGTTGCGGTACTCGGCGAGCTGCGAGAGCGCCTCGACACCGACGGTCTCGATGCCTGCTTCGGCGAGCGGCTCGACGAGCGACCACGTGAGCCACTGCGAGAGCTTGTGGAACGGCACGAGCCCTGACGGACCGTCCCCGAGCGCCGGATGGTGCCAGGTGTCACCCAGGTTGTGACCCTGCAGCTCCACCCGGCCGGGCCAGACCGACGCCAGCCCGTCGAGGATTGCGCCGAGCAGCGCGGAGGCGTCGAGCTTGCCGGCCTTCGCGTGCGACGACGCCCAATCGACGAGCGCACCGGGTCGCCCGCCGGATCCGAAGCCGAAGAGATCGGGCCGCGACGTCAGCGCCGACGCGAGCGAGACCAACACCGAGCGGCGGCCCTCGAGGCCGACGAGCTCGTTGCCCGGACGGACTTGAAACGCGGCCGCGAGGTCGCTCGTCGTGAGCCGCTCGAGCCCCGCGGCCTCGCAACGCAGATCGGCTCCGGATTGCGAGAGCGCACCCGAGCGAAACAGCTGGAGGCTCGCCAGCGCGAGCCCTTCGCTGCGCGTGTATCGGACGCCGCCCTCTTCGAATCCCCAGACCGAGCCGGCCCCTGCGTCGAGGAGCACGCTAGGTACGATGAGATCGATCTTGGTGCGCGCGCGCTCTCGCACGTCGAGGCCCGCCAGATCTTCATCGAGGCGCGCGACGCGCGGGATGCCCCCTGCGTCGAAGTGCCTCAGTCGGCCGTTGAGTGGGGCACGAAGGCGCGGGCATTGGTCGCGCAGAAAGCCCGCGACGTAGTCCGCAACGTCGTCGAGCTTGTCCTCACGAACGCGGAATGCGGTGGACCGGCCCGCCCGCGCGCGCTCGAAGAGCTGCCCCGATCGCTCGCGAATGGCCCGCGGAGAACGCAGGTATAGAACCAATTCGCACGCATCGGCGTGCGAATCGAATACCGCCGCAGGCTCGGCGCAAGGCTGGGGACCCACCAGGGCCACGAAGAATAGTACGCATCGAGCGTGCCGCTGGTTTCCTTCGATTTCCTTCGGGAACCGTCCGTGCAACGGGGGCGGGCATGAGCTCAAACGCCCCATCGATGCCCCGCGTCGGCGTTCTCTTCTCCGGCGGGCCGGCGCCGGCGGCCAACGCCGTGATCGCCGCGGTCGTCTCCTCGTTCCGGCGGGCCGGCTGGGAAGCGATCGGGTTTCGACACGGCTACTCGGGGCTCATCGCGTACGAGACAGACAAGCGGCCGCTGGTCGAGGGAAGCGACTACATCGTGTTCTCGGACCGCGACCTGCGCGGCCTGCGAAACGAGAGGGGCATCGTCATCGGGACCTCGCGCGCGAACCCCGGCAAGAAGATCCGCGGGCCCAAAGACCTCGACGACGCGGACCGAGCTTCGAACCTTCGCCGTGTCTACGACGGCCTGCGGAGCCTGGGCGTTCAGGCGCTCGTCTCGATCGGCGGCGACGACACGCTCAAGACCGCGAACTTTCTCTACGAGTTCCAGAACCGCTTGCCCGCAGGCTCGCCTCGCGTTCGCGTCGTCCACGTACCGAAGACGATCGACAACGACTACCGCGGGATCGATTTCACGTTCGGCTTCTTCACGGCCGTCGACGTCATGGCCAAAGAGCTCTTGAACCTGCGCGCCGACGCGATGGCGACGGGCAGCTACTTCGTCGTCGAGACGATGGGGAGAAAGGCGGGCTGGCTCGCATACGGCGTCGCGATCGCGGGCGAGGCGCACCTCGTCGTCGGCGTCGAAGACGTCATCGGAGAGCTCGCGATCGAGGAGACGATCAAGGACGAGGCGACTGGCAAGACGCGAACCGAGACGCGCCTCTCGATGGAAGCGCTCGCGGATCGCGTCGTCGACCTCGTCGTCGCCCGCGAAGCTCGTGGCAAGAAGTACGGAACCGTCGTTCTCGCCGAAGGCCTCGCCGAGCTCCTTCCCGAGTCCTACCTGCGCGGCGTCGCACGCGACGAGTTCGGGCACGTGTCGCTCGGAAAGATCGACATCGGCAAGCTCGTGGCCAAGGTCGCCGCCGAACGCTACGCGGCGCGCACGGGCCGCGAGAAGAAGCTCACCGGTGTGCAGCTCGGCTACGAGTCGCGATGCTCGGCGCCGCACGCGTTCGACGTCATGCTCGGCTCGCAGCTCGGGGTCGGCGCGTTCCGCGCGATCGCGGAACGCACGCTCGACGGCCACATGGTCAGCGTCGCCGGACAGCTCGAGCTCCGGTACGTCCCGTTCGCCGAGCTCGTGAACCAAGAGACCCTCACGACGGAGGTGCGCTTCATCCAACAAGGCAGCGACTTTCAGTCCCTTGCGCGGGTCCTCGAGACCCGCCTCCCCCAGAAGCGCTGAGATCGCCCGGGGCACTTTGGCCTGCCCGCTTGGGCACGATCCATGCCGCCACGATTGACGCCCGGAGCCAGGTGGTTAGGTTCGGGCCAACGCGGTCAGGTCGTTCGACAGGACGCCCTAACCAGCGGAACTCACATCAAAAAAAACACGCCTAGCGCCACACGGACGCAGGCATAAAGCCGCCTCGGAACGGTCCTTTCTTCAGCGGGGGACTCGGGCGCCGGGGCGCGGAGCGCGAAGAGGGCAAGTTCCCATGGGTAAGATCATCGGCATCGACCTTGGCACCACGAACAGCGTGGTGGCCGTCATGGAGGGCAAAGACCCCCGGGTCATCGAGAACGAAGAGGGGTCGCGCATCACCCCCTCGGTCGTCGCGTGGGACGACAAGGGCGAGGTCCTCGTCGGCCAGATCGCCAAGCGTCAGGCCGTGACCAACCCGACGAACACCGTCTACTCGGCCAAGCGCTTCGTGGGCCGCCGGTTCGACGAGGTCCAGGAAGAGATCAAGCGCGTCCCGTACAAGGTCGTCAAAGGACCGAACAACGACGTCCAGATCGAGGTTCGCGGCAAGAACATGTCGCCGCCCGAGGTCTCGGCGAAGGTCCTGCAGAAGCTCAAGAAGGCCGCAGAAGAGAAGCTCGGCGAGACGATCACCGAGGCGGTCATCACCGTCCCCGCGTACTTCAACGACGCGCAG
>JBGTSH010000225.1:0-17277 GCA_041940405.1 Polyangiaceae bacterium
TCGCCGAAGAGCGGCTTCGGCATGAACGTCGCGCTCTTGCCGTGCTTCTTGGCGACGTTCTTGACGATGTATTTGAACCACAAAAGATCGTCGGCCATCTTGGTCAGCGTGTTGAACTTGATGCCGATCTCACACTGACCCGCGCTCGCGACCTCGTGATGGCCGAGCTCGACCGTGAGGCCGCTCTCCATCATCGTCGACATCATGTCCTGGCGGAGATCGCCGAGGGTGTCGCTCGGCGGGACCGGGAAGTAGCCCTCCTTCGGGCGGACCTTGTGGCCGAGACTCGCCTTGCCGCTGTTCCAGTGCGCTTCTTCGCTGTCGATCTCGTACGAGGCGCCCTTCTGCCCGTTCTCGTATTTGACCGAGTCGAAGACGAAGAACTCGGCTTCGGGTCCGAAAAAGGCGGTGTCTGCGATGCCGGTCGAGCGGAGGTGCGCTTCCGCCTTCTGCGCGATGTAGCGCGGGTCACGGCCGTAGGGCTGACCGGTGATCGGGTCGACGACCTTGCAGACGACGCTCAGGGTCTTGCGCTGGTAGAAAGGATCGAGCCGCGCCGTGTCGGCGATCGGGATGATGGCCATGTCCGATGCGTTGATCGGCTGCCACCCGCGAATCGAAGACCCGTCGAAGCCGAGCCCGTCCTCGAAGAGCTTCTCGTCCAGGCGGTTCGCGGGGATCGTGGTGTGCTGCCAGGTGCCCGGCAGGTCCACGAACTTCAGATCCACGTACTCGACGCCGCTCTTCGCGGCGAACTCGATGACCTCTTTCGGCGTCATGGCGTCTCAGTCCTTCCTCTCACGCGTGTTTCCAATCAAATCGCTTCCTCACCGCGCTCTCCGGTGCGGATGCGGATGACGTCCTCGACGGGGTACACGAACACCTTGCCGTCGCCTATGCGCCCCGTCTTTGCGCTCTTCAGAACGGCCTCGACGACGGCGTCGACCTGTCCATCGGGCACGATCACATCGATTTGGACCTTGGGGACGAAGTCGACCACGTAAGCCGAGCCTCGGTAGACCTCCTTCTTCCCACCGGTCCGACCAAAGCCTTTCACTTCTGTCACCGTCATGCCTCCGATCGGGACCTCAGCGAGGGCGTCCTTCACCTCGTCGAGCTTGAACGGCCTGATGATTGCGGTGACTCTTTTCACGACTCTGGCCTCTTTCTGCGAGAAAACGCGTCCGCTATCCCGTCTGGCCCGGGAAACCTACCCGCGGAAGGTTTCCGGACGGTTTCGTGCAAGCAAGTCGTGTCGAGGTGTGCAGACGTTGAAGGGGGGACCCACCTCGAATAGGCTCCGAACCGGACTCGGAGGCTCTTTCGGCCCCGTACCTGTTCCAGTTTTGTCGGCCTCAAACCTCCCCACGATGGCGGCGACCCAGAAGGCGAAGATTCCGGTTGGTTTCGTCATCGCCGGCAAGTACCGCGTCACCGGAGAGCTGGGTCGTGGAGGGATGGCCGCCGTCTACGAGGCCGAGAACGTCGACATCGGCAAGCGGGTCGCGATCAAAATCCTCGCACAGGAGCTGACCTCCTCGACCACCGTGGTCGAGCGGTTCCTCCGCGAAGCTCGAGCCGTCGCCGCGATCCGAAGCCCGTACATCTGTGACGTGTACGACTCCGGCCGGCTCGAGGACGGCCGGCCGTTCCTCGTGCTCGAGCTGCTCGAGGGCGAGTCGCTCTATGAACGGATGGTTCGAGTCGGACAGATCGACAACGACACGACCGTAGCCGTCATGACGCAGGCGTGCCGAGGGCTCGCCAAGGCGCACTCGGTCGGGATCGTCCACCGCGATCTCAAGCCCGAGAACCTGTTCCTCACCAAGGACGAAGAAGCGAAGCTTCTCACCAAGGTCCTCGATTTCGGCCTCGCCAAGTTCTACGCCCCGGTCGAGACGCCTACGGATCAGCAGGCACGGCTCACCCGCGAAGGCGCCGTCTTCGGAACGCCCGCGTACATGAGCCCCGAGCAGGTGCGCGGCCAGGGCGCCGTCGACGCGCGCGCCGACCTCTGGGCGCTTGGTTGCATCACCTACGAGTGCCTGACGGGCCGTACCGTCTGGGCGACCGATCAGGGCGTCGCGATGACGTTCGCGCAGATCGCCAACGGCACCTTGCCCGATCCGCACGCGTACCGAACCGACGTTCCGCCGGGCTTCAAGCCTTGGTTTCACAAGGCGCTCCACAAGGACATCAACCAGCGGTTCCAGACGCCGAAGGAGTTCGCCGAGGAGCTGGCGCAGGCGATGGACATTTCGCCGACCTCGATCCGCGGCTCCGAAGGCTCGCAGGACGTGATGCTCCTGACCCCGCGACAAGCCGGGGCGCCGTCGTCGCATCAGATCCCTCAAGACCCGGCGTTTTCGTCGGGGCCGACCAGCGACGGCCTGAACCAGATTCCGATCACCGAGAGCGGTCAGATGCGCCGCGACGAGCTCGGCATTCGCGGCTCGCGCGCCCACTTCGCCGGCGGCGGCGCGCGCGAAGATTCGCTGCCCCAGCCGCGCTCTGCGAGCCGCTTCCTCGTGGCGATCGCGGCGGCCGCGGCCCTCGCCGGCGGTGGCTACTTCGCCTACCGCACGTACCTCGGACCAAACACGACCTCGGTGACGAGCGCAGCGCTGGACGGCGGACCGCTGCCGACCGCATCGACCGAGACGCCCGTCACGTCAGCGCAGGCGCTCTCGCACGACACCGGGCTGAAATTCCGACCGCTCATCTCGGACGCTCAAGAGGCGATCGCGAAGGGCGACTTGGAGACGGCGCGGGCCAAGGCCAAGGATGCCGTCGACCTCGGCAACCACCACGTCCCCGCGACGTTTCTGCAGCACCTCGACGCTGTCCGCACGCAGAAGGGCGAGCCGCTGTGCAAGCTCACCGGTCTCGCTCGTCCGCGCACCTACGACTTGATGGAGGAGAAGGTGCGGGTCGTCGGCGCCGGTCGTCCGTCGATCGCGCTCGGTCCTCGCGGTGCTGTCATGGTCTGGACCGAAGCGGTCGAGGGCACGGAGCAAGCGTTCGCCGTCGCGCTCGACGAAGTGTTCCGAGCGAAGACCGCGCCATTCGCCGTGACGCCCGAAGGACAGATGGTCCAGAAGCCCGAGCTCCTCCGGGTCGGTGACAAGATTCTGCTCACCTACTGGGACACCCGCGGGCCCGAAGCCGGCGTCTACGCGCGGTTCCTCGACGGCGAGGGCCGCATCGCAAGCTCCGCCACGCTCATCGCACGCGCCGTCGGAGGCGCCAGCTCACCAACCGTGGTCGAGACGCCCGACAAGGCGCTCATTTTCTCGTGGGTCGAGCCCGCCGACAAAGGCGCCGAAGAGCTCTTCTTCCAGAAGTACAACGGCCTCACTCCGGCCGGCGAGAAGGTGCGCGCCACTGCGTTCAAGCCGACCCAAGGCAAGACGCGCATCCGCTTCCCGGTCGCCGCGTTCGATCCCGAAGCCGTGCACCTGGCCTTCCGTCTCGAACGCGACCCCGAACGTCAGATCCAGCACCTTCGCATCCCGTTCAACGACATCAAGGGCGGCGTCTCCGGCGAAGGTATGGCCGGCGCCACCAAAGATCGGCACCTCGGCGATCTGGCCACTGTCAGCACGCCGAGGGTGCGCGCGGACTGGCCGAGCATCGGATGCGTCGCGGACCAGTGCTACATCGCGTGGAACGACGAAGGCAGAAACGGCGTTTGGGTCAGCTACACCGAGAAGACCGCGGCGACGCCGCTCTTCAAGAAGAACGTGGCACGCGGCGGCCGCCATCCCGGCATCGGCACGAGCACGCAGCGCGGTGAGGTGGCCCTCATCTGGTACGACAGCAACAAGATCCTCGCGAGCCGGTTGGATCGCGACGGCATCCGCGATCCGAGCGTCATCGCGCGCGTTTCCAGCCCCGAGCAGCCGCAGCCGAGCGTGACCGCCGGTGGCAAGGCCGGTGAGTGGCTCGTCGCTTGGCAGGACTACGAGGGCGGCCACCTCGAGGGCTACGCGGCCCGCATCGAGTGCAAGTAACGATGCTCAGCATTCCGGCGCGCGCTGAGCTTCAAAAGCGGCCCGTCGAGACCGAGCGGCTGCACCTCGTTCCGGTCGATCCCGCAGACGGGCACGAGCTCTGGTTCGCCGTGAACGGGTCGCGCACGACGCTCCAGCGCTGGCTGCCCTGGGTGCAGTACCACACCGATCCCGTCGCCAGCGGCCGGTTCGCCGAAGCCTGCGCCAGCGACTGGGACCAAGGCCGAGCGGTGCGCTTCGTCATCCGCGAGCGAGCCGGCGGAACGCTCCTCGGCATCGTCGGCCTCGAGCAGTGCGTGCACATGCATCGCTCGTGTGAGCTCGGCTATTGGCTCCGCAACGAAGCCCACGGCCGCGGCTTCATGACCGAAGCCGCGCGCGGCTGCGTCGAGTTCGCGCTCCAACGCATGGGCGTACATCGCGTTCGCGTCGCCGCGGCGACCGACAACCATCCTTCGCTCCGGGTGATCGCGAGGCTCGGCTTCAAGTTCGAGGGGATCGCGAGGCAGGCCGAGTGGTGCGACGGGCGGTGGCTCGATCACGCGGTGTTTGCGCTTCTGAGCACCGATTAGGTGCCCCCATGGCCGGCGTGCTCGGCACGCCCGCCCTCGCGCCCGCGCCCGCCCTCGCATTGCCCCGGCCGGGTGTTGGTGCTGCAATTTCCCCCCGGCTTGCGACGACTCCCCCTCCTCCTTCTGGCGCCTCTCGTCGTCGTGATCATCGGCATGGCGACGGCCGCGACGATCGTGGCGATCGGCGTCTCCGAGATCCGCCGCGCGAGCGACGAAGAGGCGGCGCTGCACGCAGCAGCGGTCGCCGAGGCGATGGCGACGCGCCTCAGGTTCACGGCGCTCGAGGACCGCGCGCCGCTGGTCGCCGACGCGGCAGATGGAGCGACGACCGAGCTCCTCTTGGTGAACCAGGACGGGCAGGTGGTCACCAGCGCGAACCTGGACGAGTTCGATCGCGATCGCGTCGTCGAGATGCTCATCGAAGAGTCGGGCTTCATCGAGACGGTCTCGGGAAGGCAACGGTTCGCATCGCATCCGCTCGGACCTCCCCTCGAGCACCTTTCGGTGATCGCCTTCGCGGTCGCGCCAGAGAACCCGCCCGAGACGCTCTTTCTCGTACGCGCCGTCGCGGCGCTCGCCGTCCTGCTCATCGGCATCGCCGCGGCGGTGTCGTTCGGCTACGCGCGCGCAGCGCACGACGAGGTCGATTACGCGCGAAAGCGGATCGCCAACATGGCCGATCCGGAGAGCGACCCCGCGGGTCAACCGATCCCGATCCGCGCCTTCGACGAGGTCGGCGTCCTGTCCGCCGCATTCAACACGCTGGTCGGGCGGTTCATCGCCGCCGAAAAGAGCTACCGCGCCGATTTGGCCGAGGCAGCGCGCGTGGACCAGGAACGCCTCGAGTTCCTCGCGGGGCTGAGCCACGAGCTCCGGACGCCGCTGAACGCCGTGCTCGGTTTCTCGCACGTGCTCGAGAGCGAGGTCGACGGGCCGTTGCCGCCGGACGCGCGCGAGTCGGTCGAGATCATCCACACGAGCGGCGAGCACCTGCGCACGTTGATCGACGACATCCTGGACCTGAGCGCGCTCGAGAGCGGAGAGCTCAAGCTCTCGCGCAGGCCCATGGATCTGCGCCGTGCCGCCGAGGAGGTGATGCGCGAGGCGAACGCGATCGCCAAGCACAAGAAGCTCGATCTGACGGTGACCGGCGAGGAGCACGTCCTCGCGTACGCAGATCGGCGGCGGGTCCGCCAGATCCTCACCAACCTGGTCGCCAACGCCGTGAAGTTCACCCAGCGCGGCTTCGTTCGCGTCCGGATCGAGCAGACCGGCGATCGCGCCGTGGTTCGGGTCGTCGACTCCGGCCCCGGCATTCCTGCCGAAGATCAGACCGCGATCTTCGAAGCGTATCGCCAGTCGTCGGATGCCGGCCTCCGCGTGGGGGGCACCGGCCTCGGGCTCGCGACGGTAAAGAGGCTCGTCGAGCTTCACGGCGGCGAGATTCGCGTGGAGAGTGAGCGCGGCAAGGGCTCGACCTTCACGTTCAGCCTTCCTCTCGCGACGGACGAGGAGATCCAAGAAGCGATGGAGCGCGCCTCGATGCCGTCGATGCCGCCGCCGCGGCCCGACTCGATGCGACCCTCGGCCGTGGAGGAGGAGCGCGGCTGAAATGAAACCGGAGGGCGAGGTGCGAGTGAGCGAGCACCGAGACCGAGGTAGGCTCCGACTGACGGCGAACCGTGTGGACGGAGTCCAGCTTGCTGGACGGAGTCCAGGAAGGTCCGACGAAGGGGCACCAACCAGCGCAGCTGGTTGGCACGAGTCGAACCCGGAGGGAGCGGAATGAACGTAGCCGCGAGCTTCGCGAAGCAGCTCGTCGCACGTCAGGGTCTCCTGACGTTCGCGGCGTTCGTCGTGCTCTCGGTGCTCGCACCGCTCATCCTGCGCCTCTCCGGCGAAGCCGGCGTCGAGACCGCCGGACGAGCCCTCGCAGCCGGGGCCGCAGGCGGCGTCGTCACCGCGGTGCTCACGCACCTCATGTCGCGAAGGCATCGCTTCACGCTCCGCGCGCTCGCGATGGGCTCGTCCGCCGTCGAGCCGACCGATATCGACGCGCTTCGCCTGCTCCAGTATCGTGCCATCGCGGTCGAGCTCGTCGTGATGATCGTCGCGTCGGCGGCGCTTGCGACGCCGTGGCTGAGGCCTCCGTCGCTCTCCGTCGAGGTCTCTCGAGAGCTGGCGATGCTCGGGGCGGCGATCGCGTTCGCTTTCGCGGTGCCGTCGCTCGTCCTGATGCAGCGGCTGACCGGGCGCCTCTTCGAGTTGGCTCCGATCGATCAGGTCACCACGCAGCTCGAAGCCCTCGTCGAGCGAGGCATCCCGCTCAAGAGAAGCCGGCTCAACTTGCTCTACGCGGTCGTGGTTCCCGTCGCCCTCGTGGGCGTCGGCGGAACGCTCGCGAGCTACGCGCACCTTCGCGCGGTGTCCGAGCAGGAGCGAACGGCGACGGCGATGGCGCTCGCCCGCGGCGTCATCGGTTCGGGCGAGGCCAACCAAGCGGGCAAGCAAGCCGCGGCCAGGGTTGCCAAGCGGCGAGGGTACGACGTCGTTCTTCATGAGGGCGTGCTCGATCCTTCGGTCGAGCGCACCGGCGACGCGGTGACGCACACGATCCCGGTCGCGCGCGGGAGCGCGAGCGTTACGTTCTCCAGCGCCCTCTCGCTGGCGCGGACCTTTCCGCTCGCAGCCGTCGCGATCTGCTTCGTTCTCCTCGCAAGCGCTGCGGCCATCCTGCTCGGCAGGCTGGTCTCATCGGATCTCGAGGGCGCAGCGGAGCGCCTCCGTACACTCGGGACCGAACGCGTACTGGCGGGCGAAAGCGGTGGCGGGATCTCGGCACGCTTCGGCGTCGTGGCACGCCTCGAAGAAGCTGCCTTGTCGCTCGCCGGCAGGTTTCGCACCTTCGCCGCCGCGCAGGAGCGAGCGCTCGAGTCCAAAGAGACCGCGCGCCGCATGCGCGGGCTCCTCTTCGCGAGCGTCAGCCACGATCTCAAGACGCCGCTCAACGCCATCGTCGGCTTCGCCGACGCGCTCGACCGCGAGTCGCTGAGCGTCGCGCAGCGGGAGAGCCTCGATCTCATCTCGACGCGCGGGCGCGAGCTCGTCGCGCTGATCGAAACCATCCTCGATGCAGCCCGCGTCGAGGCCGGCCAGCTGGCGCTGGTGAAGAAGCGCACCAGCGTCGCCGGGCTCGTCTACCTCGCCAACCAGCGCGCGAGAGAGATCGTGGGCGCAGCCGGCGAGCTCCGGATCGAGATGGCCGAAGGCCTGCCTGCAGTGACGATCGACGCGACGCACGTGTCGCGTGCGCTCGCCGTGGTGGTCGCCCACGCGCTTCGGACCGGCCCCGGCACCCACGGAGTCGCACTTCGCGCGTCGGTCGCCGCGGGAGGGAAAGAGGTGCGCATCGAGATCGACTACGGCGAAGCACCTATCGAGTCGAGCGAGCTCCGGGCCCTCCTCACCCAGCCGCAGACCTCGCGCGCGAAGGGCCTGACGCTCGGCCTGAGCGTGGCCCGGAGCATCTTCGAGATGCACGGCGGATCGATCCAAGTGACCGGAGCCCCCGGCGAATCCACGGTAGTGAGCGCGCTCATCCCGGTTTGAGGAGCCGGAGCGCCGCACCGCGTCGAGTCCTGATCAGTCATACCAGTGGGTGACTGACCGTTCACTTCGTGTGCTCCATCGGCCCCTGCGTTGACGCCTCGACACAAGGTGCGTTACGCCTCCGCACCGCCCATGAAGGTGCTCGTGAACCCGACAGGCTGGGAGATGACGGCCGAGTCAGCCGAGGAGCCGACGCCCGAAGCGACGACGACCGTCGTGAAGAGCTCGGGGGTCTACGCAAAGACACAAGAGCCCGATCGCTCGCCGGAGTCGTTCAGCCCGACGGAGCCCGCCCCGGCGTCGGACGACCCTGCCGACAACGAGGTGACGCTGCCGCCACCTCCCTCGCTACCGAAGTTTTGATCTCCCCCCTCACGCGGTGAGGGGGGCCGGGGGGGGTGAAAGTGCAAGCACCTGCCTCATCGAGCACCCCGAGGCCGCCATTTCTAGCCGGCGTCAGGGCTCGAAGAGCTTTCCCTGGTCGGTGTCCTTGGCGCTGCGGTACGAGCGCCCGAGGTGCTCGAACGCCTTCTTCGTCGCGATGCGGCCGCGCGGCGTACGCCCGACGAACCCCTGCTGAAGGAGGTACGGCTCGTAGACGTCCTCGACCGTGTCGCGCGGTTCGCTCAGCGCGGCGGCGAGGGTGTCGAGGCCGACCGGGCCGCCCTCGTAGTCGTCGACGATGATCGAGAGGAGGCGCCGGTCCATCGCGTCGAGGCCGGCCTCATCGACGTCGAGCCGCTCGGCCGCGGTGTTGGCGATGTCTCTGGTGATCGCGCCTTTGCCGAGCACGTCGGCGAAGTCACGTACCCGCCGGAGCAGGCGGTTGGCGACGCGGGGGGTGCCGCGGGATCGCGTTGCGATCGCGCGCGCGCCGCCGGCCTCGATCGGGACACCAAGCAGCTTGGCGCTCCGCTCGACAATCTGTTCCAGCTCTTCGACCGGGTAGTAGTCGAGCCGCACGACATATCCGAACCGCGAGAGGAGCGGCGCGGTGAGCAGGCCGGTCCTCGTCGTGGCGCCGACGAGCGTGAACGGCTTGAGGCCGAGCTGGATGGTCGTCGCGTACGGACCCTCGCCGGTGACGATGTCGATCTGAAAGCTCTCGATCGCCGGATAGAGGCTCTCTTCGACGACCGGCGAGAGGCGGTGGATCTCGTCGACGAAGAGGACGTCGCCGTGCTCGAGCTTGGTGAGGAGGCCCGCGAGCGCGCCCTTGTGCTCGACGGCCGGTCCGCTCGTCGCGTGCAGCGTGACGCCCATCTCTTTGGCGAGGATCGACGCGAGCGTCGTCTTGCCGAGGCCGGGCGGGCCGCAGAGGAGCACGTGATCGAGAGGCTCTTTGCGACGTCGCGCCGCCTCGACGAAGACCTTGAGGTTCTCTTTGTGCTTCGTCTGGCCGACGTACTCGTCGAGCGTGCTCGGCCGAAAGAGGCGATCGTAGCGGTCGTCGTCGCCGAGACCCGCCGGAGATAGAACGCGCTCGGACATGACGTCTCCCTTAGCCGATCTGGAGGGCGGCAGGTTACCGGAGGGGGAGCTCGACGGTGAACACGGCGCCTCGCACGTCGGCGTTGGCCGCGGCCACCTGCCCGCCGTGGCTCGCGACGATCGTCTGAACGATGTTGAGGCCGAGGCCGCTCCCACCGCCTTCGCTCCGCGTGGTGAAGTACGGCTCGAACAGACGGTCGATCGCGTACGGCTCGATGCCGGGCCCCTCGTCGACGACGCGCACGATGATGCGACCCTCGCCGAGCCGCGTCTCGATGAGCAGGCTTCCTCCTGCGGGGGCCATCGCTTGGCAAGCATTCGTGAACAGGTTGACGAACACCTGGGTGAGCGGGCCATGCAGGCCATGCATCGGCGCGATCTCGCCGAACTGACGGATGATCTTCACGTTCGAGTCGGCGATCACGTGATCGCAGAAGACGAGCGCACGCTCGATGACGTCGTGGATCGAGAGCGCCGACGGCGCGGCGGTCGAGGGTCGCGAATAGGCGACGAGATCGCGCGTGAACGCGAGCACTCTGCCGGCGGCCTCGGAGATGCGCGCCAGGCGCTCGCGATCCTCGGGCTCGACGTTCTGATGCTCGAGCCGGCGGCGGAGGAAATCGGCATACGCCACGATCGACGTGAGCGGATTGTTCAGCTCGTGAACGATGCTGGCAGCCATCCGGCCGAGGCCCGCAAGCTTGTCGCTCTGCACTGCCTGGTCGCGCAGCGTCCGCGCCTCTGCAGACTCCTGGCGCATCCGCTCGAGGTGACGAACCCGGCGAACCACCGAGCTGATTGCCATCGCGAGGAGCTCGATCTGCCGGAATCCCGGCGGCTCGAGCGGAGCGTCGCTCCCCACATGAACCGTCGAGCCTTCGTCGTGCGGCACCGGCAGGATGTGCTCGTGCTCGAGCTCCGGGAAGAGCCGCGCGGCATCCTGGACGCGAGGGCGGCTCGGACGAGGCGCGTGACGCACGATGAGCTGGCTGCCGGCGACATCGGGAATGCACACGCCGACAGCAACCTCTTCGTCGCCCTCGGCGTACGCCGATACCAGCGCCCACACGGCGTCCTCGAGATCCGCGTCCGGCGCGAGAAGCGCGAGCTGCTCGAGCACCCGCTCGCTCGGGTTCGATCCCGACAGGACGAGCGTCTCTTCCAGGCCCGAGGCGCGCGACGGTCGATCGCTCTTCGTCGATCGCGTCATGGCTCCTTCGGGGGTTGGGTGGACCTGTTGCGCGACGAGTCCTCTCCCGCGCTCGAGCGGTCCAGATCGATGATCTTGGACTCGCCGACGTAGGCCATCGTCTCGTACTTGGTGATCTTGCCGATCTTCCGGACGATCTCGGCCATGCGCTCGGCCTCGGCCGCGAGCGCCTCCATCTCGCGGAGGTGAGGCTGCCCGTCCTTGGCTCGGCGCCGGATGATCTCGGCGAAGCCGAGCACGCTGGTGAGCGGCTGGTTGAGCTCGTGCGCCGCTGCGCCGGCCAGCTCGGCGATGAGGGCTTGCTTCTCGCGTGCCCGCAGCTCTTCTTGCGCCGCGGCGAGGCTGGCCTCCATCCGGAGGCGATCGCGGAGGTCGGTCATGACGCCGACAGACCCTATGGGAACTCCCCTATCGACGATCAAGGCCGCAGAGATCTGGACCGGGACGCGGGTGCCGTCGCTGGCGACGACCTCGGTCTGGTAGCGCTCGAGGCGACCGTTGCCGCCGTACTCCTTGCCGCGCATGAGGAGCATGACTTCGCGCGCGACCCCGGCCGGGTACAGGTCGCGCACCGAGATCTGCCCGACGACTTCCGCCGCCGAGTAGCGAAAGACCTTCTCGGCCGCGCGGTTGAAGAGCAGCACGTTGCCGCCCATGTCGGCCGAGATGATCGCGTCCACCGAGCTGTCGATGACCCTCTCCAAGAACTCTTTCGTCTTGGTGAGCTCCGCCTCGGTTGCGCGGTCCTGGGTCACGTCGCGGAACGTGAGCAGGGCGGTCTCTTCCGCGTCCATGACGACGAAGTTCACCGCCAGGGTCCGCCGTTCGTTGCCGACGAGGGCAACGAGATCCTGCGTCGGCGGCTGCTCGTCCTTCATGCGGGGCCGGCTGCCGAAGAGGTCGGCGAGCACCGCCCGCAGCTTCGGCTCGTGCTCGGGGACGAGGAGCTGGGTCAGGGTCGTGCGAGAGAGCTCGATCTCGCTGCGGCCGAGGATCTCGCGAGCGCGAGGGTTCGAGAAGAGCACGAGCGCTTCGGTGTCGAGCACCATGATGCCGTCGGCCGATGCGTGGAAGAAGTCGGCGTACGGCTCGAGGGCGCGGATGCGCCGCTCGGCCTCGAACCGTGCGTACGTGCTCTCGCGGGTCTGCTCGCGGAGGTTCTGCATGATGCTCGCGTTGCGGAGCGCGATCGCCGTCGCGTTGGCCACGGTGCGGGCGACCCAGAGCTCGTGATCCCGCGCGCGGTGGGGCTCGCGCCGCCGGAGGAAGAGGACGCCGAGCGGCTTCTCTTCGTAGGTGATCGGAAGGCAGGCGAGCCATCGGAACGAGGTGGCCGGCAGCTCGGATCGGACCAGGTCGAAGACGGGGTCGGTCGAGGTGTCGTCGACGAAGAGTGGCTCGCCCGTCTCGAGCACGCGACGGATCTCGGGGTACTTCGAGAGATCGATGGGCAGATCGCGGAGCTCGCGGTCGTCGCTCGCCGCCACGACGTAGCCTACCTGGCTCTCGTCGCGGACGAGCACGATGCTGCAACGATCGACCCGCGCGACATCGGCGATGCGGCGGACGACGGTGTAGAGGATGTTCCGGAAGTCGAGCGTCGACGAGAGCGTCTGCGTCAGCTCCAACACGACGCGTGCGTCGCGCTCGCGCCGCTCGAGCGCCTCGACGAAGTCGCGCATCCTGAGCTGGCTCCGGATGCGGGCGATGAGCTCCGCGGTCTTGAACGGCTTGCGGACGAAGTCGTCGGCGCCCATGTCGAATGCGCGCGTGACCTCCTCATCGGCGTCCACGGCGGTAAGGACGACGACCGGCGTCTCGCGCAGCTCGGCCGACGCCCGCATCGCGCGAAGCACGGCGTAGCCGTCCGGAGGCGGCATCACCAGATCGAGGAGGACGATCGACGCCTGATTCCCCGACATCAGCCAGGCGAGCGCCTCCTGGCCGGAGGCGAGCACCTCGGCGTAGAAGCCGGCCTTGTCCATGGCCTGAGCGAGGATCTTCCGCGATACCGCGTCGTCGTCGACGATGAGGACCGGCTGGCGAGCGGCCTGGGGCTTCGCATCTCCCACGCTAGCCGTCCTCCGAGCAGGAGACGGTGCAGACGTCCAAGAGGAGGCAGCTCGCCCAAGCGAGGTAGCGCTCGCCGCCCGCCGGGTCGTTGCCCAGGCACGTCCCCTTCTCCTGCTCCTCGGAGCACTCGGTGCCGTTGTTCGAGCAAGCGCAGTCGAGGTACTCGTCGGCCGTCGTCCCAGGATCGTCGGCGGGACAAGCAACGAGGCAATCGAAGAACGCGCAGCACTCCGGGTGGCCTCCCTCGTCGCACGTACCCCCGGGCCCGAAGCACGCCGTGTACTCGTCGCGGCAGGCTCCGCCGTCGATCGCCAGCGTCGAGCTTCCGAGCACGGCGCACTCGATGCAGCCGGTGTCCGGGTTGGCGGTGTCGCCCTCGCAGACGGCGATGGCGTCACAGCTCTCGGAGGGACCACCGGTGGGCGTCGGGCGAACCTGGGCGCTGCTGCCGCCCTGATCGCCGCCGCCGCCCGCACCGATGTCGCCGTCGCACCCAGCCAATGCGAGAAGCAACAGGACGACGGGTCGGGCCCCGGAGCGCATGGCCTCGCATGTTACCAGGTGCCGGAGAATGCGGCCTTGTTGACGGCGCCTCTTCCGCCTGGAAAAAGAGAGCGGCACCCCTCAGGGGGTCCAGCCATGAGAGCGACAAAGCGGCTCTACTTCGACGATCCCTTGCTCGCCCGCTTCGAGGCATCCGTCGTCGCGCACGCCAAGCTCGGAGGATGGCCGAGCCTCATCCTCGACAAGACCGCGCTCTACCCCGAGGCCGGCGGACAAATGGCCGATCGCGGCAAGCTCCGCTGGTCCGGCGGCGAGGCCGCGGTGGTCGACGTGCAGGTCGACGACGCGGGCGTCGTCCATCACCGGCTCGAGGGCGACGCCGTCCCAACGGTCGGCGCCGAGGTCACTGGTGAGATCGACACGGTACGACGGCGCGTCCACATGGCGCTCCACACTGGACAGCACATGCTCTCGCGCGGGCTCCTCGATGAAGCGAGCGCGCCTACCGTCTCGGCACGCCTCGGCGACACGGTCGCGACGATCGATCTCGACGTGCCGGGCCTCGACGAGGCCGCGGTGGCGCGAGCCGAGGCGTTGGTCAACGCGGTCATCGACGACGACCGCCCGATACGAGCGTTCTTCCCTACCGAAGCAGAGCTCGCGCGCATCGAGCTGCGGCGCGCTCCCAAAGTCGATCGCGACATCCGGGTGGTCGACATCGATGGCTTCGACGTCTCGCCGTGCGGCGGCACGCACTGCACGCGGACCGCGCAGGTCGGCCTCGTCAAGGTGACCGGGCTGGAGCGCTACAAAGGCAAGATGCGGGTCAGCTTCGTTGCCGGAGCGCGCGCACGAATCGAGCTCGGCCGCGCCCGCGACGAGCTCGCCGCGCTCGCGCGCGACCTCACCTGCGGGGCCGCGGACGTCGCCGGCGCGGTCGCCAAGCTGCGCGCCGATCTCGCGTCGGTGCGCGAGACGAACAAGCGGCTCGGCGCCGACCTCGCGTCGCGCGTCGCCGGCGAGCTCGTGCGCGACGCCGAGTCACGCGGCGAAACGCTCGTCGTCGCCGAGGTGCCCGTGGCCGGCGTCGACCAGCTCAGGAGCATCGCCGGTGAGGTGACCGCGCGCCTCCGAGGTGCGGCCGTCCTTGCCTGCGCCACGGATGACGGCAGGCACATCGTGGTCAGCCGTCACGCCGAGCATTCGCTCGACTGCGGCAAGACGCTCAAGGCTATCGCCGCCGCAGCCGGCGGGCGCGGCGGCGGCCGTCCCGAGCACGCCGAAGGGAAGCTCCCCAAAGAAGCGGACGTCGTGGCGCTCGTGCAGGACGCGTTAGCGGACTGACCGAAAGCGGCTCGCCGCGATCAGAGGATCTTGAAGCCGACGACCAGGATGCCCTTGCTCTTGCCCTTGGTGAACTTGGGGCCGGCAACGAAGAAGAACTGACCCTTGGGCGCGGTGTAGGTCGCCGACACGACCTCTTCGCCGTCCTTCTTTGCGACGCGCGCGGGGATGACGAATTTGTCAGGCTGGTCCTTCTTCGAGACCATGTCCTTGTAGGTCAGCATCAGCTTGTCGCTGTTGGGGAGCTTCTTTTCCTGCTCCTTGCCCTTGGGCAGCTTGATCTTGCCCTTCTCGAGGAGCTTGTACGTGTCGTAGGACGAAAACGGCGGCTTCTTGAGCTCCGGGATGTCGCCGATGTCCTTGTCGATGCCCTTGCCCTCGTTCGTGGCGTGCAAAACGAGGAGCTCTGCCTCGATCTCACCGGGCGGATCGCCCGCAAACGCTTCGCGCGTTCCGAGCGAGACCCCGGAGAGCACGAAGCCCGACCCAGCAAGCATCTTGAGAACCGATCGTCGCGAGCGCCGGGTCGTCATCTCATTCCTCCGTCACCCACACCACAGCCGTCGTCGGACCTTGCGCTTCATCGCCGACGTAGAACACCGATCCCTGACGGGAGCCGAAGTTTACCGAAGCGACCTGCACGCCGAGCTCCTCGTCCACAGCCTTCGCGAACGGCTCGATCTCGGTCGGGGCCGGCGCAGGCGTCGGAGGAAGCGGCTGCACCGAAGGTGCTTGGACCGTATCCGTCTTCGCAACCTCGGGCTGCTTGGCCGGCTCGGTCCGGCCCCACAAGAAGAGCGCAGCGGCAGCGGCGGCGGCCACTGCCGTGAGCGGCAAGAGGAGGCGGCCGCCGTCCTTGCCGGACCCTTCGTGAGGGGCGGCCTTCGGCGCGGTCTTCGACTTGATCGGGATGACCTTCGCGCCGGGGGCGTTCTCGTCGATCGACTTTCCGTGCGGCGCTGCGGCGGTGCCGTTCTCGCGCTTGGTAGCCGCCATCACCGCGTCGGCGATGTCGAAGGTCGCAGCGCGCGAGAGCGCGCCTTCGCGCAGGAGCTCGCCGCCGAGCGCGACGTCAGCGATCTTGGATCGCCCGACTTGACTCTGCTCGAGCCATGCAGCCACTTCGGCTCGACGCGGCTCCTCGAGCTCGCCGTCGTGGAAGAGCATCAGCTCCATGTCGGTCGGCGCGCTCACCGGTCCTCCTTCTGAGACTCTGGCTGAGAAGATGCCGGCGCTCGACGCGGCGCGGGCTCGGATGCGGGCTCGCCTTTGTCCGCGCCCCCGCTTTGAGAGCTGGCGGGACCGGCACCATCGAGCTCCGCGTACACGTCGGCGAGGGCTCGCTGCATCTTCTGCCTCGCGTGGAACAGGCGGCTCATGATCGTCCCCTTGGAGACGCCCATCGCCTCGGCCATTTCCTCGTAGGACATCCCTTCGACCTCACGCATGAGAATGACGGCTCGGTGGTACCAAGGCAGCGCATCGAGCGCTGTTTGGATCCGCGCGGCCATTTCCTTTCGGCGGACGACGTCGATCGGGTCGGCGCCGTCGATTCGCGAGACCAGCGCGAGCTCGCCCTCGGGATCGTCGGCGACGTTGCGGCCCTCGTCGAGCTCGGCCCCCTTGCGGCCGGGCTTTCGCATGAGGTCGATCGCGAGGTTCGTGACGATCCGATAGAGCCACGTGAAAAAGGACGACCCGCCTTCGAAGGTCGGGAGGCCCTTGTAGACTCGTAAGAAGGCCTCTTGCACGATCTCGCGCGCGTCGTTTTCGTCACGCACGAGCCCCACGGCGATCGCAAATGCGCGCCGTTGATGCCGATCGACCAGGCTCCGGAATGCGGCCTGGTCTCCGGCTTGAGCTCGAGCGATGAGTCCACGATCTTCCTCGGCTTCCCGTGACCTTAGCTCACGGTTGGACGCCTCCGAGGAGGGCCTATTCACCCTGATATCGGCTCCCGGCGCCGGCGCAGGCGGCGGGCCATTCGGGGGAACGGGCGGATTCGGCACGGCGCTGAAAGCCTACCCTAGCCCCAGGCTATTCGTCCTGCTCCGGCAGCTCGCTGAGGGTGACTTTGACCTCGAGCTCCTTGCCGCCGCGGACGACCTTCACCGTCGCGGTTCGCCCCACGCCGAAAATGCTCGCGAAAAACCGGAGGGCGTTGTGGTCCTCGACCGGCTTGCCGTCGAAGGTCGTGATCACGTCGTCCACCTCGATGCCCGCCCGTGCGGCCGGGCCGGACCCCTGGACCGCCTTGACCCAGACGCCTTTGAGGCTCGGGGAGCCGAGGCGCGCGGCCTGATCGGGCGGGAGGGGCGCCACGACCACGCCGATGGCGCTCCTGCGGATTTTCCCGTCACGAAGGAGGAGCGGGAGGAGCTCCTTGACCATGTTGATCGGGATCGCGAACCCGATGCTGTTGGCGTTCGCGCGGATGGCGGCGTTGATGCCGACCACCTCA
>JBGTSH010000226.1:0-17127 GCA_041940405.1 Polyangiaceae bacterium
GCGCGAGCTGGTCGAGCAGGCCCTCGTTTCCCGTCGACGGAATGCGGCCGCCGGTGATCGCCGAGAGGTTCAGGAAGCCGAGCGGTCCGAGCCGATAGTTGATCGTCACGACGACCACGTCGCCGCGCTCAAGAAGCATCCGTCGCTCGCGAGCGCCTTCGACGAAGCATCGAGCGAGATCGTCACCAAGAAGAGCCGCAACATCGGCATCGCGACGTCGACCGAGGCCGGGCTCATCGTGCCGGTCGTCCGTGACGCCGACCGCAAGAGCATCCTCGACATCGCCCGCGACATCGCTCGCCTGGGTGAGGACGCCAAAGCGGGTAAGGTCCGCCCCGAGGACCTCGGCGGGTCGGTCTTCACGATCACCTCGCTCGGCGCTCAGGGCGGCCTCTTCGCGACGCCGATCCTGAACTTCCCGGAGGTGGGCATCCTCGGCGTCCACCAGATGAAGGAGAAGCCCGTCGTGAAGAACGGACAGATCGTCGTCGGCAAGGTGATGCTGCTCAGCCTCTCGTTCGACCATCGCATCATCGACGGCCATGTCGGCGCGGCGTTCGCGTACGAGATCATCGGCTATCTCCAGGATCCGGATCGGCTGTTCCTCGAGATGGCGTGAGAAGAAGCCCGGGGGGGCCCTGGGGGTAGACCGTGGCAATCGTTCTTCGCGTGCTCGTGTTTCTTTGCGCGGCCTTCGTCTTCGCCACGCTGGCGTACGGCGCGGCTGTGCTCATGCCCAAGGTGGAGTCCGCAAAGTCCGAAGAGGAGAGCGCCAAGCGCCGCGTCCCGAAGATGCCGGACGCGACGTCGTGGTCGTCGATGTCGCCCGCCGAGCAGGCCAGGTTTCAAAGCCTTCAGGCGACCGTGGCCGAGGAGCAAAGGAAGGCGGACGCGGCCTTCGATCGCTACTCGGACCTTCGCGGCCGGCGGGAGGAATACACGATCATCGCGATGCTCGTCGGTGGCGTGGGCTTTTTGCTCTCCATCGCCGCCAGCTGGAAAAAGAAGAAGGGGATCCTCGTCCTGGGGATCGCGACAGCAGTGATCGGCGTGGTCGGACACCTCGGGATCACGATGGCGCAGGACGGGCACCTCTGACGGGCTTGTCGTTCGTCGATTGACGCTCTCTCGCCGTGCGGCCATGAAGGCGCATGCGCCTTGGGCCTTTCGCGCTCGCGCTCGCCGTATCCCTCGCTTGTGCGTCCGCGGCCTACGCGGGCCCCGATCCGTCGAAGCTTCGCGCCGCCGCCGACTCGTTCGAGGCAGGCGCGAAGTCGTACAAGGACGGCAAGCACGAGGAGGCCGCTGCGCACTTCGAAGCTGCCGATGCGGCCGTCCCGAGCTCCAAGGCGCTTCGCTTCGCGATCCGCGCCCGGGCCGAGGCGGGGCAGGCATCGCGTGCCGCGACGCTCGCGGCGCTCGCCCTCGACCGCTACCCGGAGGACGCCGAGACCAAGAAGCTCGCGACCGAGACGATCGAGAAGCTCGGCTCCGGCCTTCACCGGGCCGAGGTGAGCTGTGCGTCGCCCTGTCTGCTCGCGGCGGGTACGCGCATCGTTCACGGCGAGGCGACCACCCGCTGGGTCGTCTACCTCGACCCGGGCAGCCAGAGCCTCGGCGCCAGCTTCGGCAAGGTGGCCGCGCCCGAGCAGAGCATCGACGCAACCGCGGGCGGCTCGAGTGAGGTCAGGTTCGCCCCGAAGAAGAAGAAGGCCGACCCCGAGCCTCCGCCGGCCGGCGGCGGTGGAATGCCGGTCGGCACCGACACCCCGGACGACCAGCCCGAGGGCCCGCCCAAAGACGACGACTGGCGCATCCACCCCGCGCCCTTCGTTGTCGGCATCATCGCGACCGCCGGCCTGGGCGGTACGACCATCTGGAGCGGGATCGACACGATGAACAACCCCGGGGCCGACGCCGTCCGCGAGGAGTGCCGCGGACAGGGCGAAGACTGCGAGCTTTATCAGGAAGGCCAGTCCAAGGAGCTGCGTACCAACGCGCTGATCGGCGCCACGGCAGGTGTCGCCGCGGTGACGCTCGTTCTCGCGATCGTCACCGACTGGGATGGTGATCCCGACCCGGCTGCTGCCTTCGTCGGCCCGCAAAAGCGGTCCAAAAAGACCGGAAAGAACGAGCCCCTACCGTTGTGGGTGGATGTTGGGAGTGCTATTGGCCAAGGCGTCGGGACTCAGGATCAGCGGCTGACGCTGGGGTATCGAGGTCGCTTCTAGAGCGGCCGTTCCTGTATTCTGAGCCTGCTCGTCCGAGGACAGCGAGGCATTTGCGGTGAGGGCATCGTGGCGAAGGTGAAGCTCCTTGACCCGGCCGATCCGCGAAGGCGGCTCGACAGGTACGAGCTCATCGGCGAAATCGCCACCGGCGGCATGGCCACCGTGTACCTGGCTCGGCGCGGCGGCGTCGGCGGGTTCCAGCGGTTCGTCGCCATCAAGCGCCTCCACCCGCACCTCCAGAACGAGCCGGAGTTCGTCGAGATGTTCCTCGACGAGGCCCGCCTCGCAGCATTGATTCACCACCCGAACGTCGTCCCCATCCTCGAGGTGGGCGAGAACGAGGCCGGGTACTACCTGGTGATGGAGTACGTCGAGGGCGACACGCTCTCGCGGATCGTCGCGCGCACGATGTCGATGGGGCAGCTGCCGCCCCGGCACGTCGCTCTCCGGATCCTGCTCGACACGATCGCCGGCCTCCATGCAGCGCACGAGCTGCGCGACGATCGCGGCCAGCTCCTCGGCCTCGTGCATCGGGACGTGTCGCCGCAGAACGTGCTCGTCGGCGTCGACGGCACCGCGCGCATCACCGACTTCGGCGTCGCCCGCGCGTCCTCGCGCCTCACCTCGACGGCGCACGGCAAGCTCAAGGGCAAGCTCGCCTACATGGCACCCGAGCAGACGCGCGGCGACGAGCTCGACAGGCGCACCGATCTGTTCGCGATGGGCATCATCCTGTGGGAGGTGCTCTGCGGCCGCCGGCTCTTCAAGGCCGACAGCGAGGCTGCGACGCTGCAGCGCATCCTCGTCGAGCCGGTGCGCCCCCCGAGTGAGGTCGTGCCGTCGATGCCCAAGCCCTTCGACGCCGTCGTGCTCCGGGCGCTCGATCGCGATCCGGCGCGGCGCTTCCAGACCGCAGCGGACCTCGCCGACGCGATCGAAGAGGCGGCGCGCGAGTCCGCGAAGCTCAACGTCGCCGACGTCGGGCTCGCCTCTCCGCGCGAGGTGGCGAGCTTCGTTCAAGCGGTCCTCGGACAAGAGATCGGGGCGCAGCGCGAGAGCGTCCGCGCCTGGCTCGCGCAGAGCGACTCGGGCCAGCCCGTCGTCATCCAGACAGGCTCGGTTCCGCCCGCACCCCCGCCGCCGAAGAACCCGCGGACGATGGTGGGCATGAGCCCCGAGGCGATGGCCGAGATGCACGCGTCGATGCCCGCCACCGAGCGCGGCGGCAGCTCGCGACCGCCGCCCGGTGACGATCTTCCCGACTCACAACGGGGATCGCCCGCGTTCCTCGGCGCCGCCGCAGCAGCACCCGCCGTTCCGCAGTTCGAGGTCGCCGCCGACGTGACGATGCGCTTCGCGCTCGAGAAGGCGAAGCCCGCGCCGGTCCCGCGCGCCGAGTCGCCGCGCCCGCGCACGACGCCGACCATCGCCGAAGCAGCCGCGCTCGAGGCCGCGGCCCGCGAGCAGCATCGGGCAGAGGCCGCCGAGCCGCCGCCCAGCTCGCGCCGGCCTCCGCCGAGCGGTCCGCCCAGCTCCGGACGCCTGCCTCGGCCCCGCATCGCCCCACCTGCGCCTCCGAGCCAGCCGACGCTCCTCGGCCAGGGCCCCGGAGGGCGGCCGCAGGTCGACACGCGAGCGATCCCGCCGCCGACGCCGTCGACCGAGATGTACGACCGCGCCGCCGCGGCGATCGCCTACTCGGCCGCGACGGTCGACGACGACCTGGGTGAGGACGCCGAGACGATCGCGCGCCCCGGCAGCAAGCATCCCGAGCCGCTTCAGCCCGCGGTGAAGACGGCTCGCGGCCTCGCCGTCGAGCCGCTCCTCGCGCAAGCCAAGGCGCACGCGATGGCGAACGGCGCCGTCCCCATCAACGAGGTCGAGAGCGCGGCCCCTGCCGCGATCCCCTCGGGCGCTGCCGGCAGCATCGTCCGCACGCCGCGGATGCCGATGCCCGCCGATCAGGCGGGCGATCCCAAGGTCCAGCTGACGGTTCCGTCATCGCCTTCGCCGGTAGCCGCAGCGGCCGCCGTCATCGAGGCGATCCCGATCGCGCCGGCCGGTCGCCCGCAGCCGCGCACGCTCGTGAGCGCAACGGGTGAGGTCTCGACAGGAGGTTTCACGCCGGGGTCGATGACGCTCCCGACGGACCGCCAGATCCCGCCGAGCTCGCCTTCGCACGGCGACCAGACGGTCCTTCGCGACATGCCCAAGCGCAGCTGGGGCAAATATGCCGTCGTCTTCGCGGCGTTCTTGCTCGTCTTCGGCACGGGCCTCTTGCTCCTGAAGTCGCGCGGCCCCGAGGACACGACGAACGCGACCAAGCCGGCGAAGACCGACAAGAGCGAGCCCAAAGACGATCCCAAGCCGGCGACGACGGCGACCTCGACGGCGACAACCCCTCCTTCGACGACGGCGACCGCCGATCCCGAGCCGACGGCCGACACCGATCCCAAGGGCGGCCGCCCGCGAACCGGCGGCACGGGTGGCCGCGGTCGCCCGAAAGCCACAGCGACGGCAACCGCCGACGCCACCGCTGCGCCGCCTCCCACCTCGGCACCCACCGGCGAGGGCGGCGAAGACCTCAAGAACCCGTACCGCTGATAGCGGTTCGCGCCCTTGCGGGGGTTGGCTCATCCCGCTAAGAGGAGCGCCATGCTCTCCGAGACCCGCGAGAAAATCGAAGACCTCAAAAGGCGCTATGACGCGCTAAGGGGGCATCTTTGACGTCCCTCGGCTCGAGAGGATGCTCGAAGATCTGAACCAGAAGACCCTGGCTACGGGGTTCTGGAACGACAACGAAGCCGCACAGAAGGTGCTCCGCAAGCGCTCGCAGGTCGAGCAGAAGCTCGACCTGGCGAAGAACCTGGCCAAAGACCTCGGCGACCTCGCCGAGTATCTGGAGCTCGGCGCTGCAGAGAACGACGAAGGCGTCATCGCCGACGCGCACGCCCAAGCTCGTGCGATCGAGGCACGCCTCCGCAAGGCGGAGCTCGACCGCATGCTCTCCGGGCCCGCGGACAAGGCGAACGCGATCCTCAGCATCCATCCGGGCGCCGGCGGCACCGACGCGAAGGACTGGGCGCAGATGCTCCTTCGCATGTACATGCGCTGGGCGGAGCGTCGCGGCTTCAAGACCGACATGCTCGACTACGAAGAGGGCGAAGAGGCCGGCATCTCGGCCGCGTCGATCTCGATCGAAGGCGAAAGCGCCTACGGCAACCTGCGGAGCGAGACCGGGGTTCACCGCCTCGTTCGCATGAGCCCCTTCAACGCCGACCACACGCGCCAGACGGCGTTCGCCGCCGTCGAGGTGACGCCCGACGTCGACGACGACATCGACGTCGTCATCAACGACAAGGACATCGAGATCACGACGATGCGGGCCGGCGGCAAGGGCGGCCAGAACGTCAACAAGGTCGAGACGGCGGTGCGCCTCCGCCACCTCCCCACAGGCCTGAACATCGTGTGCCGCGCAGAGCGAAGCCAGCACCAGAACCGCGCCCTCGCGATGAAGATGCTCAAGGCGAAGCTCTACGAGATGGAGCTCCGCAAGCGTGAAGAGGCGACGGCTGCGTACAACGCGCAGAAGAGCGCCATCAACTTCGGCAGCCAGATCCGAAACTACGTGCTTGCGCCCTACCGCCTGGTGAAGGACGTGCGCACGGGGACCGAGGCGAGCGACGTCGACAGCGTGCTCGACGGCGATCTCGACAACTTCATCGAGACGTACCTGATGGCGGCCGCGGGCGGGACGCTGAAGAAGGGCGGCGGGGCGGAGGACGATCCGTGAGCAAGGACAAGAAGCCGGAGGCCGGGCACGACGACGCGGCGGGTGAAGCCGCGCTGATCGCCGCTAGGAAGGCGAAGACGGATCGCGTCCGCGCGCGGGGCGAGAACCCGTTCGCCAACGACGTGACCGAGCGGCAGAAGGGCACGAAGCTCTGGCCGTTGGGCGAGGCGCGGGCGCTCCACGACGGCGACAAGCGCGACGACGGCAAGTACGACCGCGACAAGGTCGCCGCGAACGCGCAGAAGGTCCGCGTCGCCGGCAGAATCCTCTTCTTGCGCTCCTTCGGCGCCGGCGCATTCGTCCGGCTCCGCGACCGCACCGGCGAGCTGCAGCTCTATTGCCAGGAGCCGGTGCTCGGCGAAGCGTTCGCCCGGCTCGAGGACCTCGACCTCGGCGACTTCATCGAAGCCGAAGGCGAGACGATGGCGACCGACAAGGGCGAGCTCAGCGTCAACCCGACGACGCTGCGCCTGCTCACCAAGGCGCACCGCCCGCTGCCCACCAAGACGAGCTTCAAGGACGTCGAGCAGCGGTTCCGCCGCCGCTACGTCGATCTGGTCGCCAACAAAGAGGTGCAGGCGACCTTCCGCGCCCGAACGGTCATCGTCTCCGCGATCCGCGAGTTCCTCGACAACCGAGGCTTCCTCGAGGTCGAGACGCCGACGATGAGCACCATCGTCGGCGGCGCGCTCGCCCGGCCGTTCAAGACGCACCACAACGCCCTCGACCTCGAGCTCTTCCTGCGGATCGCTCCCGAGCTCTACCTCAAGCGGCTCGTCGTCGGAGGCTTCGAGCGCGTCTACGAGATCGCTCGCTGTTACCGGAACGAAGGGATCAGCACGCGCCACAACCCCGAGTTCACGATGCTCGAGTACTACCAGGCGTACGCCACGTACGAGACGCTCATGGACCAGACCGAGGAGCTCTTGCGCTTCGTCGACAAGCGCCTCTCGGAGCGGCTCCCCGAGGCGCACGCGGCGTGGTCTCTCGCGCGCGCGTTCTCGTTCGAGCGGTTCCTTCGTGTACCGATGAAGGATCTCGTCGGCTCGGCGCTCGAGCGTTCGGGCTTGCCGGCGGACGTTCCGGCGCTCGTCGCCGCTGCCGACGCCCCCATCAAAGAGTGGGCGAAGACCTCGAAGGGCAAGGGGCGCGAGATCGATTGGGCGAACTTCCGCAAAGGTGCACAGAAGTGCTCGGGCGCGGGTGAGGCACTCTTCTGTGCCTACGAATATCTGGCCGAGCCCTTTCTCGTGAAAGATTATCGAACCGAAGACGGTTCCAAAAACGTGCCTGTCTTCGTCATCGACTACCCGACAGAGGTGTCACCCCTCGCGCGCAAGAAGGACTCGGACGACACGCTCACCGATCGCTTCGAGCTGTTCGTCGACGGGCGAGAGATCTGCAACGCTTTCAGCGAGCTGAACGATCCCGACGATCAGGCCTCTCGCTTCGCCGCTCAGGTGGAGAAGAAGGCGCAGGGCGCGGACGAGACCATGGACTACGACGAGGACTACATCCGCGCGCTCGAGCACGGCCTGCCGCCCACGGCGGGCTTCGGGATGGGCGTCGATCGCGTCACCATGCTGCTCACGGCGAGCCCGACCATCCGTGAGGTCATCCTCTTCCCGCTCTTGAGGCCGGAGGAGAGCTGATGATCTCGGCGTCGGATCCCCGCGTCATAGCGTTTCTCGCGGTCGTCGGGATCGTGGCGAGCCTGCTCGTCCGGCGCGGCTTCCTCAAGATCGCGGATCTACGAACCGGCGAAACGTGGCGCGATCCCCTCCGCATGGTGATCGGCCTCGGCGGAGGCATCTCGGGCGTCGCGTTCGGCGGCCTCTTGTACCTGGCGCTGACGACCCCGCGCGATCCTCACGCGCAGTTCGACATGGTCGCCGACCCGATTCGCTACGCGTCGCTGGCGGTGGGCGTCGTATTCCTGATCTTCGTCCTCTTCGCCGTCCTGCCCGCGCTCCTCAACGCGCTCGAGCGCTTCGGCTTCGTCCCCTACGTCGCCGCGCGCCACGTCCGCGCGAGCAAGAGCGGGTTTCTCACGATCATCAGCGTCCTTTCGATCTCGGGCGTGAGCGTCTCGTCGTGCGCGCTCTGCTCGGTCACGAGCATCATGGGCGGCTTCGGCTACGACCTGAAGCAGAAGATCCTCCGGAACTACGCGCACGTCGTCGTCGACTCGGGCGCGACGGGGGGCTTTACCGACTGGGAAGAGGTCGTCGACCGCGTTCGGTTGGGCCTCGGGCCGGACGGCGCCGCGACGCCCGTGGTGGCGGGCGACGCGATGAGCTCGAGCGCCACGAACACCGCCGGTGTGCTCGTGCGCGGCATCGATCCGACGACCATCGGTCAGGTCATCGATCTCGAGCAGAACATCGACGTCGGAAAGTTTGGCTACCTCACCGACACCGAGGCGCTCGCCAACATTCCCGACGGTGAGGTGATCTGCCGGCTCCCCGACGGCTCGGTTCGCAAGAAGCAGAACTTCGAGGTGTACGACGGCGATCCGACCATCGACCCCTCGGTCAAGCTCGCGCGGAAGAGCCCGCCGCAGAGGCCCGGCATCATCCTCGGGCGCGAGCTCGCGAAGAGCCTCCACATCTGCGTCGGCGACGAGATGTCGCTCCTGTCGCCGATGGGCGATCTGGGGCCGATGGGGGTGATGCCCCGCACGAGGAAGTTCCGCGTGGCGGGGATCTTCTACAGCGGCATGTACGAGTACGACGCCAGTCACGCGTACATCACGCTCGACGAGGCGCAGAAGTTCTTCGGGCTCGAGGAGAAGATCACCCAGGTCGACGTGAGGGTGAGCGATCCCGAGAAGGTCACGACGTTCCGCCCGGCGGTGGATGCGGCGGTGGCCGCGACGATGCAGGAGTGGAAGAGCGTGCCCGACGCCCCCCAGCTCAGGGTGCGCGACTGGCAAGAGATGAACAAGAACCTGTTCAGCGCCCTGCTCCTCGAGCGGATCGCGACCTTCATGATCCTCTCGATCGCCATCGCGGTCGCGAGCTTCTGCATCATCTGCACGCTCCTCTTGATGGTGACCGAGAAGGGCCGGCAGATAGCCGTGATGAAGGCGCTCGGCGCCTCCGAGGGCCACATCCGAAAGATCTTCATGATCGAGGGCGTGATCATCGGCGCCATCGGCACGCTCTTCGGCGTCGGCATCGCCCTCGCGGCGTGTACGGGGCTCAAATGGTTCGGCGCGCGCTTGCCGCCCGAGGTCTATTACATCGATCGGCTGCCGGTGAACGTCGACATCGCCGACTACTCGCTCGTCGCCATCGCATCGCTCGCCATCTGTACGCTGGCGACCATCTACCCAGCCCACGCCGCAGCACGGCTGCACCCCGTCGAGGGGTTGCGTCACGAATAGAGAAGAGACCGTAGCTTTATGGCCGAGCCGATCGTCGTCGTCGAAGACCTGCACAAGACCTTCGTCCACATGGGGCGGTCGCTCGAAGTGCTGCGCGGCATCGACCTCTCGATCGACGGGGGTGAGGTGATGGCGATCGTCGGCTCCAGCGGCGCCGGCAAGAGCACCTTGCTCCATTGCATCGGCACGCTCGACATCCCCACGTCAGGGCGCATTCGCCTCGGTCGCGACGACCTCACCGGGCTATCGGGATCGAAGCTCGCCCAGATCCGCAACAGGATGATCGGGTTCGTGTTCCAGTTTCATCACCTGCTCCCCGAGTTCAACGCCCTCGAGAACGTGATGATGCCGGGGCTCATCCAGGGGATGTCGCACGGCGAGGTCCAGGGCGCCGCCAAGGCCCTCTTGAACGAGGTCGGGCTGGGCGCGCGTGCGACGCACCGTCCCGGCGAGCTCTCCGGCGGCGAGCAGCAGCGTGTGGCGCTCGCTCGGGCCCTCGTCCTGTCGCCGAAGCTCATCCTGGCCGACGAGCCGACGGGCAACCTCGACTCCAAGACGGGCGAAGCGATCCAGAAGCTCTTCTTCGAGATCAACGCGAAGCACGGCACCACCATCGTCGTCGTCACGCACGATCTGGTGTTCGCCCAGTCGATGCCGCGCGTGGTGACGATGAAGGACGGCAAGGTCGCGTCGGACGATCGGCGCAAGGCAGCTGCCTATCGCGATCCGCCGCCCCCGCCGTCGAAGGCGGACATGGTGCGTGACTACGAAGCGAAGCTCGTGGCCGACGCCGCCGACGCGACCGACGCGGATGCAGACCCCGCCGAGCCGCCCGCCGGCTGACTCCGGCAGCTTCGCCGGCGTCAGTAGAGCTCCAGCGAAACCCACTGGTTGGAGCTGCCGCTCGGCGTATCGATGACGACGCGCGCGTAGCTCGTGTTGGGACCGGCGACCGTCGTGGCGTAGCCCTCGAAGCAGTGGCTGAGCGAGTCGAACAGACCGCCGTCGATCTTGCGCCGTAGCAAGACACGCACCCGGAGCTCGGGGCTGCCGTTCAGCCAGACGGACATGTCATGAAGCTTGTCCTCGCTCGCGACGGCCGACACGAGCCGATCGGAGTACGACGGGTAGCGCCAGCTGACGCCCTCGTCGTCGAAGTGCTCGCCGTCCTCGGGCGATACCGGGTCCGCGTGCGGCCGATCGGCCGCCGACGGGTACGCGTCGATCGCCAGCGCGACGACCTCGACCTCCTCGGAGCGCTCGCGGACGTCGACGAGGGTGTGCCGCGGGTGGCCGCCGACGAGCGGCGTCGAGCTCGGCGACGTCTCGCTCCTGACCGTCCGGAAGGTTTGAACCTGAAGCGGGCATGCGCCGAGCGCCACCGTGTCGTCGAAGGCGCCCGTCGGAAAGAGCTCGCGCGGCGGCGCGCGGAGCGGCGCCTGCGCGTTGCAACCCGCGGCGGCGACGACCAGCGTCAGGACCGTACGCTTCATGGCTTCCCCGTGAAGCGAAGGAGCCAATCGACGTCCTGGGGCAGGAGCCCGGTCTGCATCATGACCCGCCGCCCCTCGGCGTGGAACGACGGTGGGTCGAGCAGGTGCATCTCGAAGATGCCGAGATCGAGGGCGAGCAGGTTGTGCGCTTCCTGGGTCAGCGCCGCCGCGTCCAGTACGGCTTGCTTCTCGGACGTCGACTCGGCGAAGAATCGAATGACAGCACCGCCATGATTGTTGAACTCGAGCTCGGCGTGCGCAGCGAACACCGTGGTCGGCCACCTGGGCATGCTCCCCAGGCTCGAAGACGGCTCGAACGCGAAGAACCGCGCCGCCGTCCGGCCGGGGATGCGCGGAAGCCGCGCCCGCGAGCGAAGGACGTCGAGCCGCCCTTCTTGGTACGTCGGCGCGACGACGACGAGCCCGGGTCGAACGAGCGCGACGACGCGCGTCTCGCCGGTCTTCAAGGTGATGTGCGTCGCAGGGAACGCCGCCTCGGGGTTCGACGTGAGGCCTGAAGCAGCGAGCGCCGCGGCCACGTCGCGATCGGGCTTGTTCATCTCGAGGACGGCGATCCCGGAGTCGCCGAGCGCGTACTCCGAGGTGACGAACGCGCGGTCCACGTCGAAGAGCGGATCGAGCCCGAGCTTCTCGAGCGATGGTCCCCACACCGCGAGCCGGCCGATCGCGCTCCCGCCCGTGTGAAAGCGGAAGCGCCCGACCTCGAACAGAGCGCCGGCGCGACCGCGCACGATGTCACGTGCGATCTCGGCGGCGTTCGCCGGCGTCTCTTTGACCGGAGGCGGCTTTGGCCTTGGCGGAGGAGTGACGGCGCACCCGACCTGCGAAAGAGCGACCGCGAGAACGAACGCGGACCGACGCATGGTTCCTCCGACGTGCATCACCGAGGACACCTTGGCTCCTCGGACCATCGGACACCTTGGGCCGAAGAATGTCGCAGAGCAAGCGACGCTCAGTCGCGAAGCACGGCTTGGATGGCTGCCCCGATTTCGGGGTAGGAGAAGGTGAACCCCGCGTCCACGAGTTGGGTGGGGCGAACGCGCTGGCTGGCGAGGATCGTCTCCGTGGCCATTTGGCCGAGCGCCAGCTTCAGCGCGAGCGCGGGGACCGGAACGATCGCCGGACGTCCGAGCGCGCTAGCGAGCGCCGAAGTGAAGTCTCTGTTGGTCACGGGGCGCGGTGCGACCACGTTGAACGGGCCGGACAGATCGTCACGGTCGAGGACGAAGAGGAACGCGCGGGCCACGTCCTCGATCGCCACCCAGCTCATGTACTGGTCGCCCGAGCCGACCTTGCCGCCCCCGCCAAGGCGAAACACAGGCAAGAGCTTGGCGAGCGCTCCCCCTTCGCGGGACAGGACGACACCCAGCCGGAGGTGCGCCGTGCGGACGCCCGCCTCTCGGGCCGGCGCCGCTGACGCCTCCCATGCGCGACAGACCGCGGCCAGGAAGCCCTCGCCCTGCTCGCTGCTCGTCTCGTCGAGCCAGGCGTCACCGTGGTGCGGCCCGTAGATCCCGATCGCCGAGGCGCAGATCAAAGCGGGCTTGCCGGCCTGGTCGGCAACCGCTCGGGCGAGGAGGGTCGTGGACGCGGTCCGGCTCGCCTCGATCCGCCGCTTGCGCGCTTCGGTCCAGCGGCCCGATGCGATGCTCTCACCCGCGAGGTGGATCACCGCGGAAACCCCGTCCAGCGCGCCCGCTCCGAGCTCGCCGCGGTCGGGATGCCACTCGATCTCTCCGTCGCGGGCAGGCCGGCGCACCAGACGGACGACGCGATCGCCGCGCGCTTCGAGGGCGGCGACGACGGCCTGCCCGACGAGGCCGCTCGCGCCAGTCACCGCGATGGCTCCCCCCGTGGCCATCAGCGAGCCGTGTAGCCGCGGCTCGACGCCGCGGGAGGAACCGCGCGGCGCGGGTCGTCGGTGTAGGGGCAGACGATGATCTCGCGCCCGTCGCGGAGGCCCAGGTGGTCGATCGCGTCTTGGGCGATCTCGACATGATGGTCGGGGTCGTCGGGGAGGATGACGTTCGTCGGGACTGCACGAAAGAACGGGGGAACGTCCATCTCGATCGCGACGAGCCCCTTTCGCGAGCCGACGAGGGACGAAAGCGGCGTCCACCGCATCGTGCGTCGCGTCTCGGCGACCGGCAGGATCTCGTCCATCCCGGCGGCGAAGTGCGGGCCGCCGTCGAACGGGTCGACGCGGTGCGCGTAGCGGAACCCGATTCGGCGAAGGAGCTTCTCGACCCCCTTGGTCGAGGCACCGACCTTGCCGATGACCGCCTGCGCTTCCTTCGAGAGGACGGAGGCGTAGATGACGCCTTCGGGGAACAGGCCCTTGATGAACTCCTTGTTCTTCTTCGAGAGCAGATCCGCCTCGGCGTAGCTCATCCCGGTGAACTGCCGGCCGAGCGCCTCCCACAGGTGGCTCGTCCCATCGGCCTCGAGAGGCGGAAGCAGCTCGGCCACGACCTCGTCCTTGAAGAGGTCTCGGTGCGCGCCGAGGTAGAGAAACCGCACGTAGGAGATGAGCGTGCCGAGCCGCTCCGGGGCGCTCCGGTACGCGGGATCCATCACCAGGCCGCCGATCTCGGTCGGGCCGTCGTACGAGTATCCGATGCGCAGGATCGTGTGGTGGAAGTGCTTGTCGATGGTGGCCGAGTACTTCTCCTCGTCGATGACGTCGAAGTAGATGTACGGCGCGCCGCGACGGCCGAGCTGCGCCAGGATCATCGAGGTGCCGATGATGACGTTCTTGTCTCGATCGACGAGGACGAAGACGTACTCGCGCTCTGCCTTCGCCTTCACCAGCCCGGCGAAGCTCCTGTACGAGAGGTCGACGATCTCCTCGATGCGGGCCCGATCGTTCGGGAGGTTGACCGAGTTGAGGTGCTTGGCGACGCGATGGAGCTCGGCTTCGTCACCCTGCAAAAGTGCGCGGATTTCGTAGCGAGCCATGACGGGCGGCGGAGCGTAGCACGCTTTTTTTCGAGACCCGGCAGGCCGGGCGGGGGCTCAATTCGCGCTCAATTCGCGCAGCAGGCGCTGGTCCAACCGACGCCTACGTCGCGCTTCTTGCAGCCCGACGCGCGGACCATCGGCTCGCGATCGTGGAAGCTGCCGCCCGAGAAGCTGTAAGCGACCGGCAGCCCGGGTGAGATCCTCGCGCAGTCCGCGTCGAAGCCCGGCGCGCGCGAGCGCGAGAGCGCTACCGGCGCCGCAGAAGCCGTAGCGGTCGGGAGCGCCGCGGCCTCGCCGCTCGCGGCGGTGGGAAGCCGACCCGACGCTGCCCCGGCGGCTGCATGGGCGGGGACGATCCCGGCGGCCCAGCACGCGCCTTGGACGTACTGCTCGCCTTTCGGACAGAGCGGTGTGCCCGACGTGCGGACGCACTTCGTGCCCTTCGCCGTCGCGCCCGGAGGACACTCGGTGGGCGTGACGTCCTTCGCACAGCGAAAGCCGACCGACGCGCTCTGCTCCTCGGGTCGGTAGCGGTTACGTAGGTCGTTGCGCATCCACTTCGCGAAGCGCCGGCTCCAGCTGCCTCCTCGGTAGACGCGGTAGAAGCCCTCGGAGGCTTCGGCGGGGTAGGGGGCGTACCAGCTCGAGGTCCACTCCCACACGTTGCCGGTCATGTCGTAGAGGCCGAACGCGCCGGCAGGATGCGCGCCGACCGAGCACGATCCGCCTTCGTGCATGTAGCAGGCGCGCTGGCGATCGGGCTCCTCGTTGCCCCACGAGTAGAGACGCTGCTCGGCCCCTCCTCGCGCCGCGTACTCCCACTCGGTCTCGGTGGGCAGGCGCTTGCCCGCGCGCTCGCAGAAGGCCGTCGCGTCGTTGTGGTCGATGCAGTTTGCCGGGTGGTCTTTGCGGTCCGGAAAGGGCGCGTTGCAGAACGGATTGTCGACGCGCGGCGGCTTGCACTTTCCCTCGGAGACGCACGCGCCGTACGCCTCCGTCGTGACCTCTTTTTCGTCGAGCCAGATCTTCGCGACCACCGCCTCGTGAACCGGCGTGTTCTCGGGGCTCTCGCCGCCCATCAAGAAATAGCCGGGTGGGATCTCGACCATGCCGGCCGGCGGAGGTGCTGCTCGTGGCGGGGCGCTCGCGCTCGCGGCCGCGGTCGCGTCGCTCGACGGGGTCGGCACTGCGTTCGCGGCTTCGGCCGTCTGCACGCCGAGCCCCGGATCGTCCGCTCTGCACGCGATGGACGACGCGGCGAGGACGACGAGGATCGAGGCGTTCGAAGCTGCAGGCACCGAAGCGAATTGTTTTCCTCTCGGCGCCCGGCGTCCACTTTCGGTCGTTTGCGCGGCTCGGTCAGGCCCCGATGGCCGCCCGGAGGGCTCGATCCATGGCTTCGATCGGTGCCTTTTGTCCGGTGTAGAGCTCGAACTGGCTGGCCGCTTGGTAAAGAAGCATCCGCCCGCCGGCGACGACCCGCGCACCGGCCGACCGGGCCTGGGCGATGAGCTCGGTCTCGATCGGCTTGTAGACGATGTCCATGACCGTCACGTCGGCCGCGATCTTCGTTCCGGCGAGCGGGCTCTGTGTCGGGCCGGCACCCGTGTCCATTCCGGCGCTCGTCGCGTTGACGATCACGTCGGTGCCAGCTCCGGCGCGCTCGCTCCAATCGATCACGCCGATCCCGGTCTCGGCGGCGAGCGCCTCGGCCGACGCCGGCGTGCGGTTCGACAGCGTGACCACGGCCCCGCGTGCGATGAGCCCATGGACGACCGCGCGCGCCGCACCCCCCGCACCGAGCACCGTGCACCGCTTGCCCCCGAGCGGTCCGATCGCCTCCTCGAGGGCTCGAGCCGCACCTTCGGCGTCGGTGTTGTGGCCGGTGAGCTCCCCATCGTCGTTGACGATCGTGTTCGCCGCGCCGATCCGCTTCGCGAGCGGGTCGAGCCTGTCGAGGAGGGGGAGCACGTCGATCTTGAACGGCATCGACACGCCGAAGCCGCGTATCGCGAGGGCGCGCATGCCGGCGAGGGCCCCGACCAGGTCGTCGGGGCGGACCGCGAACGGGACATAGACCCAGCGCAACCCCAGGGCGTCGTAGGCCGCCTGATGCATGGCGGCGCCGAGCGCCACCGGGTGGAGAGACAAAGAGCCACACACGACGATGGGCGATTTGTCGCGCTTCATCGACCGAGACGATAGCCTCGAAGAGACTTGCGACCGCAGCCAAAGTCCAGGCAAGCTCGGGCGCATGGCAAGGCTCGTTGGTCCGTTCGTGTTGGCGTTTGCCTGGGGTTGCTCGTCGTCCACGCCCGAGCCGGCGCAGACGACCGGCGGCGATCCCGAGCCGACGGCGGAGCCGCCGCCCGACACCACGGCGGAGCCCGAGCCGACACAGGCGGCAGCGACCGCGTCGCCGCAGCCTTCGGGCTCGCCGCAGCCGCGCGAGATCCTCCGCAAGGACTGCCTGTCGCTCGCCGAAAAGTATGCAGAGCTCGTGCGCGCCGATGAGGGGGCGAAGCTGAACCCGAAGCTCAGCGACGCCCAGCGCGAGACCGCCCGGCAGAACATCGACAAGGCGGCGAAGACGCTCGCCGACCGCTTCGCCGAGGGTTGCGAGAAGAGCCTCGTCGGAAAGTTCGCCGATGAAGCGTCGCTCCAGTGCGCGATGAGCTCGAAGCGCCTCGCGGACTTCGACGTGTGCATGAACGGGCCCGCGCCCGGCACGCAGAAGTAGGGTATTCTTGCTCGGGTGAGCGCACCCGATCGAGCAGCTGCGGACGAGAAGGGCTCGGATGCCGCGCGCGCACACCTCGAAGCCGAGGTGGACGCCGTGCTCGCGCCGTACGCGGGCAAGCTCTCGCCCGCCGAGATGACCGAGGATCCGATGTTCCACGACAACCCCAATCTCGGCGACGTCGAGTCGCTCCGCATGGCGACCCAGCGGGTCACGAAACACTCCACCAGTAAAATAATCAGGGCGGCTACGGCCAGGTATTTCCACAATTCGTGACCCGGGATATTGCCACTAACAGCAGCAACCATCTGTTCTACATCACCGGCCCGAAAATAGTTGAATTCTTTAAAATGCCCCTGGGCAATCGCTTCCTGGGCAGCACTCAATCCTTCCAGGTAGCTTTCATCCAGTGCCAGTTCCACGGCAAACGGAACTCCACTGGATTCATCACTTTGCTTGACCACCAGTTCGGCCAGGCTGTCAGCCAACTGAGCCGGCAG
>JBGTSH010000227.1:0-17125 GCA_041940405.1 Polyangiaceae bacterium
ATCCAGACGATTTTTGAATAATCTTACTTGACACATACACTTTTTACATCAATATTAATAATAAAACTAACGAAATTTTGATATTTATCTAACGAATGGTTGGTGATCACGGAAAGACGATGGCGGGGCGAGCGCTGAGGACATGGTGCTTGGGTCTCGCGATCGGATGGGGTGGCCCGGTGGCGTGCGGGCCGATGATCGAGCTTTCGTCCGATGGCGATTCGACCGCGGGGGACGGTGAGCCCGACCCGACGACGGGGGCACCGACCCCGCCCCTGCCGGTGACCACCAGCCCGGGCGATGGCACGACCAGCTCCGTCGACACGGGCGACAGCGGGGAGTTCGACACCAGCGAGATGTGGATGGACCTACCCGAGGACTGCTCGTTCTTCGTCCAGGACTGTCCCCCCGGCTACAAGTGCATGCCGACCTCCACCAACGGCGGCTACTGGAACGACACCCACTGCGTGCCCGTGGTCGAGGATCCCAACCTCCCGGGCGAGCCCTGCACGGTCGAGGGCAACGGCACGCTCGGGATCGACGACTGCGACATCACGTCGATGTGCTGGAACGTCGACCCAAAGACCGGCGAGGGGATCTGCGTGGCGCACTGCATCGGTGACGAAGCCGACCCGCACTGCCTCGATCCCTGCGAGCACTGCACGGTGGCCGGTGACGGCATCTTGGCGCTGTGCCTGTCCACCTGCGATCCGATCATCCAAAATTGCGAGCCGGGCGCGGCCTGTTATCCGATCAACGACACCTTCACCTGCGCACCGGATGCCAGCCCGAGGGGCACCGGCGTCGGCTCACCGTGCGAGTACATCAACGTGTGCCCGCCCGGCATGTTCTGCTTGTCGGGTGAGTCGGTGCCCGGCTGCACGGACCCGGGCTGCTGCACGCCGGCCTGCGCGGTCGGTGGCGCGGATCCCTGCCCGGGATTGCTGCCCGGGAGCATGTGCACCCCCTGGTACGAGGAAGGACCGCCCAAGGACGAGGGGCTGTGTCTGTCTGCCGAGCCCGGGGTGTGCGTGGCCATGTGACGGGCCGGCGGCCGCTTCCATCCGATCGCTAGTCGATCGTCCCGAGCGCGTCTTTTCGGTCCCGGGCTGGCTCGAAAATGAGGTGGAAGGTCACCGTGGTACACGACACCTTGTGGGGCGAGCGTGGTACGAAGCGCCATCGGGCCACCGCAGCTCGGCAGATTCGATCGATCTCGGCGTCGTTCGGGAAGCGGCGCGTCGTTCGGATGTCTCGGGTACGACCGGTATGATCGACACAAAATGCCACGCTGGTCTTGCCGCGCATGGGACGGTTTTTCTCCGTCTTGGTCTGGGCCAGTACCTTGGGGTTGGGGTCGGGGTAGTAGATGGCCCGGGACATGAGCGACGACGCAGAGACGTACGACTTTCCGCTGAAGCCCCGCGCGTCGAGACGGTCTTGCTGGGTGAGGAGCTCCTTGAGAAACCCTGGAATGGGCGGCCTGTTCGGCCGTAGAACGGGCGGCTTGATCGGCCGTAGAACGGGCGGCTGAGGACGCGACGGTAGGAGATCCTGCGCCGGCGTGCTCCAGTCGACGAATTCGGGCGGCGACACCGCGGAGATGCTCAGGCCGTGCTGGACCTTGGCCACGATGCTCAACGCCCAGCACAGCGCGATGACCACCGACGTGCTCGCCGCGACGTAGAGCGCTGTGCTCGCCAAGATTGCGGTGAGCCCATGACCCGCCGACTCTTCACCAAGTATTCGTCCCAACCGGGACATCATGGATTCATCCTCATCGTCCAGCTTTGCACCTCGTGGTTAACGTCGACCTGACCTATGCCTTACGGGATCGAGCGGGCCACGCAGTTGCTCGACCGCGTGCCCGAGCGCGCCACTGGCCCCATGGCGGAACTGGCCTGCGGATGGTCTCGAGGGCCGCGCTATAGCGACAGCTTGGCGTCGCGGTTGATGGTCTTGCAGCGGGCGTTGACCGACACGTCGAGCCGCATGCGCGGCGAGTAGCCGCACACGGTGGCCGGCCGCACGATCTGCACCACCATGTCGTCCGAGTAGCTGAGCAGCACCCGCTCGGCGACCTCGATCCCAAGCTCACCTGGGAGATCAGCTGTCTGGCCACCATGCAGCTCGCCGATCGGGCGCGGCGGCGGGGGATCGAACGCTTCGTCTACGCGTCGTCGTCGAGCGTCTACGGAGACACCACCGATCTGCCGATGCGAGAGACGAGCCGTCCCAGGCCGTTCTCGCCGTACGGCGTGACGAAGCTCGCCGCCGAGCACTTGGCCGAGCTCTACCGCGAGAACTTCGGCGTCCCGACGGTCTCGCTACGATACTTCACCGTGTACGGGCCCAGGCAGCGGCCCGACATGGGCTTTCACCGCTTCATCGCGCGCCTGCTTCGAGGCGAAGCGTTGCCCGTCTACGGCGACGGCGAGCAGACGCGCGACTTCACGTTCATCGACGACATCGTCGAGGCGAACCTAGAGGCTCTCAACGAAGGGGCCGCCGGCGTCTACAACATCGGCGGCGGCTCGCGCGTCACGCTCAATGACGTTCTCGTCCTGCTGGCCGAGCTTACCGGACAGAAGATGGAAATCGCCCGCAGCGACAAGCAGCCGGGCGACGTCCGGCACACCGCAGCCGACACGACGCGCGCCGAGCAAGAGCTCGGATACAAGCCGAAGGTGGGCCTCCGCAAAGGGCTCGCGCGCCAGGTGGAGTGGATGAGAGCCCACCCAGAGGCCTGGGGCTGACGGCGCCCCTTCCCGGAAAGCCTCACAGCTGCATCGGCAGCTCGAGGTGGCGCTCGTACATTCGGTCGCGGTGCGCGACGAGGCTCGCGGGCACCGGTGCGACCTCATCCTTGGTGCTCTCGAACGCCGCCCGAATCGGCGCCCACATCGGACACTGCTCGTCGGGCAGGAGCGCGAAGAGGTTCATCGCGGCCGCCGAGTAGACGTCGAGGGCGGTCACCTTGTCGCCGAAGTAGTAGGTGCGATCGCCGAGCGCATCGGACAGGAGCGCGAAGCCTTCGGCGATGCGCGTTCGCGCTTGGGCGACGCGAAGCTTCGAATATCCGTAGCGACCACCGAGGTAGCCCGCGACAGGCTCGGGGAAGCCCCGCTCGCCGCCGCTCTCGAGGCCGATGTCGATCGACACGAGGCGCGAGGACCAGAGGAGCCCCCCTTCGCCCATGAGCTCGTGCGAGAGCCCGAACATCTTTACGCGATCTGCGGGCGCGCTCGGCACGAGCGATCGCTCCGGACCGATGCGCTCGGCGAGCTCGAGGATGTCGGCCCAGCCGGTTCGGCCCGGCTCCTTCTCGTACATCGCGACCGGCGCGTTGCGAGCGCGCGTCCACTTGCGGATCTCGCCGTCGCCCGGACCGAGACGCACGGCGACGTAGGGAACGCGCTTGATGCGGAAGATGCCCTTCGCCGCTTCGGACCAGGGGCTGGGAATGTTGGCCACGACGACGAGGCGCAGGCCCTCTGCATCTCGCGCGGTCTCGAGGTCGACGAACTTCGTTGCCTCCATCGCGGGCGACCTTAGACAGAAACTCACGTGGGAAGCACGTGGTAAGGTCGCTCTCGCCTCATGACCCAACGCGTCTGTGTCATCGGCGCCGGACCATCCGGCATCGCCGCGGCCAAGAACCTCAAGGACGCCGGCCTCGACGTCACCGTCTTCGATCGCGGCAAAGATGTCGGCGGTAACTGGGTCTTCGACGCAGAGAGCGGGCACTCGAGCGTCTTCGAGACGACCCACATCATCAGCTCGAAGAAGTTCTCGACCTACGACGACTTCCCGATGCCGGACGACTATCCGGACTACCCGTCGCACGCGCAGCTCGCCGCGTACTTCCAGAGCTACGCCCGCCGGTTCGGCCTCTACGACATCACGCGCTTCGAGACGACCGTCGTTCGCTGCGAGCCAGCGAGCGGAGGCGGCTGGGACGTCGAGTCCAAGAAGGGCGACGCCGTCTCTCGCGATCGCTTCGACGTCCTCGTCGTGGCGAACGGCCACCATTGGAAGCCGCGCATGCCCAGCTACCCCGGCACGTTCACCGGCGAGCTGGTGCACTCGCACGACTTCAAGCGTGCCGAGGCGTTTCGCGGCAAGCGCGTGCTGGTCATCGGCGGCGGCAACTCCGCGTGCGACGTCGCAGTAGAGACGGCGCGCGTGTCGGCGTCGACGGATCTGTCATGGCGGCGCGGCTACTGGATCGTGCCCAAGTTCATGTTCGGTGTGCCCACCGACCACATCCACAACTGGATCGACGACCATCTGCCGTTCGTTCCACGGCCGATGCTGCGCTTCGGCCTCGAGAAGCTCCTCGTGCTCCTCCAAGGAAAGAACGAGGCGTACGGCCTGCCGACCGCGGACCATCACCTCTTCGAGACGCACCCCACGGCCAACTCGGAGCTCTTGTATTTCGTCCGTCACGGCCGGATCAAGCCGCGACGCGACATCCGGCGGTGGGATGACAAGCGCGTCACGTTCATCGACGGCCAGACGGCCGAGTACGACGCGATCATCGCGTGCACCGGCTTCGAGATCGCGCATCCCTTCCTCGACCCCGCGCTGGTCGACTTCTCGTCGGGTCCGGTGCCGCTCTATTTGCGCATGATCCCGGAGAAGCCCAAAGACATCTATTTCATCGGCCTCTTCCAGCCACTCGGCTGCATCTGGCCCGCGGCCGAGCTGCAGTCCAAGATCCTCGCGCGCCTCCTCACCGGCAGGTGGTCGCCGCCGGCCGATCTCGGCACGCTCATCCGCGACGAGCTCGCGCACCCCGACGTCGAGCAGGTCGACTCGCCGCGCCACACGATCACGGTCGACTATCCGCGGTTCAGGAAGAGGCTGCTCGCGCAGCTCGCGAGGTAGGGGGAGAGAGGATCGTGCACGTGAACGTGAACGAAGCCACGTGAACGTGAACGCATCCACGTGAACGTGAACGAAGCCACGTGAACGTGAACGCATCCACGTCAACGATCTACGAGCCCGTGCACGGGCCCGAGCCCGTGTAGGAGCCCGAGCACGAAAGCCGAGAACGTCGAGAGATACGGGCGCGTCGATGCCGAGTGACAACTCATCGAGAGTGCGAGCGCGAGGAGGTGCTGCTGTTTTCGTGCTCGGATCTCATGAACAGGAGACGTTGACGGGCTCGTCCTCGGGCTCGGGCTCGTACACGAGCTCGTAAGCCCTGCTCGTGGATGCGTTCACGTTACACCACGACCCGCTTGCGCTGATCGACGCGGCATGATCAAACGCGGTCATGGGCAACGCCATCTCAACGGATCTCCGTCGTCGGCTCGTCGCTGCATACGATCGAGGCGAAGGCACATATGCCGAGATCGCGCGGCTCTTTGGGGTCGGCGAGGCGACGGTCTCGCGCGTCTTGCGACGGCAGCGTGAGCGCGGCTCCGTTGAGCCCGATGGCCACGGAGGTGGCATGCCTGCGCGGATCTCCGACGAAGAGCTCCCCGCCCTCCGCGAACTGGTGTTGGCAGCGCCCGATCGCACCGTCGAGGAACTGCGCCGCGAGTGGCGACGTCTCCGCAAGACGGTCCTCAGCCGGTCGTCGATGCTGCGAGCTCTGCGACGGGCGAACCTCACCTGGAAAAAAAACGGTTCAGGCCATCGGAGCAAGGTCGGCTGGATGTCCACGACAAGCGGGTCCGCTTCGTCCGATGGGCCGCGACGATCGCGCCAGAGCGATTGATCTTCATCGACGAGTCGGGCTGCAACCTCGCGATGAGCCCCACCTGGGCTTGGTCGTTCAAAGGGCAGCGGGCCTACGACCATCGGCCCACCAATTGGGGCGGAAACATCACGGCTGTAGCGGCCATCCGGAACAATGGCGTCGTCTGCCAGCGCTCGTACGAGGGCGCGATGAACACGCCACGCTTCGTTGAGTTCGTTGAACGAGACCTCGTACCCCAGCTTCGGCCTCGCGACGTGGTGGTCCTGGACAACCTGCTGCCGCACAAGGCATCGCGCGTACGCGAACTGATCGAGGCCGCCGGCGCGGAGCTGGTGTTCCTGCCGCCCTACTCCCCCGATTTCAATCCGATCGAGCCGTTCTGGGGCTTCGTGAAAGCAAAGCTCCAGCGAGCCAAAGAACGAACTGTTGGGGCTCTACGCCGCACGCTGCGGAGCATCATCCGACGCGTGCCGATCGGTCACTTGGAATCGTGGTTCCGCTACTGCGGCTTCTTCCATCAATCCAAACGATCCTGGGTGTAAGCTCCCTGGTTCAAGACGGCGCGACGCGGATACACCACGCCGTCCTCATCGGTCCGGCCAGCGACACCTTGCTCCGGTTTGCCGAAGAGAAGAAGGCGAGGCTCATGGTGGTCTCGTCGCTCGGGCACAGCGCGTCCCTCCTCTACCGCGTCGGCGGCACTTCCGAGCGCCTCGCGCAGTCCACGCAGGTCCCGGTGCTCGTCGTTCGTAATGAAGCACCATTCGAGGCATGGGCGAAAGGCGAGCGCCCTCTGCGCCTGCTGCTGGCGGTGGATTGGTCGCGAAGCTGCGACGCTGCCATTCGATGGGTAAAGGCGCTGCGTGAGACGAGCCCCGTGGATGTCGTCGTCGGCTATGTCTACAGCTCCGGGTTTCCGGGCGAGGGGCCGGCGCGATATGGTTTGCCCTGGCGCCATCCCATCGTCGAGAAGGACCCGGAGGCCGAAGCGCTCCTGAGCAGGGATCTGCAAGCGCGCATCGGCGATCTGGGAGGCCAGGGTGACGTCGTCTTCCGGGCGCAGCATGGTGTGGGGCGCCTCGGGGACCACCTCCTCGAGCTCGCCGATGCGGAGCGCGTCGACCTCATCGTGATGGGTACGCACCACCGCGGAGGGCTCGCGCGGCTCAGCTCGATCGCGGCCGTGACGCTCATCACAGCCACACGTCGGTGGCCATCGTTCCTGTCCCGCAGAGCGAGCTCCTCGCGTCCGAGGAGGTCCCGTGCATCCGGCGGGTCCTGATCGCAACGGATCTCTCGCCGCTATCGAACTTCGCCGTGCCGTTCGGCTACGCCCTCCTCGGTGAGCACGGAGGAGAGGTCTATCTGCTTCACGTTCGTGCGGGCGACAAACACGCCGCCAGCGACAAGGACATCGTCGCCCAGCTCCGGTCGCTCGTTCCGAGGCGAGGCGTGGCCGCCAACGTCGTCACGCGAGCCGAGGTCATCGACCACGCGGACACCCCGCTGGCCATCTCTCAGGCAGCCGAGCGGCTCGGCGTAGACGCCGTTTGTGTGGCTTCGCACGGACGCGGCGGCGTCAGACGAGCCGTCCTCGGCTCCGTGGCGGAAGCCGTAATGCGTGAGAGCCGCCGGCCGGTCTTCGTGATCCGTCCGCTTCCAGCGTAGGGCCAGAGGAGGCCACTACCCGTCAGCTGCGGAGCTTGGCGCTCGCACCGGCACCGTGAAGAAAAAGGTGCTTCCGGCGCCGACCTTGCTCTCGACCCAGACGCGGCCGCCGTGGGCTTCGACGATGCCCTTGACGATGGGTAGGCCGAGGCCGGCGCCTTTTCTGCCCGTCTTGCGAGCCTGCCAGAAGCGATCGAACACGTGCGAGAGCGCTTCGGCATCGATCCCGACTCCGGTGTCCGAGACCCAAAAGAGGACCTCACCATCCCTTGGTTTCACCCCGACCGTGATCCGGCCGCCCTCTTCCGTGAACTTCATGGCGTTGGCGACGAGATTTTCGAGGGCTTGGAGCAGACGGTCGCGATCGGCGAACAGCTCGCCGATGCTCGGGCTCAAATCGACTCGCAGCTCGAGCGACTTCGACGTGAGCAGCGGTCTTTGGGCGTCGGCGAGCTCGGCGATGAGCGTGTCGACAGGCACCCGCGTCCGCTCGATCGGCAGGCCGCCGGCCTCCATCCGCGTGACGTCGAGGAGGTCCTCGACCAGTCGACTCATGCGGTTCGCGGCGCGCTCGAGTGCATCCGCCGTCGGGACGCCGCGCCGCTGAAGGAGAGTCGCCGACATGAGGATGTTCCCGAGCGGATTGCGAAGGTCGTGCGCTACGACGCCGAGCATCTCGTCGCGAGCGCGGACGGCGCGCTCCGCCAGCTCGTAGAGCCGCGCGTTGTCGAGGGCGAGCGCGGCCCGATAGGCGAACTCCTTTGCAAGGTGAAGGTCGGCTTCTCCATACGGTCGGGTGGACGACACAAGAGCGATCGCACCCGCGAGCCTTCCCCGTGCGAGCAGTGGCACGAGGATGAGCGATCTGGCGTCCAGCCCCCGCAAGGCGCGGAGATACTCGTCGCCCTGGGACCACGACGCGAAGAGCTCCGTGAGATCCGTATCCACGAGGAGCGCTTGCTGCTGCTCGAGCGCCGACCAGAGCGGATAGGGGTGGTGCCGATCGAGCTCCACCTGCATGAGCAGATCGGAGACCCACTGCTTGGACGCATCCCGACCCGATGCTTTGAGTCGCCGAATCTGACCGTCCTCTTCCACCACGTCGATGATGCAGAAGTCGGCGAGACGGCCGAGGGCCAGATCGACGACGGCCGCGAGCGTGTCTTCGGGTCGGAGCGTTGTGGCGAGCACCGAGCCCACGTTGGCGAGGAATATCTGTTCACGTTCGATTCGTTTTTGGTTCGTCACGTCGCGCAATGAGACGGTCATGATCGTCCGGCCCCCGACGGCGAGCTTGGAAATCGCGGCATCGGCGGGGAACTCTTCCCCGTTCTTGCGCTGGCCGACGATGGTCGCGATCCGGCCGCCCATCTTGCGGGCGACTTCATCGCCTTTTGCGAATCGCTCGACGTGCCGGCGATGAGCCTCGCGGAGATGATCGGGGATGAGGAGCTCCACCGGCCTCCCGATCGCCTCCGCCTTGGAGTAGCCGAAGATCTTCTCGGCGCCTTCGTTGAAGAGGGTGATGCGCTGGTCCTCGTCGATCGAGATGATCGCGTCCGCGGAAACCGAGACAATGCCGGAGGACTTTGCTTCGGCGACCCGCAGCTCTTCAGCCGCGCGGCGAGACTCCGCATAGAGCCGTCCGTTGTCCAGGGCCATGGCCACACGCCTTGCCAGGTCCTGGACCACCTCCAGATCGAGAGACGTGTAGTGTCGATCCGATTCCACGATTGCCAGCTTGAGCGCTCCGAAGGTCTGGCCGCGAGCACGAAGCGGCACCACCATGAGCGATCGGAGGTCCACGTCGAGCAGCGGATCCGAGCCTTCGTCGCCGTAGGAGAACCGGCCGCGCAGATCTGCGAGGCCTCGTTCGAGCAGCAGGGGCTCGCCAGAAGCGATCACCCTGGACGGAAGCGACAGTCGCCCCGAGGGCGGCGCGTATCTCTTGATGTGCTCGGCCGAGGTCGCTTGCCTCTTCGCGTCGGCGAACAGCACGACCTCGCGCAGGGCCGCACCTGCCTCCGACACAAGGTCCAACACGCAGAGATCGGCGAGAGCGGGAACGACGAAGCGAGCGGCTTTCTCGAGGAGGGCCGGGTACTCGAGCGACGAGGTGAGCGTCTCGCCTGCGTCCGAGAGCAGCCGGAGCCGAACTTCCAGCTCCTTGATGTCCGAGATGTCGACCAGCATGGTTCGGTACGCCGCCGCCGCGACCCCGTACGCACCGGACACCGGTTCGCTGACGAGCTGCACGACCCGCCGGCGACCCTTCACCGTGGAGAAGCCGACCTCGCTCGTGACGCGAGCCTTCTTCTCTGCGCAGCGGCTCAAGTGCGTGTGAAATTGCCGCGGATCGGCGAGCGGAGCGACCGCCGCAAACGGCTTTCCCAGGAGGGTGTCTCGGAGTGCCCCGAGGAACGCGGCGCCCGTAAGGTTGATCTCGAGGATGATCCCCTTGGCGTCGAGCGTCAGGTACCCGATGGGGGCGTAGTCGTAGAGATCCGAGTAGCGCGACGTCGCCTCTTCGAGGCGCTCCTGAGCTTCGCGCAGCTCTCGGTTCTGCATCTCGAGCTCGACCTGGTGAACGTGCAGGTCGTGGATGAGGCGTTCGCGATCAGGCTCGGCCGCGCGCGCCGCCATGCGACGCTCGGCGATCTGGAGCTTTTCGAGCTCACGGATGAGCTCCTCCTTCGACAGGTCCTCGAGCTTGCGCGCGGTCATGGAGATCGGCCGTTGAGCTCGATGGACAGGAGCACCAGGGGCCTGTCCGAAGATGCGGGGATCTGGCTCGCTCCGATGCGCATCGTCCGCTCGGTGCCCTCCGGGGACCGAACGCGAACCTGGACGTCACGAAGGACCGACGCCGAGGAAAAGACGCCCTCGATGCGCTCGCGCAAGACTGGATCGGCGAGCTGCCGCGCGCCCAGGGTCGCGAGCGTGCTGCCCAGGGTCTCCTCCGCCGCCAGCTGGAACGCGGAGAGAAAGACGTCGTTCGCCCAAACGATCCTCAGCTTGCGATCGACGATGAGGAGCGGGTGGCCGATGGCGCTCAGAAACTTCGCGGCATACTCGGTGACGTCCCGCGTCATCTCTGCGGTGCGCTTGCGGACGTCGATGTCGGTGAGGGTGACGAGGGCGCCGCGGATCGAGTGGTCCAGCGTCCTGTAGGGATTGATCTTGAGGGTGTACCAGCGCTGGTTCGACGCGAGAAAGTCCTCTTCGAGCGTGGAGAGGGTCTGGATGACATCGGCCACCTTGGGCTCGATCACGCCCGTTCCGAGGAAGCTGTCGAGAAAGCCGATGGATCGCCCGACATCGGCGGGCACCAAGTGGAAGAGCCGCTCGGCCGCGCCGGTGAACCTGCGAATTCGGAGGTCCATGCCGACGATGACGACGGCGTTATCCACTCCCGTGAGGACGTTGTGCAGATCGTCGTTGGTGAGCGACAGCTCCGTCATCCGGCTCTGGAGCTCGTCGTTCACCGTCGTCAGCTCTTCGTTGGTCGACTCCATCTCCTCCTTCGAGGTCTCGAGCTCTTCGTTGGTGCTCTGGAGCTCCTCGTTCGAGGACTGGAGCTCCTCGTTGGCGCTCTTCAGCTCTTCGAGCGTGCTCTCCCTCTCCTCGATGGTCGCCTGGAGATACTCCTTGGTGACCGCCAGCTCGCGTTCGAGCTCCTGGATCCGTAGACCGAGGGGCGAGGGCGCTTCGCCGGCGGGCGTCGCTTCAAGAGCGGCTACCGGGACCTCTTTCGGCTCCGGCATCGGGTGAAACAGCACCAGCACGTACCGGGTCTTCGTCTCGGGATCCTGCAGTGGAACGACGTCCAGTCGCACCAGCGCCGGCTTGTCGTGCTCGTGGTAAGAGACCTCGGCGGTGACGCGGACGTGCTCGGCCAAAGCCTTTTGGAGCGCGTTCTTGAGCTCGATGTGGAGCTCGAAGCGGGTCATCCGCAGGATGTTGAAGCTGGCGGTGCCGGGTGCCGGATCGAGGTAAGGCCCCGTGTCGCCTCGAAACTGAAGGACATCGAGGCTCTCGTTGACGACCACGCCGGCCGGCCCGTAGAGGTCGAGCACCTTGCGGTCGGCGAGGGACTGCAGGTTCAGCGCGGGCCTGACGGCTGCGACCTCTCGGGCGGGCTCGGGCGGCGGCACCACGAGGCTCAGATCGAACGAGGCCTGCGGCACCACGGGCTTCTTCGCGTAGATCTTGTTCTTGCGATCCACCGTCGAGAAGAGCTCGGGGGCGTCCCCGACGGTCTCCGAGGTCCCCAGCATGAGGTAACCTTGCGGGTTGAGCGCGTAGTGCAGGACGCGCAGGACCTTCTTCTGGGCGCTCGGCTGCAGATAGATGAGCAGGTTGCGGCAGCTCACGAGGTCGATGCGCGAGAACGGCGCATCCTTGAGCACGTTCTGGCGGGAGAAGACGATCGTGTCTCGAACCCGACGCGAAACATGAAACTCGTCGTCCTTCTTGACGAAGAACCGATGGAGACGTTCGGGTGACACGTCGAGGGCGATGTTGGCGGGGTAGACGCCCCTCCGCGCGTGTTGAATCGAGTCTTCGTCGATGTCGGTGCCGAAGATCTGGATGCGCTCGTCCCACCCCTTGTCCTCGCACAGCTCGATGAGGCAGATGGCGATGGAATAGGCTTCCTCGCCGGAGGCGCAGGCGGGGACCCAGACGCGTATTGCCTTGCTCGCGTCCTTGCCCTCCATCAGGCGCGGAAGTACGCCGCTCTTCAGGGCATCGAACGCCTCGGGGTCACGGAAGAAGCTCGTGACCGTGATCAGCATGTCTTTGTAGAGCGCGTGCAGCTCATCGCGGTGCTGCTGCACGTAGCGCACGTAGTGATCGAGGCGCCCCATCCGGTGCAGCGTCATCCGCCGCTCGATGCGCCGATCGATGGTCGAGCTCTTGTACTGCGTCAGGTCGTTGCCGAACTCCGAGCGGACGAGCACGAAGAGCTTGGCGAGCTGATCTTGCGTCGCGGGCGCCGGCGCCGCCTGCCGTTCCTTGGACCGCGAGCGAGGCTGCTTCGCGATGCGCGCGAGCTCTTGTCCGATTTCTTTCAGGGGGAGGCAGTAGTCCGCGGCGCCGGTCGCGAGCGCGCTGCGAGGCATGCCGTCGTACTTCGCGGTCGACGGGTCCTGGACGAAGGTGAAGCCGCCGGCCGCCTTGATCGCCTGGATACCCAGCGTCCCGTCCGTGCCCGTACCAGAGAGCACGATGCCGATCGCACGGTGCCCCTGGTCTTGGGCGAGTGAGCGGAACATGTAGTCGACGGGCAGGCGCGGGCCGTATCCGCCCTCGGGCGTCATGACGCGGATGACGCGCTGAAGGATGGCCAGGTCTGCGTTGGGCGGGATGACATAGACGCAGCCGGGCTCGATCGTCGCGCCATCCGTTGCAGTGAGGACCCGCAACGACAAGCCGCGAGCGAGGAGCTGCGGCAGGACGCTCTCGTGATCCGGAGCGAGGTGCTGGACCACGATGAACGACATATTGTCCGAGGGCGCGTGCCGCAGGAGCTCGCTCAGGGCTTCGAGACCCCCGGCGGATGCGCCGATCCCGACGATGAAGCCCCCTTCGGCTTCCTCTGCAGGTGCCGGTCCCGCCTCGGCCTCGGAGGGTCGGGGGGCCCCGGCGGCCTCGGAGGGTTTGTCGGTCTCGAGCGCCTGCGGGGCGTCCGGGTCGGGGGCGGGCTTCTCGTCGTCTGACACGTATCCCCTCCTAACAGACTCCTTGGCAAGCGCGCCGGCAATCCCCGCTGCAACTGGTTTGCGCAGGCGACCACAATGCCCCACGGTTGTGGCCATGATGTCGGTCCGCGTCCTCCTCTTTGCGACCGTGCTCGTCATCGCGGTGCCGTCGTTCGCCGGCGATCATGCCCCTGGAGCGAGCGTGGTCCGCCAGCTGGATCAAGAGGCGCCGGGCGAGCGCGAGCTCCTCGGGCGGCTCGTGGCGCCGTGCTGCTGGAACCAGACCCTCGATGTTCACAGCGGCTCGACGCCCGACCAACTCCGAGCAGAGATCCGCACGCGGCTCCTCGCGGGCGAAGACCCTGCCGCCATCGAGGCCGACTTCATCGCGAGGTACGGCGAGCGGGTCCGAGCGAGCTCCGATTCGGTGTCGCTCGGCTCGGCCGGCTTCGTCGTGATGAGCCTCGCGGTGCTCGCCGGTCTCGGCCTCGTGTACGCGGTGCGTCGGTGGCTCCAAACGGCTCGCACCGCCCGAGTCGAAGAGTCCGCGGGTGCTACCGACACGAGCGACGCCCTCGACGCCAGGCTCGACGACGAGCTGCGCGCGATGGATTGACCCGCCGCAGTCGATCTCTCAGGGGCTGCCCAGCCGCTGCTCGACCCGACGCTGGTCGCTGCGGGCTACGCACGGAATCGTGAAGAAGAAAATGCTTCCGCGTCCCGGCGTGCTCTCGACCCAGATGCGCCCGTCATGGGCCTCGACGATGCCCTTGACGATGGGCAGGCCCAGGCCTGCGCCTCGGCGCGCTTCCTTCTTCTGTGCCTGCCAGAACCGGTCGAAGAGGTGCGGTACGTCCTCACCAGTGATCCCGGAGCCGGTATCAGCGACCCAGAACAAGACTTCACCGTCTCGTGGTGCGGCTCCGACCGTGACTTGCCCACCCGGCTGGGTGAACTTGATGGCGTTGCCGACGAGGTTCTCGAAGATCTGGAGGAGTCGGTGGCGGTCCGCCCACACGTCGGGAACATCCGGCGCCACGTCCACCGCCAGCTCCAACGAGGCCGACGCAGCCAGCGATCTCTGCGCCTCGATCGCATCCGAAAGCACCCGCGCCGTTGGCAAGCAGCGCTGCTCGATGGTCAGACGGCCCGCCTCCATCCGCGTCACATCGAGCAGATCCTGGATGAGCCGATTCATGCGGTTCGCCGCTCGCTCGATGACCTCTACCGGTTTATGGGATCGACGCTCCGGCTCGCCATCGTGACGATGAAGCATCGAGGCTTGCATCACGATCGAATTCAGCGGGTTGCGGAGGTCGTGCGCGACGATCCCCAGCACGTCGTCGCGAGCTTGCACGGCTCTCTTCGCGGCGAGGTACAGGCGCGCGTTCTCGATCGAGAGCGCCGCACGGCGCGCGACCTCTTCTGCCAGGCGGAGATCGGCCGGCCCATAGGCTCGACTCGAAGAGACGACCGCGAGGACTCCCAAGAGTTTGTCACGCGCGAGCAGCGGCAGCACGACGACGGACCTTGCATCCAGGCCAAGCAGGGCTTGGAGGTGCTCCTCGCTCTGCGCCCAGCCGGCGATGTGCTCCGGCGTCACGCGCTCGATGAGCATTGGCCTCCGCGTCTCGAAAACGGCCGAGACCAGGCGTGGCCGCTCGGGGTCGAGCCGGATCCGCATGAGCTCTTCGGCAACCCACGTCTTGTCCGACTGTCGGGCGAGGGCCTTCAATCGCCGAACCTCGCCATCCTCGACGACGTCGACGATGCAAAAGTCGGCGAGATCTCGAACCGCGAGGTCGGCGATCCTCGACAGCGTCTCCTCGTAGTCGAGCGTGGTCGCCAGAACGCGGCCCACCTCGGCGAGGAACGTCTGCTCACGCTCGATGCGCTTCTGCTCCGTGATGTCCCGGAGGACGACCGTGAGGATTCGCTCGCCGGCAACCTCGAGCTTCGAAATGGCTGCATCCGCAGGAAATTCGTCTCCGCTCTTTCGCAGGCCGACGATGGATGCCGCATGGCGATTGCCCATTCTCCGTGAGACCTCCTCGCCGGAGGCGAACCTCTCTACGTGCTTTCTGTGGAGATCCCGGAGCCGCTCAGGGATGAGGATGTCCAGCGGACGACCAATGGCTTCACCTTTGGCGTGACCGAAGATTGTTTCGGCGCCTTCGTTGAAGAGCGTGATGCGCTGGTCCTTGTCGATCGAAATGATTGCATCCGCTGCGATGGAGAGGATCCCGGCGGACTTCGCCTCCGCAAGACGAAGCTGCTCCTCGGCTCGCTTCCTGGAGGTGATATCGAGCTCGACTCCTACCATCCGTAGGGGCTCGCCGCGCTCGTCTCGCGTGAAGACTCTGCCTACGTCGAGGATCCAGATCCACTCACCTGACCTCGTCCGCACGCGATGCTCGATCGCGTAGTCCTCGCGGCGACCTCGGAAGTGATCCTCCAGCACCTGCTGCACACGTGGCAGATCTTCGGGGTGTACGCCGGAGATCCAGCTGTCCACGTGCCCTCGAATCTCGTCGGGACGGTAGCCACGCATCTGAGCCCAGCGTGGATTGAAGATCACCTCGCCCGTGGTGACGTTCCAATCCCACGTGGCGAGATCTGCTCCGCGAAGCGCGAGGTCGAGTCGCTCCTGCGTCCGGCGCAGATCCTCTTCACGCCGCTTTCGGTCGGTGATGTCCAGCGTTACCCCGATGCCGCCGACGAGCACGCCCTGCTCGTCGAGCTCGAGATCGGCCCTCTCGCGTACCCATCGGACGTCGTCGCCGATGACGATACGGTGCTCGATATCGTAGGGCTCGCCGCGGAGCCCGGCGCTCCACTCCCGATCGACGCACGCGCGATCGTCCGGGTGAACGTAGGCGAGGAACGCCTCGTAGGTCATCGGCGTGCCCGGTGCGACGCCGAAGATTCTGTACTCCTCCTCCGACCATTCGAGCCTGTCGTGGCGGACGTCGAGCCGCCAGCTGCCAACACCGGCGACCGATTGCGCGCGGACGAGATCTGCGTGGCTCGCTTGAAGCACTGCCTCGAGTCGCTTGCGCTCGCGGATGCTCGTCGTCAGGCGCTCGTTCGCACGCTCGGAAGCGGCGAGCGCCTCGGCGGCGCTCTGGCTCGCTCTTCGAAGGCGGTCGTGGAAGATGGCGAAGAGCACACCCATCGGGAGGAAGACGACGAGAGGGAAATAGGAACTGGGCTCCTTGGGGACGGAGTAGGGGGGAGGAACGATGAACCACAACACAGAAACGGCCGAGATGGCCGTCGCGACCAGGCCGACTCGCAGGCCGCCGATCCACGAGCTGAGGAAGACGGCGGGATAGAAGAACAGAAACCAGACGTGGCTCGTGAGGTCCGGCAGAGATAGATGGAGCGCCAGCGCGACGACGGGCGGAAGGAGGGAAAGGACCAACCTCAGATGGCCCCTGCCGAAGCTCGGCGAATCGTTCGCCTCCCTCGCCGGTGCTGCTTCCACCTCGACGATCTCTTGGAGCACGTCGCATGCCTGGACGGACAGCACATGATCGGGTGTCCTACGACGTATGTGACGACCCGCCCGCTGCTAAACAGGCGCCACGTGGTCGTTTTGCGCGGCGCGATCGCGATGCCTCCATCGCCGAGATCGAGTAGGCAGTTGTCAGCTGCCTCGCGTCGCGTGTCGTGAGGAGCGAGTGGAGGGAAACCGTCGTGACCAACAGCGCCAGCGAGAGCGAGAACCCCGCGATCCCGTCTCCGAGCCCCAAGGCGACCCGTCCGAGGACGAATCGAGACTGGTGGCCGAACCAGCTCGATCTGCAGGTGCTGCATCAGCACTCCCCTCGCTCGAACCCACTGGGCGTCGACTTCGACTATGCCGCCGCCTTCGCGACGCTCGACGTCGACGCGCTCAAGAAGGACCTGGTCGACGCGATGACGAGGTCGCAGCCGTGGTGGCCCGCCGATTATGGCCACTACGGTCCCCTCTTCATTCGCATGAGCTGGCACGCGGCAGGCACGTATCGAATCGAGGACGGACGGGGTGGAGCAGGCGACG